>JBCDAA010000173.1:0-17860 GCA_039186435.1 Myxococcota bacterium | reverse complement strand
TCGCTTGCTTCCGTCATTTTGACCGATTCGGTTTCGCTTCCTCGCTGGCCGGCAGTCGTTTACCGCAAGCCGGGAACGTTCAAACGCTTGGCTCGCTGACGCTCGCTTGCTTCCGTCGTTTTGACCGATTCGGTTTCGCTTCCTCGCTCGCCGGCAGCCGTTTGCCGCGGGGGTCGCGCTTCGCTCCCTCTGTTCGAAGCGCTCGTCACTCGCCAGCCGGCAGTCGGTTGCCGCACGTGGGGAACGCTCAAACGCTTGGCTCGCTGACGCTCGCTTCCGTCCTTCGAACCGTTCCGGGTTTCGCTACTTCGTCGGCCGGTCGATCGTGCCCGTGCCCGTGCCCGTGCCCTTGCCCGCGCCAAAGAGGGTTGCGGACCGATCGCGGCATGGCTACCGATGGTCTGTTCCTGAAAGGAGCGGAGTCATGCAAAGTGTTCTTGTCGAACTCCGCGCGGGCGAAGGTGGCGACGACGCCAAACGCCTCGTGGAGAAACAGTTCTCCATCTACCTGAAGCGCATCCGCGTGTATCGCGCGACGCAAGGCGGCACGGGACGTCTTTGACGCCGAGCTCGTGGAATCCCGAGCGGGGTTCATGAGCTTTCGTGTGACCGGCGAAGGAAGCTGGGACTGTTTTTCACGCGAAGCAGGCGGCCATCGCTGGCAGCGCATCCCGCCGAACGACAAACGGAAGCGCGTTCATACTTCGACGGTTACCGTCGCGGTATTCATCGAAGCCGCGCCCGGCAAAGACGCGATCGACATGTCGAAGCTTCGCTGGGAGACGTTTCGAGGCTCCGGCGCTGGCGGTCAGCATCGTAACAAGACCGACAGCGGCGTTCGCCTGACGCATCTTCCGACCGGGCTAACGGTTCGCATCGCAAGCGGCCGAAGCCAGGCGTACAACAAGGTCACGGCCTTGCGAACGCTTCAGGCGCGATTGCGCGAAGAGCGCGAAAGCGCGAAACACTCGAAACGTGCCGCTGCGCGAAAAGCGATGGTGGGCACAGGCATGCGAGGCGACAAAGTTCGGACGATTCGCGCCCAGGACGACTGGGTGACGGACCACCGAACGGGTCGGCGCATCCGGCTCCGCGACTACCAGCGCGGGATCTGGGGCGATCTCCTCGACTAACGGTCGTACAACGCACCTCTTCGGAGGTGCCTCTGGAAGTGGAACTGGCACGGTGTCAGACCCCGTTGGAAGCGGGTGTGCGTCCGGCAACGGCGTGGGGTTCGACTCCCTCCACTTC
Organism: Myxococcota bacterium; assembly: GCA_039186435.1. Classification (GTDB taxonomy): domain Bacteria; phylum Myxococcota_A; class Polyangia; order Polyangiales; family Houyiibacteriaceae; genus JALVDI01. Next base: position 16,609 of record JBCDAA010000173.1, on the reverse strand, counting down.
CGCCAAAAGGACTTGAACTTCGTCCCGGCAGTCACCGGGACGTTCGGAAGATGAACTGAGCAGGGCTCAGGCCTGGCTGCTAACCAGCGTGCGACCCGTTACCGGGCGTGGGGATCGATACCTCCATCTTCCACTGCGAGGCTCCGAGATCGTCTTCGATGGACATCTCGACGCCTCGATGAAACGACACGTTTTGGTTTGGCCGAGCCTCACCCAAACGCGCATCAGGACACGTTTTGGTTTGGCCGAGCCTCACCCGAACGCACGTCAGGACACGTTTGGGTCGGGCCGAGCCTCACCCGAACGCGCGTCAGGACACGTTTTCGCAAACGCGTCCACCAACATACGTCGGAGCTCTGAGTTGAGCGGGGTTGACTCCAAATCAGCCTGTCTGAGAGTTCGATTCTCTCCCGGCGTGCCAAATGGAGAGCGATTCGATCTGGCGTTCGAGTCCGTTTTGAACACGGAACGCGTCCGGGCGACCGGCGTGGGGTTCGATTCCTCCGCTCTCTGCCGCCTGAACCAGGGTTCGATTCTCTCCTGGTGTTTCATTGAAGGAAGGCGTCGACCGACAGCTGCGTAACGTAGCGCGACGGTTCGCGCGCACAATGGGCACACTCGACGACGCTGAAGAACTGCGGACGCGCGGAAAACACGCCGAGGCACTACGCGTCGTCACCGAGCTGCTCACGAACGATCCGACGGATTCGGTCGCTCATTCTCTCCAAGGCGAAATCTACTTGGGAATGGGCGATGTGCAGGCGGCGATTGCCTCGCTCACAAGAGCCGTTCAGATCGACGACGAGGTTGCCTACGTCTTCGCCCTGCGAGGGGAGGCCTACCGCATCGACGGAAGCCTCCACGCGGCACTGGAAGATCTCGACCGGAGCATCCACCTGTGGGTCGATGCATGGACCGTTCTGGAGCGCGCGCGGACGAATGAAGACCTTGGTGACTTCGACGCAGCTCGTCGCGATTTTGATCACGCCCTTCTCCTTGACCCAGACAACGCGGAGTTCCTCGCTCGTCGAGGCAGCTTTCGTGTTCTTCGCGGCCCACTTCACGAAGCTGTCGCGGACCTTACGCGCTCGCTGACGCTCCGGCCCCGAGCTTGGGTCTTCGCCCAGAGGGGTCACGCTCGCTACCTGGTGAGCGATTTGATAGCCGCGATCGACGATTTCGATCGTGCGCTCGCCCTCGACCCGGTCGACGCTTTCTCCTTCACACTACGCGGAAAAGCTCATTCACGAGTTGGGCGACTACCTTCGCGCACTCGAAGATCTGTCTGCAGCACTGAACGTCAAACCTCACTACTGCAGGGCGCTCGTGTATCGAGCAAAATCGAACTTCGCGCTCAAGAGAAGGTCTGATGCCTTGAACGATCTCAGGCTCGCGCTTTCGCTCGATGCCCGCGAAGCGCGAGGCTGGGCTGGCGAAGTCGGAATCCCGCAAGCAACGCTCACGATGCTTGAAGAACACTCGCGTTGATCGCGAGGCTCCGAGAGCGATTCGAAGAGGCAAACACAACGTCCGTGCAAAGACGGCCGGTCTCAGTCCTCGCCGAGCCGCCCAGTGGCAGCAACGATCACAAACCACAAACCACAAACCACAACCACAACCACAACCACAACCACCTCGGAAGGTGAATTGGTCAGGTGACCAAGCCTGTTTCGAAAACAGTGCGCGTCCCGTTATCCGGGCGTGGGGATCGATACCGCGAGGCTCCGAGAGCGACTCGAAGAGGCAAACACAACGGTCGTGCAAAGACGGCCGGTCTCAGTCCTCGCCGAGCCCCGCCAGTGGCAGCCACAAGAACACAAACCACAACCACAACCACAACCACAACCACAACCACAACCACAACCACAACCACAACCACAACCACAACCACATCGGAAGGTGAATTGGTCAGGTGACCAAGCCTGTTTCGAAAACAGTGCGCGTCCCGTAACTCGGGCGTGGGGATCGATACCTCCACCTTCCTCCATCAAGCGGTGTTCGCTGGCTGACATTGGCGAACACAACACGCGGCTTGCTCCTTCGACGGCGGCGTCGGAGCACGTGCGGCTGCAGGGGCGGACACCTCATCCGCTCCGATTTTTCGGGGTCCCGTTAGGGGCTCCTCAATGCGACGATCGTCCAACTGGTAAGACACGGGAGCGCCACTCCTGAGACGTGGGTTCGATCCCCTCTCGTCGCGCCAACACCACCAACGTGTGTGTGTTCTGTACTGCCACTGCTGCGCCTCGGCGTGGCAGCTGGCCGGTTCGTTCTTGTTGGGGTCATGATTCCTTCTCTTCCCCAACACCGCGGCCTCGGCCTTCAGTTCCCAACACGGCGGCCTCGTTGCTACCAGAAGCGCAGAGTGTTACCCACGCGTCGATGACCGCGACGCTCGAAACGCTCAAAGGCCTATCAACCTGGACAGTCCTCTCCGAAACGAAGCGAATGAATGCGTTGAGCGTATTCGCGCCTGCGGAGCTTCTTTCCTTGGGCGAAGACAATCAGCTCAGTCGCGACGGCGGTCGCACCTGGACCGTCGTCGAACTTCCCGGCAAAGGCCGTAGCGGCGCCGGAAATCATGCTTCCACATCGGCCGGGACCTTTTACAGCGAAGACGGCTGGCGCTCGTGGACGAAAACCCTCGATGCGGGGTTGGAGAACCTATGCGTCCTGGGCGACAAGAGAGCGTTCGGGATCGTCGGCGGGAAGGTGTACGAGTTCGTCAACGGCGAATGGGATTGCACCCTCAACGGCGGGAGGTCGCGGATTCGCAGCCTCGCCGCAAACGCCCAGACATCATCCGCAGTCGCCGTGGCCGGAAAAGGAACGGTCTGGCATCGAGACTCGGGCGGCGAGTGGACACAACACCCCATCGCTGGCGCCAAGAGCCTCCAACTGATCCGACTCTTCCCGCTCGACCTCGGATTCGTGGGCATCACGAACCATCCTCATACGCTCTGGTGGAGTGCCGATGGTGAGACGTGGAAAAAGAGCTCTCCGCTTCCGTGGCATTGGGCGGCGATCTCGCGAGGGGATTCGCTACTCATGACAGGTGGAAACCCCGAAGGAGACTGGTTCGTGCAAGCAGGGGACGGAACCGCACGCATCGAGCCTTACGAGCCCACTCCCGTGTGCCTTCTCGCCTCCGGCCCTGACGACCAAGGAGACGAAACTTGTTGGGGCCTCGCTCAACTCGACTCGAAGCGTTTCGTCCTGATGATGTCTCGCTGAGACCACCGCTGGTTTCGGCGGCGCCAACGCGCGCCACTCGTGCTGGAACTCACCCAGCGAACTCTCGCGTCCCTCGTGCAGTGCTCTTCCTCGGCTGCGGCTTGGTTCTTCAACGGAACCGCCACGGCTTAGGCTCGGCCTGACGGTTCGCGAATCGTTTTCTTTACCGTCGTGTTTTCCTTCTTCTTCCAACACGGCGGCCTCGCGGTGGTAGTCCAACGGTAGGACACCAGAGTCCCATCCTGGGAGTGGGAGTTCGACTCTCCCTCACCGCACCGGCGTCCCATGAAAGTAGCGAGCTGGAGCGATTCTCCTCGTCCAAGAGATCCGAACGATCGTTCCTCCAGCTGCCCTTCGCAGGGCTACTCGTACTACGCATCTTCATCGCGTAGACGCCGACCTTTTTACTCACCCACAGAGTCTTTCCATGCACACCATTGTTCCCAACGCATTCGTAGGCCTCCTCTACGAAAACGGCGTCTTCAAAGACGCGCTCCAACCCGGAAAACACGACCTCAAGCGTGGCTTCTTCGACAGCACCGAACGCGAGGTCAAGCTCGTCGACCTCCGCCAGCGTTCGCTCGTGATCAAGGGCCAGGAAATTCTGACCCGCGACAAGGTCGCCATTCGTGTTTCGGTCCTCGTGTACTTCCGCGTCGTGGATCCGGCAGCCGCGCTCCACAACGTCGCCGACTACGAGTCGCGCATCTACGAGGACGTGCAGCTCGCCGCGCGTCGCTTTCTTGCCGGCCGCGAGCTCGACGCCATTCTGAGCGACCGCAACGAAATCTCAGACGCAGTTCGTGAAACCGTGGTCGACGCCGCGCAAAGCTACGGCGTTGAAATCCTGCGCGCCGACGTGAAGGACCTCGTCTTCCCGGGCAACCTCCGCCAGATCATGAATCAGGTGCTCGAGACCGACCGGCGCGCCGAAGCCCAGCTTCTTCAGGCGCGCAAGCAGATCGAAGCGCAGGCGCTCAAGGCGCGCGCCGAGGAAGACGCGCTCCGTCGCAAGATGGAGTCCGAGCGCGAGCGTCTTCAGCTCAAGCTCGAAACCCAGCGGGAGCGCGCCAAGGCAGAGCTCGAAACGCACCGCGTTCGTCTCGCGTCCCAGATCGAAGAAGCCACCGCGCTTCGCGATCACCCGGAGCTCCTCAAAATGCGTGAGCTCGAGACCCTCGAAGCCATGGCTGCCAGTGGCGCTCGCTTCGTCGTCGGTCTTCAGGGAAGCGTCGCGCGGCTCCTCGAAGACACCGAGAAGAACTAAGGCTCGGAGTCGTCGCCGGCGCGTTTCACAAAGCGTGCGAGCAGGGTCCGTGTTTGTCCGTCCGCAAAGCGGATGACGAGCTTGGACCCTGCGTCGAGTTCCTGGATGACTTCGCCCGCCCCGAACTTGGGGTGCTCCACCTTGGCCTTCGGCGACTCGTCGACCACTACCGCGGGCGTAAACGCGTCGACCTCAGCCTCCCCAACGACCTTGAAGACGCGCGCCTTCTCGTCGCTTTCGATGTCGCGCAGCTTTTCGATCTCGGCCGCGATCAACTCGTCGAGCCACTCCTGGGTCGTTCGCTGACGCGTGATGCCCGACTCGAACTCGATCTCGTGAATCCAAAGACCCATCAGGGGACAGGCGATCAAGTACGCCCCTGCAGGGTCACGTCCCACGCCGACAAGACCTCGCGGTCCACCAAGGTCGCGAAGCTCTCGGGTGTGAGACGCGAGATTGCGAAGACGGATCTCTCGACTTAGCGTCGCGTCATCGCGATTTGCGAGGAGCGCAAGAAGGGGATCGCCCAGCGTCATGCCCAGCGTGCTCTCAACTTCAGCAACGGACTCCGCCGGTAACTCCGGCGGCGTCAGGGTCCCGGTCAGCTGCCGGAGATGAAGCAAACGTCGCTTCAAACTCGCGGGCAATTCGAGCTGTCGCGAACTCATCGCCGGGCCTCACAATCGGTGGTGGGAGCTCGCGTCATTTCGCCCGAGTGTAGCCACAACCGTCTCCTTGCTGGGAGGCCAAAACTGCGACCCCGAATCGGAATCCACTTCGTCCTCGTCGCAAGCGGGGGAAGTGCCGTCGTCGTGCCCTTGTGGCCAGGTCGTGGTACATACCCCGTCCGCTCCCGTGTCGTCTAATGGTAGGACAGTGGACTTTGAATCCACGAATCATGGTTCGAATCCATGCGCGGGAACCCGAGGCGCATTCGTGAGAGTGCGCCTCGTTTCGTTCCGTCTCGCATCACCGTGATCCCTGATCAGGTTTGCTCGCGTCCTTCACGAGCCAAAGAAACGCCTCGTGGTTGCCTTTGGGTCCTCGGATCGCCGCATCCGCGCGGGCGCGTTCGCGCAAACCAAGATCCTGCGCGGCCGCTGCGACCGCATCGATCGCTTGCGCTCGTACGACGGGATCGCGCACCACGCCCCCCTTGCCCACGTTCTCGCGTCCCACCTCAAACTGCGGTTTCACCATCGCAATCACCTCCCCGGCGTCGTCGAGCACGCGCGTCGCGGCCGGGAGAAGTTTTCCAAGACCGATAAAGGACGCATCGATCACGACGAGCTCGATCGCTTCCGGAAGCACCTTCAGATGGCGCGCGTTCGTTCGCTCCATGACCACGACACGTTCGTCGTTGCGAAGCTTCGTGGCGAGCTGCCCGTAGCCAACGTCGATCGCATACACCTTCGCGGCGTGGCGCTGCAGAAGACAGTCGGTGAACCCACCCGTCGAAGCGCCAAAGTCCGCGCAGACCTTGCCGGCCGGGTCGTACCCGAACGCATCCAGCGCGCCTTCGAGCTTCAGCCCCCCGCGGGAGACGTAGGGCAGCGCATCGCCGCGCACCTCCAGCGGCGCGTCCGGAGCAAGCCTGTCCCCAGCCTTATTAACGCGCGCCTCGCCCGAAAAGACTCTGCCCGCGAGGATGAGGGCCTGGGCACGGGTCCGGCTCGGCGCGAGACCCCGCTCGGTCAGCAGTAAATCCGCGCGTACCTTGGCCATTTACCGATTCTAAACGCCGTTTGCCCCTTTCGCGGAGCTGGATGTCCTATGCAACCACACTGCACGAATCCGATATATTGGAATTTCGGATACCCTCGCACCGTACAGTGATCGAAACGTCCGTTCCCCAAGGAGGTTCCATGCGTCCAAGCGAGTTGGTTCCGAGCGAGGCTTTCCGTGCTGCGAGACGAAGCGAGTACCCTCCGGCCATGCTCGCACGCGTATCGCTGATCGGTCTTCTCGTCGCCCTTGGATGCGGTCCCCGCGGAACGACCGCGACCCCCGAAGTCCCGAGCGAAGAGCGTGCGGACGGCGTGATACTCGATGAAACGGGACGGCTTGCGGCGGGCGATATGCAGCTCGGCCACGCGTTTTCCGATCACTATGAACTCGAGGTCGAAGCGGGCGTCGCCCTGACGATCGAGGTGACCTCGGAAGAGTTCGATCCGCTCCTCGAGGTGGTCGCGCCCGGCGAGGGCCCGGTCGTCAACGACGACTACGAGGGCGATCGAAATCGAAGCCGCGTGGACATCGTGGCCCAAGACGCCGGTGGCCTGAAGATTCGCGTCACCAGCTACACGCCTGGCGCGAGCGGCGAGTATCGCATTGTGATCGCGCGACCGGCGGCTGAGCCCGTGGGCATCCCCGCCAACGTTGCGTCGCTCGTTCTTCAGAGCGGCCAATCCACGAGCGGCGCCCTGGAAGAAGGCGACCCCGCGCAAGGAGGTCGACTCTTCGACACCTTCTCGGTCGACGTGACCGAAGGCCGTCCGCAGCAGCTTACGGTGCAAAGCGAATCCGCCGCCCCGCAGATGATCGTCGTCGATCCGGAAGGACGCGCGATTCGCTCCGAGGACAACACCGCACACCTCGCGCACGCGGGTCACTACCGCATTCAGCTGATCGCGCCGGCCCAAGGTCAGGCGCGCATTCCGTACGAAATCGCCGTTGCCCCCGAAGGCAACACCGCAGCCTCATCGAGCCCGAACCCGAACCTCCAGCGTGAGCATCACCGTCCGCCGACCTCGGGAACGCCGCAAACGCTGTCCATCGGGCAGCGACTTCAGGCCGACCTCGCGGAAAGCGACCTGCGTCTTCCGAGCGGTGAGACCGCCGACCTCTACGCGTTCAACGCGCAGCCCGGACATACCCTGGCGATCGAGATGGAGTCCGAAGCCGTCGACAGCTACGTGATGGTGGTTGGGCCGAACGGTGAGCTTTGGGAGAACGACGACACCGGCGGTTCTCTTAACTCGCGCCTCGAGGTGCCCGTCTCCACAGCGGGTCAGTACCGTCTCGTGGCGACGACCTATCGCCCGGGAATGACCGGGGCCTACGAGCTCAAACTCTTCGAGCCCTCGCGGCAAGCGGCGATCGATCCTGCGCCAGCGGGAGGATCCAGCCCGCAGGCGGTCACCGGAAACCTTGCGAGCGGTGACCAGACGCTTCCTTCGGGCGAGTTCTTCGACGTGGTCGAAATGCCCTTTCGGGCGGGGCAGCGCGTGCAGTTCGATCTGCAGAGCAGCGCGTTCGACACGTACCTGATCGTGCGCGCTCCGAGCGGCGCGCAGCAATACAACGACGACGTGCAGAGCGGAAACACAAACTCGGCGCTGCAGTATCAGGTGACCGAAGACGGGCCGCATCGCGTCATGGTGACGAGCTACCGACCGGGGGAAACCGGCGCCTATACCTTGCGGGTGAACGGCGGCGGATCGGCGACTCCCAGTCCAAATCCGACGCCGACGCCGAACCCGACGCCGACGCCGACACCCACCGATGGTTGGCAACGACAGAGCGGCTCTCTCGCCGCAGGCGACAACCAGCTTCAAAGCGGGGAGTTCGTCGACGTCTTTCCCCTCGAGCTGACCGCGGGTGCGCGAGTTCGTATCGAAGCGCGAAGCACCGAGTTCGACACGTACCTCATCGTGCGCGCGCCCGGCGGTGGACGCGGTCCGCAGAACGACGACATGGCGCCGAACGACACGAACGCAGGGCTCGATCTCGTTGCGAGTGCCGCGGGCCGCTACGAGGTTGCGGTCACGAGCTACCGGCCCGGCGAAACGGGTTCGTACGAGCTCTTGATTCGCGGCGCAGGTACGGTGACAGCGCCGAGCCCGACGCCGAATCCGACGCCGAATCCGACGCCCAGGCCGACGCCGAACCCGACACCGACTCCGGCGCCTTCCAACGCGAACGAAGTGTCGGGCCAACTTGCGAGCGGCGACTCCACCCTCGACGGTGGGGAGTTCGTCGATCGGCACACGCTGAGCTTTCCCGCGGGTCAGCCGGTGCAGATTCGGCTCGAGTCCTCGAACTTTGACCCCTATCTCATCGTTCGCACGCCGGCCGGTCGCCAGCTCGACAACGACGACCTCGTTCCTGGCAACCTCAACTCGGGCATCGACATTCCCTCGGCCGAAGCCGGCAACTACACGGTGATGGTGACGAGCTATCAGCCGGGCGAAACCGGACGCTATCGCCTGCTCACCGGTCAGAACCTCCCCGGCCCGGCGCCGCAGGTGGGTGGCGACACGCCCGTGGGTGGCTCCGGTAACTTCTACGGAATCTTCACCGGCATCAGCGACTACCCGGGCGGCGGCGATCTTCCGGAGTGCGCCAACGACGCGATCAAGCTCGCGGAAACCCTTCGCCAGACCGGTCACATGACCGCGGAGAACCAGGTGGTGCTTACGGACTCCCAGGTGACGGCGGCCGCGGTGCAGCAGGCGTTCCAGCGAATGGGTCAGCGCATTCAGCCGAACGATACGTTCATCTTCTTCTACTCGGGCCACGGCAACCAGCGACCGAACTCGCAGGATCCGCGCGAGATCGACGGCACCGACGAAACCCTGGTGTTCTACGACCGCGAGGTGGTCGACGACGAGATGGCGACGATGTTTGATTCCATCAACGGCCTAAGCCTCATCGCCCTCGACGCCTGCTTCTCCGGAGGCTTTGCTAAGGACGTCATCACCCGGCCCGGCCGCATGGGACTCTTCTCCTCCGAAGAGGACGTGCTCTCATCGGTGGCGAGTCAGTTCCAAGCGGGCGGCTACCTCAGCCATTTCCTCCGGACAGGAATCAGCGGCGAAGCGGACATGGCGCCGAATGACGGAATGCTCACTGCCGGAGAGCTCTCCCACTACCTTGTGCAGCAGTTCGGCACCCACGTGCGGGACGTGCGTCTCGACGGCGCCTGGCAGCATTTGGTGGTGGACCGCGGCGCGGTCCGCACGAACTCGGTGCTCTTCGCGATGCGGCCGTGACGCGGGCGCGTGTACTGTCAACCCTATGCGGGCATTCACTGTTGCGACATCGGATGGTGGCTTCGTCTCTACGTATGGGAACTTCCTCGCGCTGAACGTCGGCGGTGAGAGCTGCCGCGTGCGCGTCGGGGAAGTTTCGCGAGCGCCCATCTGGCTTGGGGGCGGAGCCTATGTGGTCACGCTCGACGATCCGTGGGTGCGGGCCACACCCGACGGCGAGGCGCGCTCTCTCGGGGTTAAGGGACGCGTGCTCTCGGTGGCCCGCGACGGTGACGCGGTTGTTGCCGTGCGGGCTCTCGGGACAGCGCCTGAGTTCGTGCGATTCGACGCGAGCCGGCCTGACGAGGTCGAGCGCATCGACGTACCGGAGACCATCCCGATCGGGATGCCGAGCGCGCCGGTCCGCCCAGGACGATGGGCGTCCGACCTCACCCCTCTCGCCGCCCCGTGCGTGACCGCCAACGTACACGGCGTCGTGCTCACGTCGGCGAACGGGCTGCTCTGGCATCAGCCCGCGGGTGGCGAGCCTCGGGCGTGGCGGCTCCCGGCGATCCATGGGGAGGCGATCGGACACGCCCACGAAGGCGGGGTGGTTCTGACCCTTCGCTATCCTAAAGATGGCGCGTTCGATGTGGTGTGGATCGATGACGACGGGATCTGGCGCGACTGCCTGTACGGCAAGGGCTACCAAGCCGAGGCCGTTCCCGTGGGTCCGCGATTTCTCGTGTCGGCAGCGATGAACGCGAGTAAGGGAAGCCTGCTGGTCGCAGGGCCACAACCGGCGCGTTCACGCGTCGAGGCGCTGTGGCAGACCGACACTCCGGCGTCGGTGAGCATCGACGTCGACGCGCGGACCGCCCTGATCACGTCGCACCGCGGATCGGAACCGGCCGCGCTTCGATGGAACGACGTAGAGCTGTCGGCCTTCGCCACGCCTTGGAGCGACCGGGTCCCGTCGTGCGACCCGGAAGCCCTCCCGTCTCCGCCGTCGGCTCCCTATCCCGAGTGGCCGTACGAAGTGCACCGGGATCCGCAGCTCGGTCGGCTTCCCGTACCCGACCGCATCCTCGTCGACCTCGCGCTCAGCTTCGTGGCGATGGACCCCGGCAAGCTCGCGGACATCGTTCCGGGCCTTCGGCAGTACCGCGGTCCGCGCGATGGTGTCGCGGCGCACGTGCTCGACGCGCTGCATCGGATCCCGCCGCCTGTCTTGTCGCGCTCCGCCCTACTCGCCGTGCTCAAGCGCCTGGAGTCATGCGACGAGCCGTACCTCGAGCGAGCGCTTCGCTACGCGTTGCCCGTGCCCATTCGCAACGAGCGCTTCGAGCCGCCGCACGACCGCGCTCTCCGGCTTGCGTATACGCGCGTGCACCCTGAGACGCGCCTTCGACTCGCAGCCGGTGGCACTCCCAGCCACCTCGAGCTTCGTGCGGATCTGCGTCGTTGGCCCGCGTGGGAACTTACCGTGCAGCAGGAGGACGAGACCCTGCTGCGACTTCCCCTCGATCCGGCACTGCATCTCAGCGACACGCTGCCCAGCGCGCCAGCTCGAAAGTGGAAGGTGCACGATCGCGCGGGCGTTCGCGCCGTCATCTTTCCGCTCTCGTATGGAGTCATCGTCGACGCGAAGGCGCCGGACGGCGCGTTCGACCTCTTCGCCTGCGCGACTGTGAACCCACCCGTCGTGGCCGCCCTCGACGCGAGCGAAGAACAGGCGGTCCAGCGCGCGCAGCGGTACGCGGCGTTGCGTCCGGACGACGTATGGCTGGGCCGGACCGAGGTCGCATGGGTCGTCACGAACGAACCAGAGCTCGTGGGCGACGCACGACAAGTGTCCCGCGTCGACGACCCCGAGGCCGACGCGCTCTTGAAGGAGCTGCTCGATCTGATCGAAACGGACGAGCCGGCCCGACTCACCCGCGCGCTGGCCGTGGCCGCGTTCTTGCCCGAAGACCCGACAGACGCCGCGCGCGCGGTGGAGGCACTCTTGCTGCAGCACGACGCGGTCGAAGAGCTCTACGGCGACCTCGAGACGATCCGCGCGCGCATCGAACGGGTTCGAGGGAACGAGACCTGAGAGCCTTCGATCGTCGGTCTACTTTCGATCGTCGGTCTACTTTCGATCGTCGGTCTACTTTCGATCGTCGTTTTACTCGGGAAAGGCAAGCACCACGGTCGTGGTGTTGTGGAAGCCGCTCATGTCCCCGGCCATGAGCGCAATCTCCCCGTAGGTCTCGAACCCTGCGATCGGAGCGCCGCCGAGCGCCTTGGTGATCCCGTCCACCGCATCGCCAAAGCGCTCTCCCAAAATCAGGTTCCGGCAGATGCAGTCGAACACGACCGCGCCCGCGGGCTTTGCGCCGCCAAGTTGCTTGACGGCGCGCTCGGCAGCTTCGACGGCGCTCGCCACTTGCCGCACGGGCTCGCTTTCGGTGATTCGAAACGTGGCTCCCGTCGGAATCGCACAGGCAAAGGTGAGCGAGCCATCATCGCCGCGGGCGAGGGGCGCGCGAATCTTGTACTGCGTTCCGTTGGCGAGTCCGGCCTCAAAGCGGAGGAGGTACGCGATCACGTCGTCGTCCGTGAGAGAATCCGGGTCGAGACCAACCTTCTTGGCCGCCTCGCGCGTGTACTCCATCCAGACATCCCAGGCGGGACGTCCCTCGACCGTTTTCACGAGGGCTCCCTCGGCGGCCGTCACTTCCAGCTCCACGGAAAGGGGCTCGTGTCCATGGCTCACGCCGAGGCCCAGAGGTTTCGTCGACGCGATCTGGCAGATGACCACCGCGTCGCTCGCGCAGGCATCGCCACAGCTCACAAAGGTCTCCTTCATCGCGAGATCGTCACCCGCAGCGCCCCCGGCGAGGGGAACGTCCCCGAGAAGCGTACCTGCGAGAAGCGTGACGATTTCACTTTTGCCGGCGAGGGGATCAAGAAGGAGCAGCGCCGTTCGATGAGGGTGCGTTTCGGACTCCGGGAGCGCCGAATCCTTCAGCGCCTCCGTCACGGCGGCTTCCGGATCCGTACGGAGCCCACGACCGATCCCTGCACGAACCTGAAAATCACCCGCGATCGCAATCGCCGAGACGGTGCCCTTTTGGTTGCGAAGCATCTCCGTGAACTCGCCCGCGGTAGAGCTGCCGATCACGCACGCACTTGGGTATCGCTTCGTGAGAGCCGCCGCGACGTCCGGCAGCGACTGCGCGGTGGAGGCGAACGCCATCACCAGTACGGGCTCCGCCCCACCGAGCTGCGCGTCGAGGGAGCTTTCGATTCGAGCTGTCGCTCGCGCGGCGTTTCCTTCTGCGTTTGCGGTAGCAATGGTCGTCATCTCTGTCCCCTTTCAACCCGAGAGGTGAATTCGCGTCTTTGCAAAGCGGGCGGTGATCCCAACGATCCCGTCCTCCTTCGCAATCCGCTCAAGAAGCCGGAGCGCCTCCTCTTGGGTTAGCTCCTCGGGAAGTTTGAGCGCGCGCGCATGACGCCAAACGACGCGTCGCGCCGTCGCGTCCCCCAGCGTGTGGCTAAGTAGCGCGGTGATGCTCTCCAAACTGCGAGGGCGAGCGCCGTTCACTTTTCCCATCCGATGCCAATGACTACGATCGGCATTTCTAGCTATTTCTTTAAGGCTGTTGGTGTAAAAATCCAGCCCTAAAAGAAATTTAGTCGTGCGATCGCCGGACGAACGCTGCGGGTATCGGCGCGAAAGCAGATGTCCATCGACCATCCAAGCGCGGCTGCCGCCTCCTCGAGGGCCCGTTCCTGAACCGCGAAGAGGATCGCGGTCCCCTTGGGATGAAGCACCCTCTGGAACGACGAGAGGAGCTCGCGGTAGAAGCGCCGAAAGTCGAGGGCCGCGCCCATTCGGACGCCGTAAGGCGGGTTGGTGATGATCGCGTCGACCTGGAGCGCCGGCCACACGTCTGCGAGCGACATCGCATCACCTTGACGCACTGTGCTCCGGATTTCGAAACCGAACGCATCGAGGTTCTCCGCGCATCCATTCGCCGCGATCGTTCGTCGATCGCTTCCGTAGATCTGCGTGTTCGGATGCATCGCGGCGGCTTCGAGAAGGAGCGTCCCGGATCCGCAGAAGGGATCGAGCAGGGTCTGTGGCGCTGCAGGAAGGTGCGTCAACGCGGCGTAGGCCACGTTGGCCTTGAGGGCGGTCCGTTGCTGATAGGGACGCGGATACCAGCGATGGCTCAGCGCCGGCCGAGTTCGCTGAAGTCCGATCTGCGCGCGCTCTCCGCGAAGTTCGATGCGGATGCAGGCGTCCCAGGTTTTGAGTCGCACCGGCGCGCTGACGCGGCGAAAGAGCACCGCGCCGACCTCCCGTTCGATCGCTTCGCTTCCGACTTCGTGCTCTCCGACCCGAAGACAGCGGACGCACCAGCTCTCGGTCGCCAGCTCCGGCAGCGACCAGCTCTTCGCGGCCTCACAGAGCGTTTCGAGGACGCGCCCCTTGGGGACCTCGAGGTGAGCAACGAGCCGAATCACGTGATGAAGGCTTCGTGCCTCCCGAACGATCGCCTCCAGCGCAGGCTCCGAGAGTTCGCTCGAAATGAGCACACGCCCCATGTGCGCTTCGGGTTGAAGGACCCCTTCCACTTCGTGCCCCGACGCGCGAGCGAGCTCCCTCACCTCGGCGAGAGCGAACGCTTCGAGTCCAGGGTGTGTCGTCAGCAGGAGCTCTGCCACAGCGGGGAAATAGCACGAGTCCCCCTTGCGTCCCCGCCTGGGAAGGCTCACATCCGAGGGTAGGATGGACGTCGAGGAAGAAGTGCCCGATGTGCTCGACGCGCCCGCCCCAAGCTTCGAGCGCGAGGGCTCGTTTTTCGGTCGTCTTCTTCGCGAGCTCGGCGACGGATTTCGCCCACGCACGACCGCGGCTGGATTCGCCCGCGACGATCAGCGGCGGGGTCCGTGGACGTTCTTTCTGCTGACCTTTGTCCCCTTTGCGATGCTTTCCGGGGTCATCCCCTTCACGCATACGCTTCGCTTCGGTGACGTCTTCGGCATCGAGGTCATCGGCGATCCGCATCGCACCGACATCACCTTTGACGTTCTTCGCGCGATGGGTCTCGCGCTGGTGATTCAAGGAGCGCAGCTCATCGCGTTTGCAGCCGCGTTTCGATCCCTTGCGGGCGCCTATGGAAACGCACCTGAGGGAGCGGTCACCGACGACGTTCGCCGCATTGCAACGCGGGCGATCCTCTACCGCGCTTGGTGGTTTCCCATGCAGGGAATTCTCGGCCTGCCCGTCGCACTCGCGATGTGGGGGCTTCCAAAGCTCGAGGACAGCCCGCTTTCGGGGTTCGCTCTCTTGGCGCTTCTCATCGTGAGCGTTGCGCCGCTCGTCTACCATTTTGTGGGCATGCGCCACGCCGCCAAGCGCGCGTGCGGAGCTGGACCGCTGGCGTCCTTTGCGGTGGTTCTCGTTCCCTACCTGCTGGTGATGGTCGTTCAGCACGTGCTGGTGGGCGACCCGACCACGACGGGACTGCTGAGCGACTGGATTCCCCAACCGAGCGAATAGTCGGCCTATACTCGCGCGCATGGTCCGGATTGTCGTCGTCGCGATCTTCCTCGCTTCGAGTGCGCACGCGCAATCCACCGGCTCGAGTTTCGGGGGCGGAAGCTGGGGATCGAGCAGCGGGTCGAGCGGCTCCACGTCCGGGTGGAGCGGCTCCTCGGGATCCTCGTCCTGGGGAAGCTCGAGCTCGAGCTGGGGATCCTCGGGATCTTCGGGAACATCCTCGTGGGGGAGCGGCAGCACGACGTGGGGGAGCTCCTCCGGAACGACGTGGGGTTCGAGCGACTCCACCGTCGACGACTACGGCGGCGGCTACGACGACACCACCTACGGAGATACCTATGACGGCGGTGGGAGCTCTGGAGGTTCGCTGAGCTATCGCCCTTCGCGCTCACGCGGATCGTTCGGATGGTTTCTCGGCTTCTTTGCGTTCGCCGTCGTGATCATGTTCTTCGTCATGGCCTCGAAGGATCAGCGACGAGCGCCGTTGTACATGCCGAGCGTTTCGGTGGAGCCGCGCGTCGATGTTTCGGTGATCATGGTCGCGATCGATTGGCGCGCGCGGGCGTTCGTGCAGTCGCGCCTCGCGGAGCTCGCGACGAAGGACACCAGCTCGAACGCCGCCCTCGTTCAACTCCTTCAAGGAACGGTGAAGACGCTCTGCGACGTACGCCTCGCGTGGCTTTACGGCGGCGCGTACAACATGGCGCCCCTGCCGGCGCAACGAGCGCAGGCGGAGTTCCTTCGCATCGCGGGCGATCTTCGAAGCCGGTTTCGTCACGAACTCGTTCGAAACGTCGATGGCGAGGCGACCACCATCGCGGCGCCTTCGCTCACCCCCACGGAGGAAGAAGGCCGAGGCGTCGTCGTCGTGAGCCTGCTGGTCGCGGCCAAACATGGCCTGCCGGATCTCCACACGCCGAGCGACGCCGCGATGCTCACGCGCACGCTCGAGAATTTTTCGCGCCTCAATCCTTTTCAGCTGGTCGCGATGGAGGTGGTCTGGAGCCCCGCGGCCGAGGATGACCGGATGAGCACGGCAGAGCTTGAGGTGATCTACTCGGAGCTCCGGCGCATCGAAGAACGCACCATTGGTGGGCGGGTGTTCTGCGGCTATTGCGGCGCGCCCCATGCCGACGAGCTCGATCGCTGCCCGCACTGCGGAGCGCCGCGAGCGAACGCGCCACCGTCGCCGCCGGTTTGAGTTCCGCCGCTGTGATCTCACCGAGTTACCGCGTCACCGCGAAGGTCTCGCCCGCGACTTCGTGCGGCGTCGTTCCTTCCGGCGCGCAGCTCTCCACCACGACGCGGACCTCCGCGCCTGGATCGACGGGCGTGCAACGCTCGCAGCCGCATTGCGCGTCCCCTCGATCACCGGTCCACGGCGGTGGAATGAGCTCGGCACCAACGGCGAGGGTGACGCACTCCGCGGGCGTCGCTTCACAGTCCGCGCGAAGCGTCCACTCGACTTGAAGAGGTTGCCAGCCATCCTCGCCCCGCGTCTCAAAACGCGCGCCCGAGCGAAGCGACACGGGAGCCGTCCCGCGATTCTCTACGTGGATGGTCGCACTGCCGGCT
>JBCDAA010000172.1:0-17966 GCA_039186435.1 Myxococcota bacterium | reverse complement strand
TGCTCGAAATGGCGAAACCCCGCCATCTCCTCGTCGCTGACTGCCGCGATGTCCTCCGTCCCTACCGCGACCAGCTTCGACTCGCGATCGGTCGCGGCATGCTGCAGCACCGCGAGATGTTCTTGTTCGGCCGTAAAGCACGTCGCCTTGCGGGGCATCATGCCGCTGAGCGCTTTCGCCACGTCCACACCTTCGGGACCCATGACATCAAGATGGTCGGGACGCGCGTTGGTAATGACCCCATGCGTCGCGCGCACAAACATCTTTTCGCTGAGCCACTGGAGGACGGGCTGTAGGGCCATGCACTCCACAACCAGCACGTCGGTCTCGTACTCCGCCGCAAAGCGCACGATGCGCACTTGTTCCCGCACATTGGCGCCCAAGGGCCGATACACCGGAAGCTCGCGCTCGCCTGGAATGATGACGCGCGCGAGCGTTCCCGTCGTCTTCGCCATCACTCGCTGACCTCCGGCTTGGAGCGCCGCAGCGATCAGTCGCGTCACACTCGACTTTCCACGCGTCCCGTTGACGTGAATGCGTACGGGAATCCGCGCGAGGGCACGCCGGTGGCGAAAAACTTCGTTCCCAAGCCAGAGCACCACGAAGAGGGCAAGGCCCGTCAGAATCTCAGCCGCGTGGTTCATCCCTCACTCGGACGAAAGACGAGATACGTCCCGCGCGGAAGCGAAAGACCCGGTCGCTCCACACGCTGAAGCCGCGACGCCGGAATCTGAAATCGCTCGACGAGATGTTCAGCCAGGGAACTCTCCCGAAACTCGCCCCGACCCTCCCCCACGCTTACGAGCAGCAGCCGCACCGTTCGATAGCCCCGCACGAGCGAACGCAGATGCGAGAGAAGCGGCGCATCGTCCGTGCGCCACTCGCGATCAAAACGAAGGGAGGAGTCGAGACGCACCGCGACAACGCCACCACGAAAGATCGCTCGCTCGCCCAAAAGCCGCCGCGCTTCGTCTTCGAAGGTGCGCGGCTCGGCCTCACTCGGCGGCTGCTCCCCCGTGATCGACGAGAGACGGCGCTCGGCTTCGTCCGCAAGCTCGGTGGCGCGCTGAACCAGCCCTTCCGCCAGCGCGCGATCCCCTTCGATGAGAGCGGTCTGAACGCCGTCGAGGGCGACGCGATCTTCGGTATCGGAAGCACTGAGGGTACGCAGCCGCGTCGCGAGCGTCGCGAGTCGTTCCCGAACACCAACCGCAGGATCCTCGGTTGCAACCGGCTCTGGCTCCGGTTCCGGACGCGCTCTTCGCGGTCGACGCGCCTCCCGCGGCGTTTCCTCTTCCGATTCTGTCTCGGGCTGCGCTTCTTCTTCGGAAGGTTCGGGCTCAGGCGCAGCTATCGGTACCGGGGGAGGCGGTGGCGTTCGTTCGAGAAGCTGCGACGCGGAGAGCAGCGTAACCTCCGCGAGCGTCGCAAGCTCCTCGGCCGCCGCGCGATCGCCTCGCGCCGAAAACGCCTCCGCGAGCTGATGAATCCGTTGCACTCGCTCCGCAAGCTCTGGAAGTTCTGCGCGGACCTGCTGGAGCCGCGCGTCGGACAAACGCGGCAGCGGAAGGGGTGATGCGGGCGGAGGTGTGCGCGTGCAGGCAAACGCCAACAGAAGAACCGTCAGACTGCGTTTTTTCACTTCGTCCTCGGTCTTGGGACAACGCGAACGTCGCGCGGTCAGCGACGATCGAGCTACCACGCAGACCTAGGCGCGGCAAACGTGGTTCATGTCACAAAGTGCGCACGTTTCAGTTCGCGCCGTCGCTCGCGTCGGCGTTCGCGTCGGCGTTCGGGACGTCGTTCGCGTCGCGCGCTTCACACCACGCGCGCGCCTCTTCGCGCAACACTTCCTGCCGCGCTTCAACGATCGCTTCTTCCAGTTCGACAGTGCGCGCGTGTTGGCTCGCGGACTCACCGCGCTCCTGGTGAAAGAACGATGCATCGTCGAGCACGTCCCAAAGCTCTTCGCCTTCTTCTTCGAGAAGCCCACAGTTCCGGTCGCGCAGCTCGTTGATCATTTGCGGAAAGGCCTCGACGACCCAGGGCTTGGTGTCGTGAAGAAGCACGATGCCGCCGGGACCCCGGGGATGACGCTCGCGCCGATCGAGGGAGTCGCGAAACGCAGAGACCACCTGGTCGGCGCTGCGGCTGCTCACATCCGCCGAGGTGATGTTCCAGAGCACGTGGGTGTATCCACGGTCTGCCAGCGCTTGGTCTACCCGCGCATCACGGGCACCGTAGGGCGCTCGAAAGAGTACCGGCCGATCGCCGAGGACCCGCTCGATGATCTCCTCGCTCCGCACGAGCTGGTCCACGATCGCCTCCTCGCCGAGGCTCGTGAGACGACTGTGGTCGTAGGTGTGCGCACCGATGGTGTGACCGCGACGCGCCACATCCCGGAGGAGCTCAGCCTTCGCACGATCCACCCGATTGCGACCGTCGAAACCGCGCGCAACCACAAAGAAGGTCGCCCGAACGCCGGCCTCGTCGAGGTGGTCGAGAAGCGCCGGCGTCGTGTCGAGACGCGGGCCATCGTCGAAGGTGAAGTGAATCATCCGGTGGCGAATGAAGCCCCGGGTGATTCGGCCGTTCGCGAGCTCCGAGGCGAAGGGATCCCGCGCCTCTTCCGCCGGAACCTCGAGCTCGGCTTCCACCACCGGCCGGACCATCGCCGCCACGAGGGGCTGTCCGAACGCCACATTCGTGGCCAGAAACGCAACCAAACACGCACACCCAATCTGTCGCCATCCCATGGGTGAGGGACAACGCACCCAACGTGCCACGGGCGTCGACCCTAGAAAACAAGGGATTTTACGTCGGCGGCATACTTTGGGTCGTGTCTCGGAACGTGCGCTTCTGTGGCGGCGCGTCCCCGTGTACGACAGGCCGCGACGCAGTGGCCCAGGAGCCACAACCACCTGTTATCCTTGGATCGAATGCCTTCAGTGGTGTCGCGGATTCGCCATCGAGGAGCCGGAGAGCCGCAGGGAAAGCTCGACGCGCCCTGGTGGAAACACCTTTCGAAGGACTTCGCTCGCTCCGCCGAGCCCTTTCAGCTGAGCAAACGCCAGGCGCGGGCCGTTCGCGCGACCAGCCGCTTCGACGTTCTTCTCCGGACCACTGGCGCTTTTCTCGTGGGCGGACTCGCGCTCCCGGTGGGATACCGCCGAAGCGAACTCCGTCGCTCGATGAAGGACCTCGACTTCTACGGACCCATGGCGGAGGCCGGCGATCCCGCCGCGTTTTTTCACGATCCGCCGAGCGTTCGCGTCCGCGCAAGCAAGGCCGACTGGTTCCCGCGCTTCGATCCGGAGGACGGCGTCTGCGAGACCCTTCGCTTCGACAGCCCCTTCATGCCGGTGAACCCACGGCTTCACAAAGACTACCTCGCCCACAAACGCAACCGCGTCGCCCACGCGCGCTACTGGCGTCACAACGACGGGCCGCGTCCCACCATCTTTGCGATTCACGGCTTCAGCGCCGACCTCTACCTGGTGAACGAGTGGTTCTTTGCGCTTCCGTGGTTCTACCGCATGGGCTGCGACGTGATGCTCTTCACGCTCCCGTTTCATGGCGAGCGCCAGTCGCGCTCCTCGCCCTTTAGCGGCCACGGCTTCTTCGCGGGTGGACCGTCACGCATCAATGAGAGCGTGGCTCAGGCGGTGATGGACTTTCGCATCCTCGTCGATTGGTTAAAGGCCCGCGGGGTCGAGAAAATCGGCGTCACCGGCGTCAGCCTCGGCGGCTTTACCAGCGCGATGCTCGCGTCCGTCGAACCGCGGCTGCACTTTGCGATTCCGAACGTCCCGGTCGTGTCGATCCCGGATCTGGTGCTCGAGTGGGAACCGATCGGCACTGCAGTGCGCACCGGCCTGAAGCTCCTCCGGCGCGATATCGTAGACGCCCGCCATCTTCTCGCGGTGAGCCATCCGCTGACCTACGCGCCGGTCCTTCCGAACGACCACCTCATGATCGTCGGGGGTGTAGGCGACCGCCTCGCGCCGCCCAAGCACTCGCGCCTCCTTTGGGAGCATTGGGATCGCTGCCCCATCCACTGGTTTCCGGGCAGCCACCTCCTCCACCTCGACCGGGGTACCTACCTCGAGGAAATCGCCACCTTTTTGGAGCGAACCGACTTCCTCCCGGCTGTGCCAAGCTGAGCCCGCTCCTTCGAATTTGAGCCAAGGGCGCGCACCCTGCCGTCAGAAATGTCGCGGGATCGCTCGTTTTCTAACGATGGCCCGGCCGTTGCAAACCCTCGCGCGGAACGGACTGGATTTAGGAACCTGAAAGACCTGAGCGAGGGGTATGAAATGCGCACGTTGATCGTTTTGACGTCCTTGGCTGCGGTGGCGGGAGTCGCCCTGTGGCCTCAACAGGCGGAAGCCTGCGGCGGATTTTTCTGTGGCCAGCAGCCGGTCGACCAGTCGGCCGAGCGGATTGTGTTCGCCGTCGACCGCGAGGCCGGCACGACCGACATGATCGTTCAGATCGCCTTTCAGGGCGATGCCGCCGACTTCGCATGGGTGGTTCCGCTCGCTGATGTCCCTGTCGACGGCAGCCTCGACACGTTTCCGCAGGGAGCGCTGACGGCCCTCGACGCAAACTCGTCGCCGCAGATCTTTCCGGGTGGCGACTGCTTCTTGGACGCATCCGCGCCAAGCGCCGGAGGCCGCGGGGCGGAGGACGACGGTGAAGTCACCGTGCACATTCGCGAAGAGGTCGGTCCCTACGACGTTGCAGTGGTCGAGTCCGAAGATCCGAACGCCCTCGTCGAGTGGCTTCGCGAAAACAGCTTTCGCGTCACCGCCCCGATGGAGCCCTACATCTCGGAGTACACCGCGGAGGGCATGAAGTTCCTCGCGCTTCGTCTCCAGCCCGAGCGCAAAGTCGGCGAGATCGCGCCCTTCCGCATGACCCTTCCCGGCACCTCCCCGGTTGTGCCTCTCAAGATGACCGCTCTCGCCGCAGAGCCGGAGATGGGCATCGTCGTCTTCATCCTCGGCGACCAGCGCTACGAAGGCGCGAACTGGCCGAACCTTACCGTGCCCGACGAGGAGCTCGTCGTGGACTGGCGCACCGGTCGCAACAACTGGGCGACGGCCGTGGCGCACGTGGTCGACGAAGCCGGCGGTCAGGGCTGGGTCACCGAGACCGCGTCCTCTCTCGACGACTATCGCCGGCGCCTCGAAGTGACGACGCCCGCCGACGAGGAGCAGGCCGAAGCTGTCGCCGCGCTTCTCGACATCATGGACGGCCAAACCTACATGTCGCGTCTCTACACGCGCCTTTCCGCGGAAGAGATGACCTCCGACCCGATCTTCCGCCGAAGCAGCGGACCGGACGTTCCCCGCTGGCGCGAGGTCACCATGGAAGGCATCGACGCCTGCTGGTGGGGCGGCGATGAGGTCGAGCCCGCATCGCCTTGCGATTTCACGGCCTGCGGCGCCGGCGGACGCTGCGCCGAAGTCGAGATGGGTGAGACAACCGTCGCGGGCTGCGCCTGCGTTCCCGGCGCGACGGCGCGCACCACCGTGGGACCGAACGGCGAGTCGACCGTGGCCTGCCAAGACATGCGCATGTCCTTCCTCAATCCCGGCGACCGCGAAACGCCGACCTCCCCGCCCTTGGGCGATCCCTGCGTCGGCTTCGACTGCGGCAACGGAACCTGCGTCGCGATGAACATGACGCCCACCTGCGTGTGCGACCGCGGCATGGTCGCCGTGGGTGCCATCGACGCCGACAGCGGCGCGCGCTCGACGAACTGCGTGACCCCCGCACGACCGGTTCCGCCGCGCTTTTACAACGTTCGCCTTCCTTCGCGACCGGTCACGCTCCCCGCGGGACGCGAGGTCGACATCGAACCGGCCCCGACGACCTTGGGCGGCGGCGGCTGCTCCACCTCGGGCACGCCCGCCTCGGCCGCGTGGATGCTCCTCGGCCTCGGCGTCCTGATTCGACGGAAGCGCTGATGCGAACTTGGCTCGGAGTGATGTTCCTTCTCGGTTGCGGCGGACCTGCAGCCGGGGAGGGAACCCTCGAACTCGGCACCGGAGAGGTCGGCTTCGAGACCCTGGAGGACTACCAGCCCGTGGCACTCGTCGCGGGCCCCCAGGGCGGACATCACATTTGGCTGAGCCTCCGAGCCGAAGGTCTCTCCTCGGATCGGGTGCTCCTCGAGGTGGACGCAGTTCCCCTGGAGGAGACCGAGCCGCCTCCGCGTCGTGAGCCGGTGCGCATCTTCATGACACCGGTCGAAGGCGACATGCGCGAGATCGTTGGATGGCCCGCGCAGCTAGCGGAGCCCGAGTGTTTGGTGGACGTTCCGCTTTCGGTTCGCGTCACGTTGACCGACAGCCGAGGCAACCAGATTTCGGACGAGCGCATCGTGGTGCCCCAGGACGACCCGCTGCTCGGCGAGTGCCTTTAGTCAGTCCGCGCAAAAACCCGAACGCGCGTCGACCACTGCAAGCGAAAAGGAGCGTCCCGCAGCGGATGGTCCGCAGGTCGGTTTCCGCGATCACACCGAGATGCCAACGCGGAGCTGCCAACGCGGAGCGAGCGAGCTCCGCCCAGCTCAGGGATCGACGTAGGCGATGTCGCCGCGAGTCGCCGCCGCGCTCGTCGCGCTGCGGTATGCGTTCACGTCCGCCTCAAAACTCGCGGAGACAGTGAACACCGCGGTGCCGGCCGCGTCGCTCCAGGCGATGTCGGCGTCACCCTCAAGAGCCCCTGCAACATCCTGGGAGAGCTGCACGACGTCGTCCGTGTCCGCGGTCGTCGGCCCATCGTCGATCAATTCGAAGGGCTCCGCCGCATCCGTCGCGTTGATTACGCGGTATCGATAGCCGCGGGTCAGCGTCAACGAGGGATCGTCGCCCGTCGCGAGGGCCAGGGTGCTCGGACGCGGCGCCGAAAAGGCGTAGTTCGTTCCGTCACCACTGATCATTACTTCCGCTGCAGGAGTCCCCGCCGGAACCGTGGCGTCAAACATCTCAACCACGGCAGCGCCCATCAACATCGCGGCCGAGTCGGTTCCCGGCTCAAACGTCCCGATGACACCCTCATCGACGTGCAGCATGGCATGCAGCGTTTCTCCGTCGGTCACGGGTCGGTCAAGCTCGACCGCAACGTCATCGGTCGAACCCGCGGATACGGGAGCGTTTCCAAGGATGGCTCCCGGGGCGCCGGACGAGTCTTCGTGAATCACGACAAATCCATCAACCGCCGCCTCGACGTTTGGCACGGTCACGATCGTCGACAGATCGTCGAGCATGATGCCGGCGACATCCACCGAACAGATCGGCGTGTTCATGCAGCTGCCCGCATCACACACGTCCTCCGTGCACTCGTCACTGTCGTCGCAATCCGCGGGGACGCATCCAGCTGCATCCATATCCGCAGTGTCCATCGCCGCATCGGTCGCCGCGTCCATCGCCGCATCGGTCGCCGCATCGACAGCCGCATCGACTTCCGCGTCTTCCCCCGCGTCAACGCCCGCGTCTTCCCCCGCATCGGTCCCGGTGGCGCTGTCTTCCCCAGCGTCCTCACCCCCATCGACGATCAAACTGCGATCGAAGTCGACGACCAGTTCGCAACCCATCAGCAACGCAACTGCACACGCAAAACGAAACATGAAGACCTCAGAAGCGAAGCTGAGCGGTCACACCGCCCGACTGGGGAGTAATAACGGGGGCAACCTGAAGGGAAACGGCGTCCTCGTCTTCCTCTTCCTCGTCCGCGTTCTTGTCCGTCAGGAAGAGAACGATCGCCGTGATCGCTGAAACCGCTGCCACACCGAAGAGTACATCGGCGAAGAGCGCAAAGCGCTCGCCCTCATCCGCCGTCTCCTCGTCCGGATCGTCGTCAAACTCCGCCTCGCGGGAGAGCGACATGAATCCGAGCACCGTTCCGCCCACGAGGGACGCCGCTGCAAGGCCCGTCGTCACCCACACGGCAGTGCTGGGGCCTGCGTCATCCTCGTCCTCTTCGTCCGCGTCTCCATCGGACGCCTCATCGATGGGATCGCCCTCGCCTTCGATGGGATCCTCTTCGACAACCACGGCGCTAAGCTCCACGGAGACTTCCTGTCGCGCCGCAAAGGTGGCTTCGACCTCTTCTTCGCTGCTCTCGAAACCTTCCGCCGCAAGCGAGATCGTGTGCGTGCCCGGCGCAACCTCGAGTTCCGCCGGGGTACTCTCGCCCGTCGCCTCACCGTCCAGGGTGATCGCGGCACCTTCTGGAACCGAAGCGATCACCAACACGGCAGGAGTCTCCCGAAGCCGCGCGACACGCGCCTCGATCTCTGCGCGATCCGGCGCATCCGTCCGCTGCTCGAGATAGCGCTCGAAGGTCGCCACCGTTCCTGTGATGTCGCCCGCGCGCTCCTGCGACTCAGCGAGCCCCAAGAGCACGATCGGGTTCGGGATAAGCTCGTACGCCTCCTCGAACGCGGCCACCGACTCTTCGTAGCTACCGTCTCGGTAGAGCTGCTGACCACGACCGTACGCCTCTCGCGCCGCAGCGCGGGCTTCGGGCGTTGGCTCGTCCTGTCCGAGCACCACCGCGGAAAGCAACAGCGAAGTGACAAACACGAAACGGGCGAAATTACGGACCACGGCGCACCTCCGAGTCAGACGACGCGGAAACTAAGCGGGTACCCGTCCCTCGTCAAACGCCACCGCAATCGGCGCAGGAGCGTGCCGATGAGAGCGCTATGACCGCACCTCGCATTCAAGGCCGAACCCGCGAAGGAATTGTGACCGGGGGCGCCCCGCTGGACGCCATGATGGCCTCCCGAACCGCCGAAACCGCCCTACAAGCCCTTGAACAAGGTCAGGGCTCGACCGAGGCCGCCGACAACGCGCTGGCAACACTCGAGGATGCGGTTCGGCAGCTGCCTGGTGGCCAAGCGGCCCGCTACGACGGCCTGATGCTCCGGCTCCGAACCGCGATTCAGAGCCGACGACAGGGTTCCGCGATCGCGTCGGTCGACAGCGCCAGGCGACGACCCCGGGTTCCAGGACGCGCCGCGGCGGCTCGCGTGTACGCCACTCGAGGTCCCGAAGCTGCCGCCGCAACACTTGTTCGCTCCCGCAGCTCCCTTGCACGTCTAAGCCGTCAAACCCCGGAGGCGCTCCAGCGCGACCTTCAGCGTGCCGGGCTTTCGGAAAACGCAGCGGCAACGGTGGTTGACCACGTCGAGCGGCAACTTGGCCAGGAGTTTCATGGTCGGGTTCGTTCGGCAGCGCGCGACTACCTTCGCGAGGAAGTGCGTCATCTCGAGCGAGCATCTCGCGGTGTGGGGGAGCCTTTCGAGATCGCGATGGACAACCTCTGGGGAACCGGCGGACGCGAACTCTTGATGCGCCTCTCGGTTGTCGCACCCGACGACGCTGCGGCGTTGACTCGTCTTCTGGATCGTGCGGAAACGCGACCAAGCGAACGTGACGCGATGCGCACCGCCTCGGAGCCAATCTTGCAGCGAGGGCTCGCCGCGCTTCACGACCACGTTGAGGCCTATGCGGCTGAGGTGGCGTCGGGAGACGAGGGCGTCAACGGATTCTTCGGAGAGGCCTACCGCGCGTTCCCGCGTATCGCCCGGCGCGAAGCGCGACGTCTCGGCGTCACCCTGGGATCGCGCACCCCACAGAAACGAGCGTCGGTTGCCGCCCGCGCGATTCACCGGCATCTGCAGGAGACCGAACAGCGCTCGAACGAGGCACGCGAAGACTTCCTGACGGTCATCAAATACGCGATCAAGTGGGCTCGCGTTCCACTGCCGAGCTCGACCGTGGCGATCATGGATGACGTCGTACGTTTTGACCGCAACCGCGATCGCTCCGTCGCTGGCGTTCGCGACCCCATGCGCATCGTGGAGGACGAAGCGCAGCTTGTCACGGACACCGCCGCGCGGGTTGGGAGCGATGCTGCCGAGACGCTGCTCCTCGATCCTGCGACCGACGGACTCGCGGAAGAGGTCGCCCCAGGGATCGCAAGCACGGCGGGCCGGATCCCCGGCGTTCTAAACCACGAAGCGGCCGCGATCGGACGCGCGGGTGGCCATGCCGTTGAAGTCGGCATGGGCGAGTACCTCGATGCTCGCGCCGAAGCGGTGTCCGAGGCTGTCGTCGACGAAGTGGAGTAACGCTTCAGGGCGCGTCGGCCCATCGCGCGCGAACGACTTGCTCCACGCGATCGAGCGGCTCCCGAATCGCGTGGGCGAGGTTGTCGAGGCGGGTCATCTCCGCGTCCGCTTTCGCGATCAGGGCAGCGAGTCTTCCTTCGACGTCCTCGTTCCGGCGCTGAAGCTCCGCCTGCAAATCGCTCAGCTGCTGCTCGATCGCATCGCAGGTTCCCCCTTGGGATCGCAGCGTCTGCTCGACAGTCGCGAGCTCCCAGAGCAGCGCGTCGGCACGACCTTCGTCGCCCTTCCCGCTGCGGACTTTTTGGAGCGCCCCCTCGCGCTTCAAGCGAAGTTCCCGGCGGCGACGCGCCAGCTCCTCGAGCTCACCGCGCGCGTGCGAGAGCTTTTCGCCAAGCTGATCGATCGCGCGTCCAAGGGTGGTGCGAAAGTCGCGGGCTCGCTCGCCGAGGCCGTCGATCGCGCGCTGTCGCTCTTCGGTTTTCGCGACGCTTGCCTCAAGATTCTCGAGGGTGATTCGAGCAAACGAGAGAGCGTCGTGCACGGTGGGAAGCGCGGTGACATCGAGCTCAAGAACCGCGGCGGAAAGCGCGTCGAAGCGCGCACGCCAGCGGCGGACTCCAACAAGCCCCTGGTCCTCGGGAGCGGGCGCGTCCGGATGCTCACTCGGTAGCAGCGGCGGCGGGACGGGAATGTCGACGTCCTCAAGAACTTCGCCGCGATCCTGAACGATCGTGTCCCGCGCGGGACGTTCGAGCATCTCGTCGACCGCGGCCGGCGTGGGAACGCTGAGCTGCGTGAGTTCGCCAGGCTCGTTCATCGCGCCCCAGGAATCGTCACCGCCGAGGCGCTCTCGGGTGTCCCGGAGAAGCTCGAGAAAATGGTAGGCGTCGCGAAATCGCTGGTTCGGGTCCTTTTCGAGACAGCGCAGCACCAAACGCTCGAGGGCGGGGTGAAGGCCCGGCTGACGCTCACTCGGGGGAATCGGAGACTCGGTGACGTGCTTCACCAGAAGATCCCCGGGGTACTCGTAGTCGAAGGGAAGCGCGCACGTCACCAGCTCGTAGAGGATCACGCCGAGCGAATAGAGGTCCGCGCGCCCGTCGATATCCGTCGACTGAATGTACTCGGGCGCAATGTAGCCGGGCGTTCCGAAAATCTGCTGGCTGCCGGTGAGCGACGGGGCGTCCATGATCTTCGCGATGCCAAAGTCGAGGACCTTCACGAAGTCTCCGCCGCCCGTCCGCACGAGGAGGAGGTTCTCCGGCTTGAGGTCTCGGTGCACGACACCCATCTGATGCGCTCGGCCGAGAGCGGCGCCAATCTGTTCAACGATGTGCAGCGCGCGCTTGGCCGGCATGGGTCCGGACGCCAGGGCGTCGAGCAGTGGATCGCCCGGAACGTATTCCATCACGAGGTAAACCAGCCCGTCGTCGGTCTCCCCGTAGTCGCTGATCTCGACGATGTTCTCGTGGTTGATGCGATTGACCGCACGGGCTTCGCGAATGAAGCGATCCCGCTGAATCGGATCCTGGGCGAGATCGCGGCGTAGGGTCTTCACAGCGACCAGGCGATCGATCAAGACGTGACGCGCGAGGTAGACCGACGACATTCCGCCGGCACCGAGACGCGAGATCAACCGATAGCGTCCGCTGACAGTGCGACCGATCAGCGCATCTCGCATCAGAGGCATCCCCGACGGACGGATCTCCACCACTTTGAGATGGGCCTCACACGGGTAGAACAAGGGTTCATGGACGGCGCACGCGCCGGCCTAGTGTAGGGGAAAACGAGAAGCTTTGCGTTAGACTGCGTCGCTCGCATCCGCTTCCGCGGCATCCGCGCTGGAGGCGTCTTCCGTCGCCGCATCCGCAGCCGCGTCCTCGGTCGCTCCATCGGTCGTTGCGTCCTCGGTGGCAGCATCGACCGAAGCGTCCTCCCCCGCATCTTCCCCGGCGTCGACGCCCGTGTCCTCGCCCGCATCGACGCCCGTATCCGCCGCGCCGGAGTCCGTGCCTCCGCCGCCAGCGTCTCGCGCGTCACAGCTGCGGTCGCAGGTCCCGCGGGTGTTCGGATCGAAGCTCGCCTTGCAGCAGAGGAGACTGCCCTCGCAGTCGTTTTCTTCGAAACACGAGTCCCCAACGCCGGCCTTGCAGCCGGAAATCACGAGAAAAAGGGAAAAGACAAGACCGAGCAGACGCATCGAAGCTCCTTGAAGGCGCCGGAGCATAGCTCAGGTGCGACAAGGCCCCAAACGCTCGCCTCACTCGTACGCGCAGCGAAAACCCAGATCGGGCGCGCTTGCCCCAGCGGGCAGCGGGCGGCGCATCGTGGTGCGAAGGAACTCGGGGGTCGTTCGCCAGGAGCCCCCGCGGGTGACCCGCTCACCGCCCGAGGTCGGGCCCCGAGGATCCACGGAAAGACCGGTGGCAAACCCAGCGACATCGAAGCGGTCCCGCGTCCATTCCCACGCGTTGCCCGCCATGTCGACAAGGCCGTGGGGACTCGCGCCATGGAGGAAGGATCCCACGGGCGCGAGGTAGCGGAAGCCGTCGATCGGGCTCCGGTGGTTGGCGAAGCGATCGTTGAACTCTTGGCCCCAAGGGAAGCGTCGGCCGTCACTGCCGCGTGCGGCGCGTTCCCACTGCGCTTCGGTAGGAAGGACGCCGCCGACGAACTCGCAGTAGTCGCTGGCTTCGTGAAAGGTGACACCGGTGACGGGCATCTCCGGCGTGGAAAGCCGCGGGTCGCCCGCCGGCGTTCGAGGGGGCGGGCATCGCCCAGCCTGAACACAACGAGACCAGCCGCGCCGCGTGACTTCCGTGCGGTCGATCGAAAACGCACTCACCCAAACGCGGCGCTGCGGCGATTCAGCGGCGAGGAGCTGACTCATGCCCCCACCGCGACAAAGCTCGCGGCCGCGTACGCCCCACGTTCGCTCGCAAAGCGTCACTGCGTAGCGAAGATCGGCGTCGGAACTCCCGCGGAGAAACCAGCCGCCCGCCAGATGCACGCGCGGCGGGGCCCCGACGCTCTGGCTCTTCGCGACCGCCAGCAGGCTCACCAGCGCCGCGAGGGTGATCGCAACCTTACGCACGGCGTGTCCGCCAGAGGACCGCAAGCCCCGCGAGGAAGAGGACCAGGGAAATGAGCTGCGAGGTTGAGATCATGCCGAAGTAGACGCCGCGGACCACGTCGCCGCGAAAGAGCTCCGTCACCGTGCGAATCGAAGCGTAGCCCACCAGGTACACGCCAGCGCGGTGCCCTGTTCCCACGTGTTTGGGGCGCCAGAGGAGGAGCGTCCAGGCAAAGGCCATGAGGAGCGCGGACTCGTAGAGGGGCGTGGGGTGCCGAAAGATTGGCGGAACGGACGCCGGCGCGATGGGGTGGGTGTACCGGATTGCCCAAGGTCCTTCCCAGTAGCTGCCGTAGCAGCAACCCCCGAAGAAGCAGCCGAGCCGTCCGATTGCGTGGCCGGCGGGAACGGCGTGAACCGCCACGTCGATCAGGGTGCGAAAGGGAAGCCCAAGACCACGGCACGCGAGGTAGAGCGCGAGACCGCCGCCAAGAGGACCTCCGTAAAAGACGAGGCCCGGCTGTTCGATCGCGGTCATCGGTGAGCCAGTGCGAAGAAACTCGACGACCCAAAACGCAACATAGGAACCGGCGAGGCCGCCCGCGACCGTGTACCCCATCGCCGCGATGGTGATTCCGACGTCGAGCTTTGCCTGCCACGCGGCGCGCGACGCGAGGACCGCACCGACGAGAAGACCGAACGCGAGCAGCAGACCGTAAGTCCCGATCGGTCGCTCGATCGCTCCAATGCGGAGGACCGTCAGAATCGGGTCCACGACGACCTACTGGACGAGGTTGAGATTCTCCCAGTGCGCAATCCGGAAGTCGCCGTTGTTGTCGCAGGCGAGGATCGAACTCTGGCCCGCGCGGTACACAAAGCACTGCGTCGGATCGATTCCCATGGAGGTGAGCTTGAGCGACTCCGGCGAACCGGGGGTGACCACAGCGGCCGACGAACAGGGAGGAGGTGCGGACCCACAGCTTTGTCCGTACGCCTCAATGGTCGCATCCGCGAGCTGGCAGCTCTCCGCATGCAGCGTCGCAGGTGCATTCGGGTGAAAATGCTGGGCGTTCGCCGCGCCGCTCGTGTCGGTTGCACAGCCGAGGGGCATCGTGGCGAGGGTGAGGCTCAGACTGACGCGGCTAAACTCCGCGCCGAGCTGCCCACTCCCGGCAAGACCGCCGCTCGTTCGAAACTGCGGGTTGTTCATGTTGGTGGTCATGCAGGCGTTGCAGAGTCCGCAGGTCAGGGCGACGCCGAGCCCGAGAATGAACGCGATGATGCTGGTGACCAGGCCGGCGGTCGCGGCGCCACTGGACTCGCCGGTTTGCTTGGCCCGCGACATGGACACGCCGCCCATCACGATGCCAATCAGGGCCATCACGGGCGCGCCAAAGCTCAAAACAGCCCCGAGATAGGGCACCGGGGACAAAAAGACCCCTGCAACCATACAGATCAGGGCGATGACACCGAGGATGATGGATCCGACAGCCATGGCGGGAGGCTCCTTCGCGTAGCGGGGCGAGTCAAGGCACGCCGACTGGACATACGCTGCAGCCTGCTAGGATTCGCCCCCCATGGACGCGAAAGACATGCGGGCGGGACGTTGCGCCATCATCGGGCGCCCAAACGTGGGGAAATCAACCCTCCTCAATCGTCTTTTGGGTCAAAAGCTCGTGATCGCGACGGCCAAGCCCGGGACCACGCGCTCGGCGGTGCTGGGCGTGTATGTGAGCAGTGATCCACCGACGCAGATCGCGTTCGTGGACACGCCGGGCGTCGCACGGCCCAAAAGCGCGCTTCACAAGGTGCTCGTCGAACAGGCGCAGCTCAGCCTCGTCGATTGTGACGTGGTCCTCTTCATGACCGAGGTTCCGGGGGTGCTGAAAAACCCCCGCGTGTCCGAACGGGACGAAAGCGCCCTTCAGGCGATCGCGCAGGTGAAGGCGCCGGTGCTGCTCGCGTTCAACAAAGTCGACAAGCTTCGGGACAAGTCCGCGCTCCTTCCGCTCATCGACGCGTACCAGAAGGTGCGCACCTTCGACGCCATCGTGCCGGTCAGCGCAACCAAGGGCATCAACATCGCGCCGCTGGTGGACGAGATTCGTGCGCGTCTTCCGGAGGGCGCGCTCTACGAAGAAGATGTGCTCACCGACAAGCCGGAGCGTTTCTTCGTCGCGGAGCTCGTGCGTGAGGCGGTCATGCGTCAGACGCATCGGGAGGTCCCCTACGGCGCTGCCGTGGTCGTCGATCGCTTCGAGGTCGACGGCAGCCTCGTGCGCATCAACGCGACCATCATCGTCGAAAAGAACTCGCACAAGGGCATCGTGATCGGAAAAGGCGGCAGCCGACTGAAAGCGATCGGCATCGAAGCCCGGCAGGCGATGGAGAGCTTTCTCAACCAGCGGGTGCACCTCGAACTTTGGGTCCGCGTCGACGCTGGCTGGACCGCGGATCCCGAGCGCGCGCGGCGTCTCGTATCGCAGGAGGAGCCGTGAAAAAGCGCAAGCCGCCGATGCCGCGACCCGGCAAAGCGATCGGCAGTCGTCCGCTCATCGCGATCGTCGGCCGTCCGAACGTCGGAAAGAGCACCCTCTTCAATCGTCTCGCGCGGCAGCGGGTGGCCATCGTCGAGGATGTCCCAGGGGTGACGCGGGACCGTCACTACGCGGACGCGCTCCTCTACGGACGCGAGGTGGTGCTGATCGACACGGGGGGCTTCGATCCCGAAGGCGACGATCCCTTCATGAGCGGCATTGCTACGCACGTGAAGATGGCGCTCGAGGAGTGCGACCTGGTCGTGTGCGTCTTCGATGGCACCGTCGATCCGCTCCCCGCGGATCGGGAAGCCGTGAAGCTGCTTCGAGGTACGGACAAGCCGGTCTTCTTCGTCGCGAACAAGGCGGACTCGCAGAAGAAGTCCCTCGGATCGGTGAGCTACTACGAGCTCGGCCTCGACAAGGTTTTTCCGGTTTCCGCGCTTCACAATCGTGGTCTCGGCGATCTGGAGGAAGCGCTCGTCGAAGCGCTGCCGGAGCCCGCGGACGAGCCGGAGGAAGTGGACCTTCGGATTCCGCGCGTGGCGATCGTCGGGCGTCCAAACGCGGGCAAGTCCTCGCTGGTCAACCGGCTGATCGGGGAAGCGCGGCAGCTCGTTACCGACACGCCCGGGACCACGGTGGATTCCGTCGACACGCTCCTCGAACGTGGCGATCAGCGGCTGATTCTGATCGACACCGCCGGCATTCGGCGAAAGACCAAGGTGCGCAAGAAGGGCGAGAACGTCGAGGCGCTCAGCATCTACCAGGCGATTCGCGCGATGGAGCGCAGCGATGTGGTGGTAATGATGATCGACGCGCACCTCGGAGTCGGCGAGCAGGACGCGAAGATCGCGGGTTTGGCGGTCGATCGCGGTCGCGCGCTGATCGTGGCGCTGAACAAGACCGACCTGATGAGCAAAGACGAGCTCAAGGCGGCTATCACCCGGGCCAAGGAAGTGCTGACCTTCGCGCGCTGGGCGCCTTTTGTTCCGACGAGTGCGTTGACGGGGCGTGGCACCGGAAAGGTGCTCCAGGAAATCGATCGGGTGATCAAGAGCCACCGCACGCGCATCAAGACGGGCGAGCTCAACCGGTTCTTCGAAGAGGTCCTCGAGCGGCATCCACCGCCCACGCAGAAAAACCGGCCGATCAAGCTCTACTACGTGACGCAGGCCGATGCGCGTCCGCCGACCTTCGTCTTCGTGACGAACTATCCGGACCTCGTGCACTTTTCGTATCAGCGCTACGTCGCCAATCAGCTCCGCGAGCGCTTTGGCTTTCACGGAACGCCGCTGCGCATTCGCTACCGTGCAAAACGAAAGAAAGAGCTCTCCTAGCGGTTCACGAGGGCCATGAACTCCTTCGGGTAGCGCGTGCCTTCGAAGGCATCGAGGGGCGCGAGGCGATCGAGGGTGGCGAGTTGCGCGTCGTTGAGAGAGACCTTTGCGGCGGCGAGGTTCTGCCGAAGTCGCTCAATCTTTCGGGTGCCCGGAATCGCGACGACGTGTTCCCCACGCGAGAGCACCCACGCGAGCGCGAGTTGAGCCGGCGTACAATCGAGTTCTTCGGCAAAGCGGCTGAGCTCCGCGACTACCTCGAGGTTCTTCGTGAACGCGTCCCCCTGAAAGCGCGGGTTGTTTCGGCGCCAATCGTCCGGCGCTAGATCGTCGGGCGACTGAATCGCACCGGTGAGAAAACCGCGACCGAGAGGGCTGTAGGCCACAAAGGTGATGCTGAGTTCCGCGCATACGGGAAGCACGGTGCGTTCGAGGTCGCGCGACCAGAGAGAAAGTTCGCTTTGAAGCGCGGCAATCGGGTGCACCGCATGCGCGCGACGAAGAGTGTCCGCGGACGCTTCGGACAGACCGAGATGACGCACCTTTCCCTCCTTCACGAGCTCCGCCATCGCGCCGACCGTGTCTTCGATCGGCACCTCCGGATCGACACGGTGCTGGTAGTAGAGATCGATCGTGTCAACGCCAAGACGCGTCAGGCTTCGCTCGCACGCCTGCTTCAC
This sequence comes from Myxococcota bacterium, assembly GCA_039186435.1. Classification (GTDB taxonomy): domain Bacteria; phylum Myxococcota_A; class Polyangia; order Polyangiales; family Houyiibacteriaceae; genus JALVDI01. The sequence continues at coordinate 186 of JBCDAA010000172.1, read as the reverse complement.
ATACTCCGGACGACCCGAGATTCCTGCGAAGGCGCCGTCCTCCCCGCGGACGATCGCAAACTTCGTCGCGAGCACGACCTTCCCGCGGCGGTCGCGAATCGCTTTGCCTACGAGTTCTTCGTTTCGGCCGGAGCCGTACATGTCCGCCGTGTCGAGAAACGCGGCTCCCTGGTCGAGGGCTTCGTG
>JBCDAA010000171.1:0-17970 GCA_039186435.1 Myxococcota bacterium | reverse complement strand
CGCGACGCGCGCAAAAAAGGGGCCCGAATGCGCCGGTGGACATCGGCCCGCGCGCCAAGATGACGAAGCGCTGGCGCCCCCTCGACAAGATGACGCGAGGCGATCCGCAGAGCGGACCAACGATTGTCGTTTTGAAGCGAGAGACGGCGAACTCTGTGCGCCGCCTCGCGGCGACGACGTTTTGAGATGTTCGAGAAAGACCTAGTCTGACTCGAGGGCTTTCCGAAGCACGTCGTCGGCAGTCGCCTCCGCGAGCTCGTCCGCCCACGCAGGATTGCCACCGCGGACCGCCAACCGCGCCGCCCGCACTCGAACGGAGCGCTCGTGAGCCGCGTCCTCCGCTACGCGAACCAGGACCTGCCGAGGCACCGCAGCGGAACGCGGCGAGACGTCTTCGTCCTGACGGAGTGCTTGTGGCAGATCTGCGATCGGAACCCGCGGTCGCGATCGATCGGCGACCAACGCTTCGTTCATTTCACGCGCGAGACGCTTCGCGCCCCCAAACGTCGGCGTTCGAATCTCCCGCGCACCCGATTTCGTTTGGACGCGGACAAGGGCCCCGAGGTCCTCTTCTGGAATGTCGTCGCCTGGCGCATAGCGATCGCGCGGTGGCGGAACGAGTTCGATCGTCTCCACCCTAAGCCACGGAATGAACTCGCCGAAAAGCCCAAATCCGTCGACGCCGAGCTCCACTTCTGCGCGCACCCAATAGGCCGCGGGATCGCGCCGCGTCCTCCGCGCTACCCATAGCGCCGGGGCAAACGCGCTAAGAAAGATCGCAGTGACGCCGGCGTACATCCAAGCCGGTGGGTTCGGTACGCCGCTGACGTAGAACACGCCCGCGAGTCCGAGCGCCATGCCCGCGTACGTCGTGAGGATCGGTGCCCAGATTCTGCGGGACGTCCGCCGAAGGATCGGATGTTTCGTACCCACGGCGTCTTATCGCCAGGTCGGCCGAAACCCCTCCGGGGTAATCAGCGGAAGAGCGCTCGGAATCACGTCCACCCGGTAGCGATGACCGGCGTGCCACTCCTCCCCGTCGACCTGCGCGGCGATCTCCTCGCGGCCAAACCGGGTGAGCTCGAGCTCGAAGGACCGGCCACGAAAGCCCACCGAATGCGTGACGCCGATCGCATCGAGATCCTCCTGACGAATCTTGAGCGCCGCGAGGTCCCGAATGGTCTTGGACATCCAGTCGCGCCGACCTTGAAAGGGCGCAAGCTCCATCCAGCCATCGTCTGGCTCCGAATCCCGATCGACCACCCACTCTCCCGCGTAGAGGGCCGTGTTGCTGATGACGAGATCGGTCAGCCCTTCGTAGTGATGCTCCTGTCCATCTGCGACGATCGACGCCCTAAACTTCGTCGGCTCTACATAGCTCTCCAGGAGCTTGGCCACGGTGGCGCTCGCGTATACCGCCTGATCGCGCCAGAGGTCGCGCAGCACCGGAATCTCCTCGATGGCGGCTCGGTCGCGGTTTCGCTGCGCGAGAATGTCCGGCTGCATCCCCCAGCCGACCGAGTCGAAGAAGTACATCTCGTGAGTCACCGCGCCGTCGCTCTGCAGACGTTGGATTCGCCCTGCGTCGAGAGAGATCGGAAAGCCCGCCACGATTACCGCGATGTTGTCGGCGAGCGCATCCGGCCCCGCTTTGAGCCCGAACGAACGTCCTTGGTTGTTCGCCGTCCCCATCGGAAGCATGCCGAGGGGAACGGCACGGCCGCTCTCTAGGATCCCGCTCGCCACCTCGTTGAACGTCCCGTCACCGCCGAACGCGATCACGACCTTGGGCTCGAGGCGATCGATCGCGTCTCGAACGAGGCCGACCGTACGCCGGTCCGGCTCTGTCGCGAGGCGCTCGACCTCAACGCCGTGGCCCTGGAGGGTCGCTTCGGCAGCAGCGAGATACTTCGCGGCTTTGCCCGATTGCGCCGTTGGATTTCCAACCAGAAGATGCGTCATCCCTCGTCCCTCTTGCCAGGTCCACCATTGGATTCCCGTTCGGTCGGCGCAAGGGGCCCGACCAGCGGAGGGAGTTCGCGGCGAAGGTGCTCGAGAAACGCACGGACACGCGCCGGAAGGCGACGCCGCTGACTGGTGATCGCGTAGATTCCGGTTTGGAGATCGACGGTTCCCGGAAGGACCTCCGTCAGTCTGCCTTCCGCCAGCTCGCGTCGCGCAAGAACCCGGGCGATCAGCGCGACGCCCATCCCTTCGAGAGCGAGGTCTCGCACGACAAAGGGATCGTTCGCCCGTACCGGGCCGGCAACCTCGACGCTCTGACGCCGACCGCCGATCACGAAGGGCCACCTCGGCTGAAAACCGAAGTTTCGGTCGACGAGGCATGCATGCTGACGAAGATCCTCTGGCCCGTGAATCGGTGGGGAGGAGGAGAGGTACGCCGGTGACGCGACGAGCACCATCTCCGCGGGCGCGAGCTTTCGCGCAACGAGCGAGGAGTCTCTTGGCTGCGTTACGCGAATCGCGACGTCGACGCGTTCCTCGACGAGATCCACCATCCGATAGGTCACGTCGAGATCGAGGGAGACGCGCGGATAGCGCCGGAGAAACGAGGCGACCAACACGCGGCGCTCCTCGGAGACAAGGCCGGGTGGTGCGGTCACGCGGAGCGAACCCGTGAGGGAGACGTGATCGTCCTTGAGCTGCGTTTCCGATTCTTCGACGAGAGCCAGGATCTGTTGGCAGCTGTCAAAGTGGGCGCGCCCCGCGTCCGTAAGTACGACCGAGCGGGTGGTTCGCTGAAAGAGTTGAACACCCAGGTGAGCTTCGAGGTGACCCACGTATTTGCTCACAACCGCTTTGGATCGACCCCAGCGGCGCGCCGCCTCCGCGAAACTGCGCACCTCCGCGACGCGGACGAACGCCTCCATGCTCTGAAGCCGATCCATCGCTCAATTGTCAATGAATCGAAGACAATGCGTCAATCGATCCGACTATAGACATATTTCGTAAACACTCCAGAGTCGGGCCATGGCCATCTTTCATCCGGGTGAGCAAGCAATCCAGCGCCGCTACGGCCGCCTCGAAAAGAACGTACAGATGGCGCAGCGGCTCCTCCACCACGAGCTCCCGGCGCAGCACGCGGCGTTTTATCCGATCCTTCCCTGGGTCGCGCTCGCGTGGGTGGATGCGCAGGATTGGCCAAGGCTCCGCCTCTTGTCCGGAGCGCCCGGTTTTGCGTCACCCCGAAACGACACGCACCTCGCGATCGAGGTCGCGCCGGGTGACCCGCTTCGTGACGCGCTCAACGAAGGCGCGCTCGTCGGAATGCTCGGACTCGAATTTCCCACGCGGCGAAGAAACCGCCTTCACGGAGTCGCGCATTGGACGGCCGATCGACTCGTGATCGCGATCAAGCAGGCGTACGGCAACTGCCCCCAGTACATTCAGGCGCGAGAGCTTACGCCGCACGGAAACGATTCAATTCCGCGCGCGCGGGAGCCCGCTCTCGACGTCGACGCACGTCAGCTGATCGACAACGCCGATACGTTCTTCATCGCCTCCGCCTACCTCGGACCCGAAGACGAAGAGAGCTCCGGCGCCGACGCGTCTCACCGAGGCGGGCGACCTGGTTTCGCAAAGGTGGTCGCGCCCGACACGCTTCACTTCGTCGACTACCCGGGCAACACCCTCTTCAACACGCTCGGCAACCTCCTCGAACACCCGCCCTGCACACTCGTCTTCGTCGACTTCAACACCGGGGACCTCGCGGAGATCCGAGGTGAGGCCACGATCCACTTCGAGCATCCTGCGCTCGAGGGCGTTGCCAAAGGCGAACGTCTCGTCGAGATCCGCGTCCGGGAAAGCCGCGTGATCCGCCACGGCTTCCCCTTTGTCGGAAGCCCCCCCGAGCTCGCCAAGGGCTCCGTTCAAGGCGGGGTTCTTCGCTAGCGAGTCCTTCTCGGATGCCGGTTAGGTGACCTCGAGAACGAAACGATCGAGGAGGTTGCGGCCCGAGTTCTGAAGGGGTCGCGGCCAGGGCTGCGCCACCCGATTGTCGTCGACGGTGCGACAAAACACGGTGTAGCGGCCGGGACGCTGAGGTGGCGCCACCGCCGCCCAGTGCGCAACCGCGAAGCGCATCGGCCACTCCGCCGGACCGTCGGCGTTGAAGCCCAGCGCGCGCGGGCTCCCGTTGCTCGGGTTGTCGGTTGCGGGAAGACGACCGCCCCAATCCGTTGGCGGACCCAGGATCTCGGCCGTCGACCAAGGCGCATCGAGAAAGAAGGGCTCCCGCTCCGCCGGCTCTGGCTCCCCCGGCACGATCCAATACTGGACGTGGCGAAGCCCAGAGGTCCCGACCTGCGCAACGCCCGAGAGAGGGATCGGTTCCCCCGCGCGAATGCGCTCGGGGCGAGTTGCGAAACGCGCGAAGGTCTTCATCCACGACTCGGTCGTGTTGTTGTACTGCGCGTAGGTGTCGTTCGAGGTGGAGCGGTTCGAAAGGATGATTCGGGACAACCACTTCACACTCTTGAACCCGTACGACTCTGGGACGATCAAACGAACGGGCCCGCCGCGCTTGCCGCTCAGCCACTCGCCGTTGAGTTTGTACGCGAGAATGATGGGAGGTGTACCGGGCGGGTCCTCGTACACGCGGTCGAGGGGAAGCGAACTGCGAAAAATCTGTCGCGGATCCCGGTTGTGAAAGCCGTGATAGAAAATGCGGCGGCAGTGCGAGCGCAGCCCCGTCCGAAAGAGCACGTAGCGAAGGGGGACGCCTTCCCAAAGACCGGTTCCAAGGGGACTGACGCCGTTCGCGCAGGTCAGCGTCTTTAGGAACCGGACGGCGCGCCGGTCGGCCATTTCCTGGAGGGCGGCAAATGTGAACGCTGTCGCTCCACGAAGCTCACGGGCAAGACGCGGCGGATGCTCAGGATCGCACACGACCTCAAGGCGCCAGGTGTCGCGCGTCAGCCCCGCCGCCGCGAGTTCGTCGGGCGGGAGCGTGTAGGGAAGAGGACGTCCGCGCTCGACCGTCCCAAACATCTCCTGCACGGTGAGGTACGCCATGGCCGGAGCCTGTCCGCGCGCGAACGCGGGCAGTAGTGCGCTCCCTCCCGCCGCGGACAGCGCTTGCAGAAAGAACCGTCGTGTCAGTCGCGCGTGCTCTTCGAGCAGCGAGTCCATCAGGACTTGGCCATCGGGTCGACGCCGGGAATCGCCTCAACGCGTTCGAGCCACGCCAGCAGGTTCGGATAGCCGGAGAGATCGATGTCGCCCTCTCGTGCGGCAGCCACTCCCGCGTAGTTTGCGAGGTCTGCGATCGTCGGCGAAGTTCCGACCAGCCACTCGCGCGTCGCAAGGTGCGGCTCGAAGAGTTCAGAGAACACCTGATGCGCGTTTGCGACCGCCTTGTCGTAGTCGATCGGGGCGCCAAAGACGCGTGCGACCCGCGCGAGAAAGGGACCCTCGTAGAGCTCCTTCACACTCACGGAGAGCCACGACTGGACGTTCGCTTGCGCAACCAGGTCTTCCGGCAACCAGGTTCGCGCGGGGTCGTAACGAAGCGCCAGGTAGGTCAGAATCGCCGCCGAATCGCGAACCACGACGTCGCCATCCTCCAGAACGGGCACCTGTCCGAGCGGATTGAGTGCGAGAAACGGAGCCTTTTTGTGCTCTCCGCCCGCGAGATCGACCCACACGGTCTCGAACGGCACGCCCAAGATTTGGAGGAGCGCGCGAGGTCGGTGCGCGTGGGCGGAAAGGGAAAAGTCGTAGAACTTCACGGGGTCTCCTTAGAAATCGTCTCGTTCAAATCCTGCGCGAGTTGACGAAGCGCGCGGCGGACCCCGGGCGAGTCGTCGAGCGCGCGCGCGACGATCAGCGCTCCTTGAATTCGCTCCACGGACCGGCGCGCTTCGTGGTGCGCACGCCGCGTCGGCAGACCGGCTTCCACGAGAACGACCTCCAGACTTCCGATCCAATGAGCGAACGCGGCGCGTAGCTCGTCACGGAGGGGCTCCTGCCCGCCGCTCAATACCAGCGCGCCCATGATGCAGTTGCATCGCCCTCCGTCGAAGAAGCGCTCGACACCGCGAACCCAACGTTGAATTCGAACGCGTGGATCGCCCTCCTGACGCAGCGGGCCTTCCATCACCTCGGACGCTTCCTCACCGATCGCGTCGAGCGCTGCGCGCGCCATGTCGACCTTTCCGTGAGGGAAGTGGTGATAGAGGCTGCCTTTGAGAAGACCGGTCGCCTCTCCGATTTGCGCCATGCTCGCGCCGTCGAATCCCTTCGCGCGAAACACGTCGGCGATTTGACGCGCGAGTTCTTCCCGAGAACGAGCCATGGCGTGACTCTGATGTTGACCAAACGTTTGGTCAAGTCGAAATCGCCCGGGTTCGAATGTCGAGGCCCGCCAAGGCGACCTACGTGTGGAATGAAGTTTCAGAAGATGGTTGAGCGCGCCCACAAAGCCGTCGCGGCGATGCCCGAGGCCACCGCGCGTCGAATCGCCGAGCAGGACGCGGACGAGATGGCGCTCGTTCTTTCCTCATCGCTCTCAAACGCCGACGCCGCGCGGATTCGGCGCCTGGTCCATCAGCTCTGCACCGAACGGGTCGGACGCTAGCTCCCTCCAAGCTCCCTCCAATCCAGGCCACCCACCGTTTTTGACACCGCGGTTTTCTGCCGCCAGGAAAGCGAGGCCGCCCACCGTTTTTGACACCGCGCCCTCCAATCCAGGCCACCCACCGTTTTTGACATCGCGGTTTTCTGCCAACCGCGCCTCAACCTCGGTGCCAGGAAAGCGAGGCCACCCACCGTTTTTGACATCGCGGTTTTCAACCTCGGTTCCGGAACACCGCTAGCGCCAAATCCAGGCCACCCACCGATTTTGACGCCCCGGTTTTCTGCCAACCGAGACCTAAACCTCGGTAGCGAACCAAGGCCAACCCGCGGTTTTCTGCCAACCGAAACCTCAACCTCGGTAGCGAACCAAGGCCAACCACCACTCCCAGCACCGTGGTTTTCTATGCGTTCACAGCGGCGACGGGGCAGGTTCCGCGAGAGGCCGCACCACCGAAAGCTGCGCCCGAAAGACCTCCGGATCGCTCGTCGGCTGCTCGCAGCGCCCTCGCTCGCACACGTACGCCGTAACGCCCTCTCCTTGGACCCGCTTGCCGGTCGCGAGCCGAAGTCGCGACGCGAGCGCATCCACCTCCGATCCGCGTACCTGAACCACCACCCGGTTCGGAAGATACGTCTCCCGCAACACCGCCAAGAAGGGCGCCAGCGCCTCGGTATCCTCGTACGCGAGCACAATCTCCCGCGCGGCGTCGTGATAACGGTCCAGCGCCGCCAGCATCCGGGTCAGCCCCGGTCCCCGCTCCCGAAGCACACTTCCAAACGCCCCCAACACCCCTTCGGCCCGTTCGCGAAGCGCATCGTCGGCACGGAGCTCCGCGAGCCGCAGTAGGTTGTCCACCGCAAGCGAGTTCCCCGAAGGAATCGCTCCGTCCGAGCTCGGCTTGTCCCGCGCGATGAGCTCTTCGGCGTCGTGCGCGGTCATCCAATAGCCCCCGCCCTCCGCGTGAAGAAAGTGCGCGTCCTGCTCCTCCTGAAGTGCGATTGCCGCGTCCGCCCACCGCGCGTTCCCCGTCGCCTCGTAGAGGTCGAGAAGCCCGGCGATCAAGAACGCGTAGTCCGGCAAATACGCCCGATGCCGCGCGCGACCGAGGTGACTTCGCATGAGCCGCCCCTCGTCATCACGAAGCTCACGAAGAAGAAAGTCCGCCGCTCGCTCGGCCTGCGCGGCGTAACGCGCCTCCCCGAGCACCAGTGCACCGCGCGCAAACGCCGAGATCATCAGCCCGTTCCAGCCGGCCAGGATCTTGTCGTCCCGAAGCGGCGGCGGACGTCGCCCGCGCACCTCCCAGAGCGTCTCGCGCGCCGCGTTGATCCGCTGCCGAAGCTCAGCCGCCGTTGTCCCGCGCTCCTCTGCAACGACCTCGATGGATCGCGGCGTAAAGAGAATGCTCCTGCCCTCAAAGTTCCCCCGCGGCGTCACGCCGTAGTACGCGATCACGTCGTCCGCGGTATCGCCGAGCGCCGACCGAAGCTCCGCGGGCGTCCAGGTAAAGAACCAGCCTTCCTCGAGTTCGCCGCCCGGCGTACGCGAGTCCGCATCCGTGGCCGAATAGAACCCGCCGTGCGGCGCCGTCATCTCGCGCGCCACGTAATCGAGCGTCTCCCGCGCAACCCGCGCAAAGTCCGCGTCCCCCGACGCCTGCCACCCTTCGAGATACGCCACCGCGAGCTGCGCGTTGTCGTAGAGCATCTTTTCAAAATGCGGCACCAGCCAACGGGCATCGGTGCTGTAGCGATGAAAGCCGCCACCAACATGGTCGTACATTCCGCCGGCGGCCATCGCGCGCAGCGTTGCGGACGCCATCTCCAGCGCGCGCGCGTCGCCCGTCCGCCGGTGATAGCGAAGCAGCAGGAGCACGCGGCTCGGCTGTGGAAACTTCGGCGCGCGCCCAAACCCTCCAAGACGCTCGTCGTAGGACCGCGCAAGCCATCGCGCTGTCGCCACGAGCGGCCGTACATCCGGAACACCGCTCGGCGGACGCGGCGCACTCATCGCCTGAATCTGCTGGCTGAGTCCCTGAGCCTCCGCGACAACCGCCGCCGGCTCCTCGCGATAGCGGCGATCGAGCTCCCGAAGAATCGTGAGAAAGCCTTGTCGCGATCCGCGCGCTCCGTCTCGCGGCGGGAAGTAGGTCCCTCCGAAGAAGGGATCCCGGTCGGGCGTCATCACCACCGTCATCGGCCACCCCCCGCGCCCCGTCAGCCGATGCACCGCGCTCATGTACAGGTCGTCGATGTCCGGCCGCTCCTCGCGGTCGACCTTGATCGGAATGAAGTGCGCGTTGATGTAGCCCGCAATCTCTTCATCCTCGAACGACTCGCGCTCCATCACATGGCACCAATGGCAGGTGCTGTAGCCGACGCTCAACAGCACCGGCTTGTTCTCCGCGCGCGCACGCTCGAAGGCTTCTTCACCCCACGCAAACCAGTTCACCGGGTTGTGCGCATGCTGAAGGAGGTAGGGACTCGTTTCGAGAATCAGCCGGTTTGTGTAGCGAGGCGCACCGCTCTCGAGAAGATGCTCGGTACGCGGAACGTAGTCGTCGCCCTTTTCACCCAACGCAGCCGCCAGCCGTTGCACCAGCGCCTCGTCGACGCGCGCAACACCCGGAGAATTTGGATCGCCCACGGTCACGACCGGCTCCGGTTCGAGGTTCTCGGGCGTTGCCGATCCACAACGACACTGGGCCAAGAGCAGGAGAAGCACACAGCGAAACCCCATCGCATGCACGCCCAAAACGGATCGGGCACGCCTACCATTCGTCAAAGAAACCCTCGTCGTCATCATACGTGGAGGACTCGATCATCGCGATGAGCGCGCGGTCCGCTACGCCGCGAATCTTCGCTGCCGCGTGCGCGTCCCACTGGGCACGTAGCTCCAGGTAGCTCAACTTCTTGCCTAAGGCCGCCGGCGTGACTTCTTTCCCCGCGGCGAACTCCCGGTCGGCCCTCGCCGTCGTCGCAATTCGGGCCGCGCGGGCAAAGGCGTCGTCTTCGCCGCCGTCGAGAAAGAAGCCTCCGCAACACTCAGCCCGCTCGACCAGGAGCGGCCCTGCGAGCGTCTCGATCAAGAACTCCGCCATCGCTCGCTGACACGCGGGGCATTGAAGCGCGGAAGGCCCACGACTCTGCAAACCTTCCGGCCCAGTTCCGAAAAGCGCCGCCGTGTCGACTCCCCGCGCCTCCATTTCGCCAAAGTCGACGAATACGCCGCCGCAGTTCGTGCACCGGTCCAGCTCGACGTCCCCTTCGCGAGTTACCTGCATCGCGTTTTGGCATCGCGGACACGTGCGCACTACGCCCGCCGGGTCATTCGCCGCAGGGCCACTCGGCCGTGCGGAAGGGACTGCAGAAGGCGCGAACCCTGGAGGAGGCCCGCTCTGGGTAACCCCCTGGAGAATCCCGACAAACCCTCCAACTCTCCCTCGCGGCGCATGCCCGATCGACCGAATCCACGCGGTGAGGGCAGCGTGCTCACCCGCGTCGAAATAGACGCCCCCACACGCCCGGCAACGTTCGATCTGCACCGTGCGATCCCCCGCGCGGATCTGATAGTGAACCATCGCCTCGCCGTCGGCCGGGCAACACCGATCCGAGATTCCTGCAGGGCGCGACGACTCACCAAAGAGCGTCACGGAGTTGATCCCTGTCGCATCCGTCTCGCCGGGATCCAGAAACACGCCGCCGCATGCGGGGCATTCGTCGATCTCCACGCCTCCGACGAAGCGAGCCTTCATCGGGCGGCGACACCCCGGACAACTCCGTTCGCTCATGCCGAAATAGTACTCGGCGCCGCGCCTTCCGAAACCGCGGTCTCTTCCGGCAGCGGCATGAAATTCTCGGGGCGCATCAGCGCCTCCATGATCATCGGCTTCGCAACGATGATGCCGTTCACGTCTGGGTCGAGCGCGGCAATCACGCCGGCGAGCAGCGAAAACGCACGACCGTAGAGCACGATGTCCTGCGGGATCGTGACGCCTTCGATCTGCTTGATGACGCCCTGGATCTTTTCCTTCATCACCTCGACGTCGAGCTGCTTGAGGTCGTTCGGCGTCATCTCAAACATTTCTTCGAAGAATTCGGTGAGGATCGGCTTGGCGATTTCCGCGTCGCGCTCGCTCAGCACACCCATCTCCACCACCGACTTGGCGAAGTTGTCGACGTCGCGACCCATAAAGGCCACCGACGAGTGAACGATCTTCCGCTGGAACTGCCGCGGCAGGATCTTCACCTGCCCGAAATCGAGAATGCAGAGCTCCGCACGCCCAGAAGCCCCCTTCCGGACAAGGAGGTTTCCGGGGTGGGGGTCCGACTGGAACACACCGTCCACGAAGAACATGCAGGCGTAGGCCCGAATCACCGTCCGAATTAGATCGAGCGTTTCGAGCCCCTCTTGGCCCAGCTTGTCGCGGTCCGTGATCTTGAACCCCGGAAAATACGAGGTGCAAATCACGAATTCCGTGGTGTAGCGGTCCAATACCTCGGGCACGAAAACGTCCGAAACATCTTCCAGGTTGGCGCGTATCAGTCGCGTGTATTCGGCTTCCTGACGGTAGTCGAGCTCGGTTTCGAGGGCTTTTCGCACCTCGTCGTAGATGACCCGCAGGCGAACTTTGGGAACGAAAATGTTGAAGAGGGGAACCGCACAGCGCAGCACGAAGAGGTCGCACTCGAGCTTCATGCGCACGTCTTCGTATTGGATCTTCAGGGCCACCTCTCGGCCGTCCTTGGTGGTCGCGCGATGAACCTGTCCGAAGCTCGCCGCAGCGACCGCCTCATTCTCGACGGCGTCGAAGACCTCCTGGGGAGGCGCCCCCAGCTCCTTGGTGAGTCGCGCCTCGATGACCTTCCAGGGGGTCGGGTCGACGCGGTCCTGCAGCCCCGCCAAACACTCGCTCCATTCGGGCGGCACGATGTCGACGCGCGTGCTGATGATCTGGCCCACCTTGATGAGTCCACCGCGCATCCGAACCGCGAGCTTGTAGAAGCGCTTGGCGTTCTTCGTGTGGACGCGGCTCCACACCTCGGGCGGCGTCTTCTTGCCGAACCACTTCTTCTTGGCCCAGAGCCAGAAATAGCTGACGTAGAGAGGCACAACGGTACGAAGGATGAGTAAGAATCGCGCCGGGGTGTGCCAGAGTCGCCGCATCGCCGTGCTCACCATGTAGGCCCTTCAGACCTCAGCCTCAACCCCTACGAATTCACCCAAGGGACGGAATGAAACAATGCGTATCGTGATCATCGGAAACGGTGTGGCGGGCATGGAGGCCGCGCTGACCGTGCGGGAGCGGGAGCCGACGTGGGACATCACCCTCATCAGCGAGGAATCGGACCACTTTTTCTCACGAACCGCCCTGATGTGGGTCGCGACCGGCCAGCTCAGCCACGCCTGCATCGAGCCCCTCGAGCGGGACGTCTACGAGCGGATGAACTTTACGCGGGTCCGCGCTCGGGCCGTCGGCATCGACATCGCAGCGCGAACCGTCACGCTCGCGGGCGGCCTCGACCCCGTCCCCTACGACCGCCTTCTCATCGCCTGCGGCTCCCGGCCCCGTCCCGGTCCCTGGCCGGGCTCAGACCTTCCGGGCGTCGGTGCGTTCGTGACCCACCAGGACCTCGGCTGGCTGGAGGAGGAGCTTCACGGCGGCCCCGGCGAGGGAGGCCCGGCACCTCGGACGGAACTCCACATGGAGGCGACGACCGACGACTCGCCTTACCGGATTCGCCCAACGACCCGTGCCGCACGCGGCGGCGCACCGAAACACCCCGCGGTGGTGGGCGGTGGCCTGATCGGCATCGAAGCCGTCGAGGTCATGGCGGCCGCCGGAATCCACCCGCGCTTTTTGATTCGTGAGGAATGGTTCTGGCCCCTCGCCATCGACAAGACCGAGTCGACCTGGATCGCCAACCGCATGCAGGAGCACGGCGTCCTCGTGCAGCTCCAGGAGAACCTTGAAGAGATTCGAGGCGCTGACCGCATCGAGTCCCTGAAGACCGACAAAGGCGAGTACGACTGCGACCTCTTAGTGATCGCCATTGGCGTAATTCCGAACACCGACTGGCTCAAAGACTCCGGCGTCGCGCTCGACAACCGCGGGGGACTGATCGTCGACGATCAGCTTCGCGTTCTGCCCGCCGATCCCGAAGGCACCTATCGCGACAACGCAGCCGCGAAGGACCTCGGCATCTTTGCCGCCGGCGACTGCGCGTCCGTACGCTGGTTCGACGGATCGCAGCGGCCCGAACAGCTTTGGTACACCGCCCGCGATCAGGGGCGTATCGCCGGGCGAGGTCTTCTCGGCGACACGGCGCAGCGCTACGCCCGCGGCCACTGGTACAACTCCGCAAAGCTCTTCGACATCGAGTACACGACCGTCGGCCTTGTGAACATGAACGTCCAGGGCGAAGAAAACTGGTTCTTCGAAGAGCGAAGCGCAGTGCGATCCACCAGCCGCATCGTGGTTGCCGAAGGTCGCGTGGTCGGCTTCAACTTTCTCGGACGACGCTGGGATCACACCGTGCTCCTTCGCTGGATCGAAGAGCACCGCTCCCTCCCGTGGGTCCTCGCCCACCTTCAGGAAGCGAACTTCGACACGGAGTTCGTCCCTCCCCTCGTGATCCCCCAGAGCGCTCAAACCCAAAGCCTTCGCGGCCCGGCGTACAGCCTCGTCCGCCAGCCCCTGACTCCGCCGGCGGTATAAGCAGATGGACCTTCAAGGACAAAACGGACTTCTCAGCACCTTTCGCGAACCGTGGCGCAATCGAAACGCCATCGCGTACGGCGTCGCCGCGCTGCTCATCACCTTCTACACGCTGATGTACTTTCGCGATCCTCTCGGGATCGGTGGCACCGCGCTCGACCCGGAAGGCTGGGCCTCCGCGATCGGCCTTCGCTCACGCTGGCTCCTCTACGGAATGCTCTACAGCGTCGCGATGATCGGCGGCGCCATTTACTACCTGAAACGTCACGGCAACAGCCGCTACAACCGCATTCGCATCACGGTCAACGTGGTCGTACAGGTGGTGCTGGCGTTCACACTCCCGCTCGTGATGCCGATGTTCTTCACCGGCGACCCCGGTGAGTTCTGGAAATACGAGTACTACTTCTCCTACTTCTGGCCCCTCGACTGGTACAAACTGCACCCCGGCAGCCTCCAGAACATCCCGGTCGTTCTCGCGCTCTACAGCATCATCGGCGCGCTGATTTTCGCGCCGCTGATGGCGTATTTCTTCGGCAAGCGCTGGTACTGCTCCTGGATCTGCGGCTGCGGCGGCCTGGCCAACACCTTCGGCGATCCGTGGCGTCACCTGACGTCAAGCTCGACGAAATCCTGGCGCTTCGAAAAGGCCGCCATCTACACGGTGATGTTCATCGCCATCGGCTCGACCTTTCTGCTTTTCCTCGACCACCTGATCGGCAGCAACAACTCCACCTTTCACACCGTCGTCGCCGGCGGTGACTGGTGGTCGATGAAGTCCCTCTACGGCTACGTCGTCGGCGCAGTTCTCGCCGGCGTCGTCGGCACTGGCCTCTACCCCATTCTCGGACCGCGGGTCTGGTGCCGAAACTTCTGCCCGATGGCCGCCCTTCTCGGTCTCTTTCAAAAGCTCGGGCGCTTCCGCATCGCGGTGAAGCCGGACATGTGCATCAGCTGTGGCAACTGCACGACCTACTGCGAGATGGGCATCGACGTGCGCAGCTACGCCCAGAGCAATCAAAGCTTCACACGCGCCTCTTGTGTCGGCTGTGGCATGTGCGCCCACGTCTGCCCGCGCGGTGTGCTGAAGCTGGAGAACGCGCCGAAGCTGCACGCCGACAAGGAACGTCAGCGCCTCCCGGTGGTAAACCTCTAGAGCACGCATGATCGAAGAGAAAGCCGAAGCGCTCATTCGCGAGCTGGCGGCCTCGCCGGAGGCCCGAACGACACGACGCGCGGAGAGTCGCTCCCTCGCCGAGGACCTTCGCGCGGCTGCGATCGATCTCTGCATGTCGCGAGCGACGGAGTTCAGCCCGCGCATTGGCCTTCTCTTCCTCTACGCCGCGAAAGTCGCCGCCCTCGCCTACCTCCCGGACTCCGAAATCCCGGCGGAGTATCTTCGCGACCTTCGTCATTCGCCCGATCATCAGGAGACGTTCGAGCGCTTTCTCGAGACGATTCGTTCCTAGACCTGCATTCGCTCACGACGAGACGCCCCTCGATTCGTGGTACTCACCTCGCGTGAAAACACGAAGCTTTGAAGCGGCGGATGGAACCACGCTCGCGGGGTACGAATGGCATCCCGCGGGCGAAGCACGAGCGATTCTTCAGATCGCCCACGGCATGGCCGAACATGCGCAGCGCTATGCCCGCGTGGCCGACGCATTCACGGCCCAAGGCTGGCTTGTGGTGGCGCACGACCATCGAGGCCATGGCGAAAGTGTTCCCCCGGGCGAAACACCGGGACACATGGGAAACGACGACGCGTGGAACACAGTCGTCGGAGATCTCCTGGGCATCACACGCACCGTCGCTGGCGAACACGGAAAGCTCCCGCTTGTGCTCCTCGCGCACTCGATGGGCTCGTTCATGGCGCAGCAGCTCCTCTTCACGCAGCCGGACGAGTACGCGGCCGTCGCGCTCAGCGGCTCCAACGGAAAGCCACCGCCGATCGCCCAGCTCGGACGCGTCATCACACGCCTCGAGCGTCTCCGTCTTGGGCGCCATCGGAATAGCAACCTGTTGCAGAAGCTCTCCTTCGGTGATTTCAACAAAGGGTTTCCGGGACGCACCGAGTTCGACTGGCTTTCTCGCGACGACGACGAAGTCGACAAATACGTCGCCGATCCCCTCTGCGGTTTTCCGGTGAGCGTGCAGAGCTGGCTCGACTTCATCGACGCTGTCGTCGGCCTGACCGACCCCGCCAAGCTTGCTCGCATCCCGAAGGACAAACCGGTCTATCTCTTTGCCGGCGCGAACGACCCGGTGGGCGACCGAGGTGCTGGGGTCGAGCGCTTGGCCCAGTCGTACCGCGATGCGGGGCTCACCAACCTCCTCATCCGCCTCTACCCGGACGCCCGCCACGAAACCCTCAACGAAACCAATCGGGACGAGGTGATCGCCGACCTTTTCGCCTGGGCGTCCCAGTGGGTGTAACCACCACCCACCGATGCCCATACAGGTATCGCGTTTTTGCGTTTTGACGGCGATTTTGCAGCTGCTACACCCTATGGATGCGGCGGTGGGCAGCAGCACTACTTCTCGTGGTGGCGTGTGGGGACGATTCGGCACCCCCGGCCGAGGATGCGGCGGTCGACATGGGCGTCGACACCGCCCCGCCACCCATGAGCGTTCTCTTTGGCCCGTGCGTGCAGGACTCGCAGTGCCCCGGAGCGGGCGCCTTCTGCCGCACCGGCGCCGACGGGTTTCCCCAAGGCCAGTGCACGCTGCCCTGCGAGGACCGCGGCCCCTGCGACGATGGGGTCGTCTTTAATCACTGCCTTCCGGACCCGGACAACCCCGACCGAAACATCTGCCAGCAAAGCTGCCTTAACGCCCAGG
The DNA here is from genome assembly GCA_039186435.1 of Myxococcota bacterium. Lineage (GTDB taxonomy): Bacteria > Myxococcota_A > Polyangia > Polyangiales > Houyiibacteriaceae > JALVDI01. The sequence continues at coordinate 1,816 of JBCDAA010000171.1, read as the reverse complement.
ACTGCGGCCGCGAGAACTACATTTGCGTCGGGCGCACCGACATGCGCGACGGTATTTGCATCGGCTTTTGCGACGACGACGCGGACTGCGGCGAGGGCGCCGAATGCAACGTTCACGCGGGCACCTGTGTCGCCGCGGGCACCGTCCCCACGGAAGGCGCCCGCACAGGCGAAGGATGCATGAGGGACGACGACTGCCTCAGCGGCGCGTGCATTCTGGAAGAGCGGGACCTTCCGACCGGATGGAACGGCGGCTACTGCCTCGGTGCCTGCCGAATTCCGGCGGGCTACAACACCAACACCTTCTACTCCGGCGACGCCTATCCGACCGAGCAATGCCCGGACAATAACGTCTGCTATCCGGCGGATTCGTACGCGCGCGGGAACGAAGGCCTTTGTCTGACGGCCTGCGAGACCGACGACGACTGCCGCGCCAGCGAGGGATATTTCTGCGATCGAATGGTGTCGCTGACGAGCGGCGACACCAAGACTTTCACCAATGGGATTTGCTTTCCGATCGACTGCTCGATGCGCGACTGCCCGACCGGGTATGCCTGCGAGGGCTACGGAAGTGGGACCCAGCGGCGCTTTCTCTGTGTCCGCGAGTAGCCGAATGCTAGAACGTAGAGGGTGATGATGATGCGAGTAACCACGGCGGCAGCGATCCTCTTGGCTCTGGCGAGCTGCGGCGACGACGACGGAGCGGTGATGTGCGACCTTGCGGCGGACGGAACCTGCCCCGCGGGATGCCCCACCGATCCTGACTGCGTTCCGAGCGAAGACAGCGGGACCGGCGGCACAGACAGCGCGACCGACTTCGCCTGTGACTACCCGACCGGTCCCTACGGTACGCGGGCGGGACGCATCCTCGAGCCCTTCACGCTCGATCAGTGCGACGGCACGTCCTACAGCTTCGTCAACGAAGACTTTTGCGACCCGAGTCATCGACTGACGGTGATCAGCATCGCGGCGGGCTGGTGCATGCCCTGCATCATCGAAAGCCAGCAGCTCACCGAAGAGATCACCGAGCGCTACCGGGCGGACGGTGTGCGCGTGATTCAAATCCTGACTCAGGATCAGAACTTTCGTGAGCCGACGCAGGACTTCTGCTCGACCTGGGTCGAGCGATTCAACCTCACGAACGTCGAGCTGATCGACCCCGCTCAGATCACCAACATCTACTTCCCCGACAACGCGCTGCCGTCGACGATCATCGTCGACAGCACCGGGACGATCCGGTTTCGTGAGAACGGCGCGGCCGATGGACTCCTTTCGCTGCGATCGAAGATCGAGGAGTTCCTTGCGGAGGATGCGGGCTAAGCTTCCCCGCGTTGGGCTTTCGCTTCTCCCATCCGCTCATTCGAGCCGCGCTCTCTCTTGCCCTCGTGTTGGAGGCGCTTGGGAGTGGTGCGGCCGCGCAAGACGCGTCCGCGGACTCCACGGAAGACGCGCCGAGCGAGGCTGAACGCACCGACACCGAAGGCGAGAGCGCCGAAGACGACGACTGGCTCGACGCCCTCGACGAGGACGGAGGTTCCGATCGCGAGGGCGAAGAGGGCGAGGAGGACTGGCTCGACGCCCTCGACGACGAGGGCGACGACGAATGGGATTTTTCGGAGGCGGACGAGGCCGCCGAAGAAGACGCGAACTTCTGGAAGCGCCTCACCGTCACCGTGACGAGCACGACCGTCGCGCAATACCGCTTCGACAACTTCAACGCGCGCACCGACGACGACGAATACCTCTCGGTGTGGGAGCGCCTCGAGGCCGCGATCCAGGCCGACGATCTGCGTCTTTCCGCACGCCTCGATGGCTTT
>JBCDAA010000170.1:0-18044 GCA_039186435.1 Myxococcota bacterium | reverse complement strand
GCGCTAATCTCCTCACCCGTTGCCGCTTTCACCAGAGGTGGCCCCGCAAGGAAGTCGAGCGCGGTCTTGGCGTTGCTCGCCTCGCCGACGACTTCGACATCGAGTTCCCCAAGGAGAAAGGTCAGCTCATCGCGGGCGAGGGGCTCGTCATCGACCACCACCGCGCGAATCCCTTTGCTCATGCTGCGCTCCTCGTATCCTGCTCGCCTTTGGTAACGTCGTCCCAGGGCAGGGTGACGCGGGCGCACATTCCGGCTTCGACCGGCAAGAGTTCGATCGACGCGCCGCTCGGAAAGCGTTTCGAAAGTCGCTCGCGCAGGGTCTTCAGCGCGATGCCCGAGCCCGCACGAAGCACGCCGACGTGCTCCCCCGAGCTCACGTTCACTACGTCGATCACCAGCGCGTCACCCTCGCGGCTCGCGGAAATCGTGACGGTTCCTTTTCCATCGTGGGCACCAACCCCGTGTTTTACGGCATTTTCGACCAAGGGTTGCAAAAGAAGCGCAGGCACGCGGGCGTCTTTCACCGACTTCGGTACATCGGTTTCGACCTCGAGACGGCCTTCGCCGAGGCGGGCTTTTTCGATCGCGAGGTAGTTGCAGGCGTGGTCGACCTCGCTTTCCAGCGGCGCGTCTTCCGGGTGATTGAGAAGGTAACGATAGAGGTCGGAGAGGTCGTTCACGAGCTCTCGGGCGAGGGGAGGGTTCACGCGAATCGTGGCGCGAAGCGTATTGAGCGCGTTGAAAAGAAAGTGCGGTTCGAGACGTCGCCGAAGCGCTTCGAGGGCGAGATGATCGGCCGCCGCGCGTGCACCGACGAGAGCCACCGCCGCGTCCTCTCGCGCGAGGACGATCCGCGTGGTGACGACGAAGATCGCGATGCCGAACGCGACGCTTGCCATCTGGACGAGGAGCGCCGGCCATCCCGCGACGTACGCAGCGAGCGACTCGCCCATGAAGCCGAGGCCGATTCCAACCAGGATCGCGCGGGTCAACTCGATGCTGAAGGCGACGCCGAAGGTTCGCCAACCGGAAACCCATCCTGGTTTCTTTTCGACGAGGAAACCCACGAGTGCGCCTTCGAAGGTGCTCGCGGCGACCCCGAGAAGACCGAGGGAAGGCTCGACCCGGTAGACGTAGAAGAGCCCCGCGAGGAATCCGGTCACGAGCCCGACGCGGCCACCCCCGAGGATGGCGGCCATCATGACCCCGACAGCGTGAACGTTGACGTGAATGCCGAGCCAGTGCTGGCCCATTTTCGCGCCCCACATCGCGAGCAGGATGCCGAGCACGAGCGCCGCAAAGCGGTCGCGAGGCTGACCGCCGACGCCCAGGAGGCGATTTCGAAGGGGCGGTACGAGTACCGACACCAGCCCCGCAGTCGCGATCAAGCCGAGCTTTTCGGCGATCTCGATGATGATGAGGCGGACGTCCATGGCGTGACCATACCCCGTGCGAAAACGCGCGCACGGCGAGAGCATTATTGCAGCGAAACAACATGTGTCGTAACGCGTATGTCGAACGTGACACGTTCGACCGCCGGCCGAACGACCGTGCGTGCGTTATCCACGCCGATCCTTTCCGCGATGGCCTTTGGGGCTGCGGCGGCGACGGTGTATGGCGCGCTCTCCCACCTGGGGTCGGCGGCCGATGAGCTTGCCGAGCGCGAGTACCAGACCCAGCAGCGAATCCTTGCCGGGCAGGCGGCGGAGCGCCTGGGCGATCTGCTGATGTCGGTGGGGCTCTTCTTGGAGGGGCTCGATCCTCCCGAGTCGGAAGCCCTCTCAGAAACGGAGTGGCTCAACATTCCGGCGCCGACCGAGGTGCCAACGATCGTCTTCGTTCACAACGACGACGCGCAGATCATCGCGGTGTCTCCGGGGGCGACTGAGGAGCAGCTCGGTTGGCTCCGCGGAGGGGAGGCCAAGCCGATCCTCACGGTGACGCGCGAGCTTCGCGGCCGGGAGGGCTATCACCTCACGGCGGCCCTCGATCAGCGAGCGATCCACCAGCATCTCTTTGCGAGCCTCGCACGAACCCACGACTCCTACGTCTGGGTGATGGATCGCTATCAGACGATCGTCAGCGCGCCCGATCCTTCGAGCGTGGGGACACGCCCCTTTGTCGATCTTCCCGAAGACATCGCCGCGGAGTTTGGTCCGGTTCTCGAGTCGATGACGCAGGGGGAGTCCGGTGCGGCCGCCTATCGCTGGCGCGACGACACGGGAGAGCGCGTGCGTCTTGCGGCCTATCAAAGCGTTCCTGGGCGCCCTGATCTGTCCGTGGCGTATTCCGCGGACCGCGCGTCCGTTCTCGAGCTGACCCACGAACTACACCAGCGACAGCAGCTCTGGCTCTTGATCCTGCTCGGGGCGCTCGCGCTCACCGGACTGGCCCTCGGGTGGCGCGTCGTGCGGCGCTTTCGGGACCAGCTGCGCGAGGCGAGTCGACTCGGACCCTACACGCTCGGAACGCAGCTCGGCGCGGGCGGCATGGGCGTTGTCTATCAGGCCCATCACGCGCTTCTTCGGCGGCCGACCGCGATCAAGCTTGTGCCGCCCGAGCGAGCCGGGCCGAAGGCGCTTCAGCGTTTTGAGCGCGAGGTGCAGATGACGGCGCGTCTCACGCATCCGAATACGATCACGGTCTACGATTACGGGCACACTCCGGAGGGCGTCTTCTACTACGCGATGGAGCTCGTGGACGGTCCGACGCTGCGGCAGGTCGTGGAGGACGACGGCGCTCAGACCGCCGCGCGGGTGCTGCACCTTCTCCGGCAGGCCGCGGGAGCCCTCGCCGAAGCGCACGAGGTGGGGCTGATTCACCGCGACATCAAGCCGGAGAACATCATGGTGTGCGAGCGCGGCAAGACCCTCGACGTGGTCAAGGTTCTCGACTTCGGGCTCGTGCGACATCTCGACGAGATGAGCGACCAGGGGACGGTGGCGGGAACACCGCTCTACATGGCGCCGGAAGTTGTGCTCGAGCCCGCGGCCATCGATGAGCGAAGCGATGTCTACGCGCTCGGCGCGGTGGGTTATTACCTTCTCACGGGTACGGAAGTCTTCGACGGCAAGTCGGTGGCGGAGCTCTGCCGGCAGCACGCGCGAGAGATGCCGACCCGGCCGAGCGATCGTCTCGGTGCAGCGCTGCCCAAGGACCTCGAAGACGTGCTCCTCGATTGCTTGGCAAAGAAGCCCGCGGACCGGCCCCGAAACGCGCGTGACCTTCTTGCGCGGCTCGAGGCTTGTGCCGAGGTCGGGGCGTGGAGCGAAGAAGACGCGCTTGCCTGGTGGGACGGTCACGTGGTTCGTCGGTCGACGCCGGAGGTTTCCGAGCGGTCGCGTGCGCCGACGATGATGACGATGACGCTCGACCGGAAGCGATAGCTTCCTCCACGACCGCTCGTTTCGCGGCGCCTATTCGAGAACGAAGATCGCTTCCGCGGATTGGTAGGTCGTTCGGATCACGCCGCCAACCGAGGACGCTTCTTCGGCAGTCCCTTCGAACCAGCGCCGCAGGGTGAGAACGGTCGCGCCTGGGGGAAGCCGGTTCCAGCCGTCCGCGGAGAGCACGATCGAGGTTGCGCCTCGCTCGCGGGTTTCCCAGCGCACGAAGTCGAGGCGGTTCGCGTCGTGCGCGGCAACGGCAGCCATGAGCTCACCGTCCGCAAGAGGTGGTCCCTCCCACTCCACTTCAAGGGCGGTTCCGCGCGCGACCGTCGCGGGAAACGAGGTCGGAAGCTCGCTCGGGGTTATGGCCGGAAACGCGTTGACGAAGGTGCTCCCGTCGAGGTCGGCGTAGGAGAATACCTGCGCGTCGTCGAAGCCCGCGAGGGTGGTCTCGTGCCAGTCCAAGAGCTCGTTGAAGCCCATCGAGCGAGCTCCGTAGGCGACTTGTGCTCCGTCGCTCAACACGAGGGTCGTTCCGACGCCGCTTCCCAGCCGAAACTGCGCGCGCGCGAAGGTTGTGTCGTTTTGCGCGTCGTAGAGAAGCCAGTACGAGGTGTGAATCCGGTCCTGCTGCACGTTGGCCGAGTCCTCGGATGCGCATCCGGTGTCGTCCATCGCGAGGCAGAAAAAGGAGAGAAGTCCAACGAAGGTGAGGCGAAGGCTGTGGTTCATGGAGAGAGGGAAGAGCAAGCCTCACGCCACCCCGAAATCACCCGGGAATCTCGCGCGAAACGCGAGCGCTGCGATCGGTCGGATCGCGCCGGCGAGGGAGGCTGCGATCTCTGCGATCGCACCTATTTGCTGCGAGCTTTGACCACCTGAAAGTAGCGCCTCGCCACCCCGGCTGCTTCCGCCGCGCGCGTAACGTTTCCGTCGTGGCGCTGGAGCATTGCCTGCACGTAGCGGCGTTCGAACTCCAGCATCATTCGCTGCTTCGCTTCTTTGAGGGGCAGCGCGAGGATCGCGTCCAGCCAGGCGCTGGGCTCGGGGGCGGTGTCGGGTTTCCAGCCGGCGAGTTCACCGAGCGCGAGCTGTCGGGCGACGGTATTTCGAAGTTCACGGACGTTGCCCGGCCAGCGATGACTCTCCCAGCGACGAAGGAGCGCACGTGTGAGATGCGCTTCGTCGCCGCCGAGCTGGGTCCAAAACGCGCGGGCCAAGCGTGCGATGTCGCCCCGGCGTTCCCGGAGCGGCGGCAGCTCGACGCGGCCGACCGCGAGGCGGTGAAAGAGGTCGTCCCGAAAGCGTCCTTCGTGCACTTCGCGATCGAGGTCGCGTCGTGTGGCTGCAATGATGCGAACGTCGGCGCGCACCGACGCGCTCTTGCCGATCGGTCGAATCTCCCCGCGGTCGATGGCGCGAAGGAGTTTGGGTTGAAGCTGGGGTGAGAGGTCGCCGATCTCGTCCAGAAGGAGCGTGCCGCCGTGCGCTTGGAGAAAGACCCCATCGCGCGCTTCGGTCGCGCCGGTGAAGGCGCCGCGGGCGTGTCCGAAGAGCTCCGCCTCCATCAGGTTGTCGGGGACGATCGTGCAGTCGAAGACGACGAAGGGGCCGCTGTTGCGAGGGCCCATTTCGTGAAGCGCTTCGGCGAGGGCTTCCTTGCCGGTCCCGGTTTCCCCTTCGATGATGACCGGGATGTCGCTCGCCGCGAGGCGATCGCAGAGCGGATAGAGGCGGCGCATCACCTGGCTCGCGCCGATCATGCGGCCGAAGGCTTCGCGGGCTTCGGTAGGTGGCGCCGCGTGCGTCGTTCGCTCGACCTGCAGGACACTTCCGCCGATTTCGAGACTGGCCGGCGGCTCCACCAATCCGTCGAAGAGGCGCACGCCGGCGACGAAGGTTCCGTTGGTGGAGTCGAGGTCGCGGACCCGAAGGGCGTTGCCGCTTAGCTCGAGCGCGAGATGCCGCCGGGAGACCGCGCGGTCGGTGAGCTGGAGATCGCAGGCTGGGCTAGTTCCGACGAGCACGCGTCCCGGCTGGGTTCCGTCGAGCGTGATCGAGGCTCCGGCCGTTTCGCCGCGCGCCACGGTCACGCGTACCCCCTGAAGGGGAGGCTGGCTCGCGGGCGCATGTCGATGGGTTTCGTTCATTGGAGTTTCGGGGCGACCACGCGCTGCACGCTCTCTCGGACCGTCGCGCCGGGAACGGAGGTGTGGGACGACACCACGTGCGCAACGTCTTGAAGGCTAGACGCGATAGCGATGGGAACGAGGGAGCGCGGTCGCACCAGAAGAAGGCCCGTGACGAGGCTTCGTACCGCGGCCCCGATGAATCCACCGCGCCGGACCCACACAACCGCACACGCGAGGCGCGGCATGATGCGATCCCACGTCTCGCCGATCTCTCGACCCACCTCCACGGAAAGCGCGGGGCGGTCCGCGGAAGGAACGATCACGATCGCCACGCCCGAGGGATACGAGGGCGAAAGTTCATCGAACGCCGCAGTTACGCGACGAACGCCAGCGACGGTGGGCGGCTGCGTGTTCACGGACACGAGGACACACCCGAAGCTTTCGATCCACAGCGTGTCGTCGCGGTAGTAAGTGACCCGCTCCACCGCGGCTACGATAGCGTATTCTGTGCTTCGATCCTCGTGAACCGATGTTCACACGGCCCGCGACCCTCGCGGCATGACTCATGTATCCTGGCGCGCATGCTTGTTGCAGCGTCTTCGGCGTGGTGATGGTGTCGGCGATCGGTCGGTATCGGCTCCTCGGCGAGCTCGGCTCGGGAGGCATGGCGACGGTGCACCTCGCGGAGTTGACGGGCGCGGGGGGCTTTCGCCGCCAGGTCGCGGTGAAGGTGCTGCACCCGCATTTGCGGCGCGATCCGAAGGTCGTCGCCGGGTTTTTGCGGGAAGGGCGTCTCTCTGCGCGTCTGCGTCACGAGCGCGTGGTGTCCGTGGTCGATGTGGGCGAGTCGGACGAAGGCGTGTACCTCGTGATGGACTATGTGCCTGGGGTGGCGCTCGCGCGACTCCTGGAAGTGGAGGACGCATCGAAGCGGCGCGCTCTCGGGTTTCGGGCGCTCTTCGACGCGCTCGAGGGGTTGCACGCAGCGCATGAGCTCTGTGACGAGGACGGAACGCCGAGCGGACTCGTGCATCGCGATTTTTCGCCCCAGAACATTCTGGTGGATGAGTCGGGGGTCGCGCGGCTGGCGGATTTTGGGATCGCGCGCACGGCGACCGGGCGACAGCTCACCACGCAAGCGATCGTGAAGGGCAAGCTTCCTTACATCTCCCCGGAGCAGGCGCGCGGAGAGCCCCTCGATCGCCGGAGCGATGTTTGGGCGGCGGGGGTGTTGGCGTGGGAGATCGCGACGGGGACCAAGCCCTACGATCTCGACGAGGAGCCGGTCGCGTTGCTCTCGCGTATTGCGCACGAGACGCTGCCGCCCGTGCGCGAGGTTGCCGATCTTCCCTTCGCCCTCGCGGACGCGATCGATTGGGCGCTGAAAGCTGACGCTGCCGAGCGTTGCCCAGATGCCGCGAGTTTTCGTCGCGCGCTCGAGGAGGCCGTCCCGACGTTGGCAGAGAGAACGGCTCTTGGGGCGCAGGCCCGCGCGATGAAGGAGGAACCGCGAACGCCGAGTGTCCAGGGCTCGACCGCCGACGGGTCGACCGCGATGGCCGCCCCCAGCGCATCGACCGCAAACGCATCGAGCGCAAACGCATCGAGCGCAAACGCATCGAGCACAAACGTACCGAGCGCAAACGTACCGACCGCAAACGCACCGACCGCGCGACCTGTGCCGTGGCTCCTCGTCGCGCTGGGCGGGGTCGCGCTTGCCGTCGGAGTCGCCGCGGCATTTTGGCCCCGTGAGCCGGCCACAGTGTCCGTCGAACCGGCGGCGCCTCCTGCGCCAGCGACCGAAGCGCACGCGGAACCTCCTCAAGCGCCGCCGACGCCTGAGCCACCCACCGAACGTCCGCTGGCGGTTCAGAGCAACGCGGTGGTGGACTCGATCCGCATCGACGGTGTTGCCGTCGAGGTCGAGCCGGGGCGTCGCCTCTCGATTTCCGTTCCGGTCGACGCGCAGCGACTCTGGGCGCGTGCGCGAAACGGTCAAACTCTTGAACGGCGGATCGAGGGGCCGGAGGGTCGACTTCGCTTCGGTCGTGCGCGTCGCGAAGAAGCAGCGATGGAGGCGTCCGAGCTTGCGGGGAACCCCTATGGCTCGTAGCGCGATCGCGCTGATCATGCTGCTTTGGAGTGCGCCGCTGGCCGCGCAAAACGACGAAGCAAGCCAGCTCTTTCGCGCGGCGGTTGCCGCACACGCCCAAGGAGATTTTGCCGCGGCGGCCCGCGCCTTCGAAGCCGCGCATGCTCTCGTTCCTTCCGGCGCAGCGATCTACAACGCGGCGGTGTCCTGGGATGCGGGGGGCAATCGCGGTCGCGCGGTGGATGCCTTCGCGTGGTCGCTCTCCATCGGCGGGCTGAGCGATGAACAGCGGGCGCGCGCGGAGGAAGCGACCGCCGACCTCAGCGCTTACGTCGTTCTCGAGGTTCGGGGGCGTGGACGGGTGGCTGTCGAAGGTCGCGCGTCTCGGGACGCCCCGGCGCGCTTCGTCCTCGCGGCGGGGGCGCATCAGGTTACGTTGGGAGATCGCCGGGAGGCCGTGCTGGTGCGCGAGTCACGCGTGCTGGATTGGCATCCGCCTCCCGTGGTCGAGGCGCCCGAGCATCCCGCGCCCCCACCCCCGCCAACAGAGGAAGGACGTTCCGCCGTGTGGGGCGCTGGCTGGGGTCTCGTTGCAGCGGGGTCGGCGCTCGGCATCAGCGCTGCCGTTGTCGGCAGTCGTGCGCTTCGCGCTCGGGATGATTTCGTCGACTCCGCCCGGGAGGATCGCAACGCGCGTGATCGCGCCAAGCGCCTTCGTGGTCTGACCAACGGACTTGCGTTCGGTGGCCTTGCAGCAGGCCTCGTCGGGATCCCGCTCATCATTCGCGGCCGGCACCGAACCGAGGTCGTTGTCACGGGCCTCGGCGTTCGCGCGCAGGGAGCGTTTTGATGCGCTGGGTCGTCTTCCTACTCCTCACAGGGTGCTTTTTCGATCTTCCGCCCGCCCTCGAAGCGGATGGCTGCCCCGGCGAGGAGGTTCCCTGCGGTTCGGTGTGCATTGCGCCAACGATGAGCTGTGAGCCCGCGGATTTCAGCGGCGTCTACAGCATTCAGATCACGACCGGCGGGAACAGCTGCATGCTTCCCAATTGGGAAGAAGGCGGAACCGGGATGGTGAACGCGACGATCACGCAGGACGGGAGCGACGTCTCCATCGCCGTCGACGGGCTGGCGGGCGTCCTCCTCGCCCTCGGATTCGGGGGGGACCCCATCTTCCTCGGCACGGTGGAGGGCGATCAGGTGCAAGCGTCGCTTCGCGGAACGAACCAGACGCGCGAGGGAAACTGCGCATGGGTGATTCGCGGCGACCTCACCGCGACGCTGACCGGCGAGAACACCCTCGAGGGCTTGATCGTGTACCGGACCGTCACGAACGAACACCCGGACTGCGCGCCCTTTCTCGCGGAGTGCGGGTCGATCCAGTCGATTTCGGCGTCTCGCGCACCTCGCTGACAAAGATGTCCACCGCTGACAGACAGCGCTGACGCAAGCGCGCATCAGAACCCGGCGCGCTCGTGGCATCCTCGCGGCACGGCGCGTGCACAACCCGGTGCCGGAACGTGGCCACGCCGGGTACGGCCGCTTTGGAGGACGAATGAGCATCGAAGGGCTGAAGATCGTTGTCACGGGCAAGTTCAAGCGATCGCGAAAGGAGATCGAGGCGGACCTCGAAGGCCGCGGTGCGGACGTGACGAGCGCCATCTCGGGAAAGACCAAGCTGCTCATCGCCGGGTCGCGCGCGGGAAGCAAACTCGCCAAAGCGGAGGCGGCAGGAATCCCGATCATCGACGAGGCGCAGCTCGAGGCGCTGCTCACGGGCGAACTCGACCTCGACGCGGTGCTGCACGGGTCGACGCCGGAGGTCGGCGACGATGAGGCTGCGACGTCTGCTCATACGCCCTTTCCAGTGGTGATTCCGAGGCCGCGGACCGGGACGTACACCGAGCACTATCCCGATTCGACCGTCGTGAAGAAGACGGGCGAACTCGTCGAGGGCAAAGCGGAAGGCCGCTGGGCGGGGAACTACGAAAGCGGCGCGCCCTGGTGGTTCACCGACTACGAAGGCGGCCTGAAGCAGGGTGAAGGCGGCGACTTCTACGAAGGCGGCGCAAAGCTCTGCTACGGAAAATACGCGAAGGGTGAGCGCGCCGGTGAGTGGACGTGGTGGTGGGAAGGCGGCGGCTTCAAGCAGAAGTACCTCTACGACGACGAAGGCAAAACCCACGGTCCTTATGCCTTCGACAACGAGGACGGGTCCCTGAAGACGCGCGGCGAGTTCTGGCACGGGCGCCGGCACGGGTCCTGGGACTGGCGAACCCAGAAGAACCACGAGCGAATCATTCGCGGCTACTGGCGCGGGCAGCATCACGGCGAAGAGGCCGGCTGGTACTACGGCGGTCAGCTCGCGTACCGGCATTTTTGGGACAAGGGCCACAAGGTCGGTGAGTGGGAGGACTACACGGAGGACGGAACGCCGACGCTGAAAGCGACCTACGACCGAGGGCGCCTCGTCGAAAAGCGAACATGGGCGGACGGGAAAGAAACCGTGGAGACCTTCACCGATGGGTTGAATGAAGCGCTCGCGAACAATCCCAAGAAGCTCGACCAGCTCGCAAAGAAGGTCGCGAAAGCGAAGGACGAGTACGCCAAGCAGGACATCCTGAGCGACGCCGCGACCTACAACGAACGCGGTGCGCTGCTTCTTTTGCTTTGGCGAAGTGGGCGGGTGGACCTCGCGAAGGAACCCGCGCTCTGGGAGATGCTCCGAGGGGAAGCCGCCAACGTAAAGGGCGCCGAGATCGTCGAGCTCCTGCGGGCGATCGAAAAGGGACCCCGGAACTACTCCGGTCACCTCCCGGGGTGGCCGCGTGTGCTCGACGAGCTCGTGTGTGAGGTGTTTCAGCACGACCCGGAGCCCTTCGAGGCGTCCTACAAGGATCTTCCGAAGGCGATGCGGCGCGGGGTGGCGTTCGTTCTCGCGCGGGCGGGCAAAGACGTCGGCGACGTTTTGAAGAAGGAGCTGCCTCGGGTCGCGCGTGTCTACGTTGATGGCTACGGGTTTTCCGGAAATCCGCTCTGCTGGTGGTTGGACGGTGAGCTCGACCGAAACGTGCGGCTTACGTCGCAGGTCCCAGGGGAACGCCGCCAGGAACCGAACGATCGTTTCTACGAGTTCCTCTCCTTCTTCGGAAACGTCGACGACTGGCCGGCGCTCGTGCTGAAGGAGATCATGAAGATCGTCGACAAGGGCGACCGTGTTCGGTGGGACCTTGGAAAGGACGCGTTTGCGCTCGCAACCTTCGAGCAACTCGTGCAGCTGCTAAACGAATCAGGCTACGAAGAGCGCGTTACGACCGTCTTTCAACGCTGGCGCAAGGACGACGCGGACTTTCTCCTCAAGCTCGCCGCCGGATGCGAGAAGGGCCGCGGAAAGAAGGTCGCGAACGTCGCCGTACTTCGCTTTGGGGAAGAAGGTCGTCCGGTCCCGGACGAGCTCGTCGAGCTTCTCGAAGTGGACGCGGGCTCCGGGTCGCTCAGCTGGGTGCAGGAGAAGGTCTCCAACGTTCCCGAGGCCCAGCGTGACGACCCCGCGTTCATCGATCAGGCCGTCGACTTCAGCGTCGGCGCACCGGGTTATCCGCAGGGTGGGGCGTTCTTTCCGGCCGTCACAGCGCTGTCGGAAGGGCAACAGCGCGCGCTCATCGAACGCACGATGGAGCAGAAATACGGAAAGGCGCGCGTGGCGCTTTTGCTGCACCTCGTTTCGGATGCGGAGCTCTGGGAGCGCGGGCTCGAAATCATCGACGCCGAGAGCAATGCGTCGAACGACATGTCGTTCGGTCTCGGCCTGCTTCCCAAGGAAGCGCTTCCTCTCCTGGTGGCGCACGAGTCAAAGGCGATGAAGACGCATCGCGAGGCGTATCGACGCGCGATCGTGATGGTCCTCGCGCGCCTCGCGGATGCCGGGGACACCTGGGATGCCGACTACGACCAGTACGTCCGGACCGACATCGTCAAGAAGCAGCACGACTACCACTACGTGATGCCGCTTCTTCGCAAGGTGGTGCACCGCTTGCCGGTCGAGCGCGCGGAAGCAGTGCTCCTCGCCAACCTCGACTCTTCCAAGAAGGCGCCCTTTTGTCGCGCGGTGCGTTTTGTAGGGAGTCATCCCACGCAGGCGGTTCTCGAGCGGACGGTAACAGGCCTGCTCGAGATCGAGGCGACGCTGAACCACGAGCAGAACAGCGAGATCGAAGCGGGACTGAAGGGGATCGCGGACTCGCGGCGCTGGATCGCGTGGATGCTCCGCAACGGAGGAGGCGCCGGCCTTAAGAGCACCTTCGAGCGGGTCGTCGGGCACAAGGAGTACCCGAAGCTCCTCGAGGAGATCGCCAAGGAGGGAGTCGAGACGGCGAAGGAGCTCGACGCGATCGACAAGCTCGCGCTTCTCGCGGAGAAAGCGTCCGGTGCGAAGGAGACGGTGTATGTGCTTCGCAACCTCAAGGAGCGCGCCGGGGAGACGTGGAATCTTCGCGGCGGAACGCCTCCGGGCATTGGCGCCGCGCGTTGGCCGAAGCTCGAAGACGAGCCGATGGAGCATCTCTTCACGCTCGACCTTCAAACGATGCCGCTTCTCGCCAAGCGCTTCGGAACTGCGCGGACGATGAGCGTCTTTTGTGCAACGCCGGGCAACAACGAAGCCTACGAGCCCTACAACGGCTTCACGGCGGTGGTCTTTTCGACGCCGGAGCAGGTTGCCGAAGGGGCGCTCGCGCCCCCGGAGGGAACGAACGTTGCCGGCGAGCGAGGATTCGAGCCGGTTGCGATTCAAGTTCCGACGGATGTGTGGCACGGCAACGGCGAGCTGCGCACACAGCTCTTCCGGCAGGGGGCGCGCGTTCTCGGACAGGAGCAGTGGGTGCAGGGCGACGAGGGCGGCGGCGGTCAGTTCGTCATGCAGTTCGACGAGTCCTTCGTCGGCATCAACCTCGGCGACAGCGGCGTCATGTACGTCTACGCAGATACCGCGTTCTGGCAGTGCTATTGAGGCGTTCGTAGGGACGGGCGCGAGGGTTCGTCGCCGGCGATCCGATCGACCTGGTCGAGAACCTCGCGCCGAATCTCGATCGGTGGAGCCGCTTCGGCGCGTTCGGTGTAGAGCGGATAGCCGACGACGACCGCGCCATCGAAGCGCGGAACCTCGAGGGTATCGACCGCGCCGAGCAAGCATGAACGAAGCTCCTCGCTGATCTCTCCTTCGATCGCAGCGGAGGCGATCTCGCGATCCTCGAGGCGAAAGCGAAACACCGCTCGGGTCGCGTAGTTGCCGCGCCCGGCGCGATCGCGACGAAAGCAGCGGCGCGCCACAGGCACGATTCGGCCGCGCAGCATTTGGAGGAGGGTTTCGCGAGGCACGCCTCGTCCGAGTTCGCGCGGTGGCGGCGCGATGGCGATCGGAGCCGGCCCGCATGTGAGGGGCTCGGCGAGGGCGAGCGGCGCGCTGACGCTGCTGACGCCGCCAAAACGTGTCGCAGGACCACGGGGATGACAGTCGTCTCGAGGCGCGGCTTCTCGGTCGCGGTCGTCGATGGCCGCGAGCGTCGTGAGGGAGCTTCCGCGTGCGCCGATCCAACTTCGGTCGTCCGCGACGCGACGTCGGGCGCGAACGCGTCGAGCGCCGAGCGTCGCCTGGAGCGATCCGCGAACGGGTCCTTCCCAGACGAGCTCCTCGCCGGCCATCAGCGGGCCGAGGCGAATGCGGTCGCGTCCCGTTTGAATCTCGAGGCGCGGCGCTGCTCTCGGCGCGAAGATCGGAAGGAGTGCCTCTTCCAGGCGGCGCGTCGAACGACCGCGTGCGGCTTCGTCGGCCGCAAGACCGGCATCGATGACAACGCCGCGAAGGGCTTTGGAAAGTTCGCGAAGCGGCTCTCGGGTCGCACGATCCGCGACGTTGACCACGCTGAGCCGCATCCCTCGACGGCGTGCGAGGCGCTGGGCGCGCTCCAGTCCTGGCCCCGTGGTGAGCCCGCCATCGCCCACGATGATGGCGTGAAGGTTCGAGCCCCAACCCTCGGTTTGTGCAAGGGCTGCCTCGAAGCGTGTTGCGGAGCCGAGGGCGTCTCGCTGGGCGACCGATGCAAGGGGAAACTCGCTCGGGGAGGCAGGCTCCGCGGCGATCGTTTCGGCGCGACCCGCAAAAGCAATCGCGCGAACGCTGGATCGCGAGGGCATTCCTGCGACCAGGGCCGCGAGCGTTGCGGCCATCCGCCCGCGGGCGGGACCGAGCGTCGAAGGCGAGACGTCGATCATCAGCACCACGTCGGCGGGTCGTCCAGGAAGAGGACCGCTCGCCGCACGCACCCGGCCGCAGCGCTGCTCCCCGCACGGAAAGGAGTCCACCTCAAGACCCATTCCACCACTCGGCGCCGAGGCCGCAACGCGAATCTCTTCCCACGCATCCACGAACACCGCGCCATGGCCGACCGGCTGATCCTGAAGAGAGGGCGCGAGCAGTCCGTCGGTTGTTATGCGAACCGCGGCGCGCGCAATGCGGAGGTCGTTTCCGCGGGCAGGTACCTGAAAGCGCACAACGCCCCCGCGAAGAGGCGCACTGGCCACCCAGCGAAAGCGAAGCACCGTCGGCGCGCCCTGATGGATCGGCGCGGCGCGCACCACCAAGGCATCTTCGACGCGCTCGAGGTGGGCGACCGGCGCTTCCGTGGCCTCTTGCGGCGCGGCGCGAACGACATCGAAGTACGCGGCAGCGCCGGATTCGCGCGCCGTTCGGCAGTGCTCTTCGCGACACACCTCGAGCGACACCGGCACGGCATCGGCGGGGAGAGGAATCCGGTAGCGAGCTTCGGCCGGGTAACGAGCGCGCGAGATGAGGCGAATCTCCGTGTCGACGATCGCGAGGCCGTCTCGCAGCGTGATGTCGATCCGGTGCTCGGCTTCGCGAACGCCAGGAATTGCCCACAGCACTTCGCCGCGCGTGCTCTCGACGGTCGGCGGAACCGGTCCGAGCGTCGGATCGGGCGGCGGCGGCGTCGGCGCTTGCACGCTTCTTAAGGTGTGCGTGTCCCCTGTGCCGATTGGGTCGAGGTCGCTATCTCCCTCCGGCAAAAGATCGCGGACCGGATCGCGAGGTTGCGCAAACGCGATGTTTACCGCGCTCACGAGGAGAATCAGGATCGCGCCTCTCATACTCACCTCAGCATGGCGGACATCGAGAAAATCGTCAGGTTCCCTCGAATTCGTCCGGCGGCCCTCGGCAGACTGGTCAGGGGGCCGTTGCGAGCCCTATGATGCCGACTGGAGGGAGGTCGATGGAGCTCTCTCCTCCAACGGTGCAATCGCACAGGGGCAGGGCACATGGTTCTCGGCAGGGTATTCGGATTTGTGAAAGACGGCGTCCAAGAGATGCTGATTCATAGGCCGGACGAGAAGAAAGATCTCATCGTCTTCAAGCATCCGGAAAACACGATTCCCCACCACTCGCAGCTGACGGTGGATGCCGACGAGTCCGCTGTGTTTTTTCGAGATGGCTCGATTGTGGGTCTCCTTCGCAGCGCCGGTGTTGGACAGCGCCACACGCTCAGCTCGCAGAACATCCCCTTCCTCGGGCAGATCATCGACGCGGTCACCGGCGGCAACATCTTCGTCACCGATCTCTACTTCGTGACGATGCGCCCCATGTACGACCAGACCTTTGGCGGGGAACTCGGCTACATCGAGGACCCGATGCTGGGCGAGATGGTCACGCCGCGAATCTACGGCAAGTTCGCGATTCAGATTCTAGATCCCGCGCGCTTCATCCTGAACTACGTCGGGCTTCGTGCGCCGGAGGGCAACGAGCAGGTCCTTCGCTGGATTAAAGACCGCTTCATGAACTCCGTGAAGACGGTAGTTGGGCAAGTGTGTGTCAGCGAACAGAAGTCGCTGCTTCAGTTGATGCCCCTCCAGAACCAGATCGCGCGCCTCTTCGAGCAGAACTGTCCAGACCTCGAGGCGATTGGCGTCAAGATCCTCCAGGTCTCCGACTTCAACATCAACCTCAGCGATGAGGACGAGCAAACGCTCAAGTCCGCGCAGGGGGAGATCGGCAAGGCCAAGCGAGACGCGCGAGTTGCCGCGATCGGAATTGCGAAGGCGCAAGCGGAGGCGGCGCAGAAGCAGTTTGCGCTCGATCAGGAGTTTCAGCAGGACGCGCGCTACACCGGGATGGCGGGTGGCGATTTTGGAAAGATGGCGGCTGGAAAGGCGATGATCGGTGCCGGTCAAGGCATGGCCCAAGGCCCGGGTGAGGGCGGCGGAGGCGGAGGCGGCAACCCCATGATGGCGGGCGCAGGCCTCGGCGCAGGGTTTGGGATGGCCCAAGCGTTTGGGGCTGCATTCCAGCAGCAACCACCCCCGACACCGATCCCGGCCGGAGCGGACGGGAAAGTGGACTGTCCGGGGTGCAATGCGAGCGTTGCCCCTGGAAAGTTCTGCGCTGAATGTGGGGTGAAGCTCACAAGCGCCCCGCGCTTCTGCCCTTCCTGCGGCTTTCAGAATCCGCCCGGGGCGCGCTTTTGCTCAAGCTGCGGCACGGGTCTTCCCGAGTAGCGCTTTCTCTTCCAGACTAGGCCCCTAAACTCTCGGTATGCGCACTCTGCTCATCATCGCTGCACTTGCGCTCTCGGAAGACACCTGCGGGGTCGAAGAGGGCAACAAGGCCATCGGTGAGCCGTGTACCCGACGGGCGGAGTGCGTGGAGCCACTGGATTGTCGGGGCGGCGTATGCGCGGAACGATCCGACGGGGGTGGCTCTGACGGTGAGTGACGTAACCCCGTCGTCGCTCAAGACGCCGCTGAGCGAGTCGGTTCGAATGTGTACGGCTTGTGGGGCGGGGTTCTCCAACGACGTGCAGTTCTGTCCGACGTGTGGCGAAGTGCTGCAGGCCGCGGAAGCGCGTCCGGACCCTCTCGTCAATACGACCATCGACAACCGCTACCGGGTTGTGGGTGTTCTCGGCGAAGGCGGGATGGGCATCGTCTACCAGGTCACGCACCTCGGCTTGCAAAAACCCATGGCGCTCAAGCTGCTGCGTGGGCACCTGGCGTCGGACACCACGGTGGTCGATCGTTTCGTGCGCGAGGCGCAGGCGGCCACCGCCATCGGTCATCCGAACATCGTGAGCATTCACGACTTCGGGCGCCTCAAGGATGGCGCGGCGTACTTCGTGATGGAGTACCTCGCGGGCGAGTCGCTCACGGCATTGATTCGCCGCGGTCGGCTGGGTGTGGCGGACATTATTCCCGTCGCTGAGCAGATCGCCTCGGCGCTCTCGGCGGCGCACCAACGAGGCGTGATTCACCGGGATCTGAAGCCCGACAACGTTCAGCTCATTTCGCGGGGTGACAATCCGCGCTTCGTCAAGGTGCTCGACTTTGGCGTCGCGAAGGTCGGTGGTGCGAGCTCAAAGCTCACGCGCACAGGAACCGTGTTTGGAACCCCGCACTACATCAGTCCGGAGCAGGCGTCAGGACAGAGCGTTGACGCCCGCACGGACATCTACGCGCTCGGCGTGATCCTCTACGAGATGTGCACCGGCGAGGTGCCCTTCGACGGCGATACCTTCATGGGCATCCTTTCGAAGCATATGTTCGACGAGCCGCCTCGGCCGACCTCACTCCACCCGGACGCCGTTGCCCTTGAGCCGGTGATCCTCAAAGCCCTCGCGAAGCGTCCCGAGGATCGCTACGAGTCGATGGACGCGTTGCTGATCGATCTTGCGCTTCTTCGTGAGGGACGGCAGCTCGCGCCCTTTTCCGCGGTCGCGCCGCCGCGTCAGATGCCGGCACCGATGCCGCCGAATCCGATCGCGGATGTTCAAGTTCCCTCCACCAAGACGCCGCTCGTGGTCCTCGGCATCCTCTTCAGCATGCTTCTCCTTGGCGGCATTGGTGGCGCGTGGCTCGCTCTTGGAAAGCAACCGGAAGCGCGCACTGCGACGAACGAAGTCGTCGCACCTCCCGTTCAAATCGAGGAAGCTCCGACGCCGGAAGCGCCGCCTTCACCGTCTCCGCCACAGCCGGAACCGGAAGCGCCCCCCGCCGAGCCGGAGCCCGTGGTGGAGGTTCGTCTCGAGAGCGACCCGCCCGGCGCGCTCGTCCTTATCAACGGGGACGTGATCGGCAATACGCCCCTTTCCCTTCCGCGTCCGGAGGGCGACGCGCAGGAACTCGCTGAGATTCAGATGATGGGATACCGCTCTCGCCGGGTGAGCCTTTCGTCCGCAAGTACCGCGACAATTCGGGTGACCCTTGAACGACGACGCTCGCGGAGCGGCGCGAACCGGCCGGTGATGCGGAACATGGAGCAGCCCGCGTCGAGCGACCCGGTGCCGATGAACACGGAGCCGTCGCCGATGTTGCGGGAGGAGGTGGTGGATCCGTGGGAGTCCGAGTAACGAGCGCTTGGATCTTG
>JBCDAA010000169.1:0-18095 GCA_039186435.1 Myxococcota bacterium | reverse complement strand
GCGCGTTCCGACTCCGGCTCGAAGTGCGCCGCCTCCTCCCACTGCGGCAGCGCGATCGAAACCAGCGTCCGCGAAACCGGTCGCAAAGCCAGCGGCCGCAAAACCGACGTCCGCAAAACCGACGCCCGCAAGACCCGCGCCGGCGACAGCGTCCGCAAAGCCGACGCCCGCAAGACCCACGCCGGCGAAGCCAGCGTCCGCAAAGCCGACGCCCGTAAGACCCACGCCGGCGAAGCCAGCGCCTGTGAAGCCCGTTCAGCCGTCGGCCCCCACGCCGGCCCCTGCCGCAACGCCCTCAACCGAGCTGCCCACGCCCCAAGCAGTCAAGAAACGCCACCCGCCGCTGATGAGCGACGCCACCGACGTCGTGGAGTTCACCCGCGACGAGGCTGCGTCCAATGCGCTCGTCGTGCTTTGCGAGGTGCAGCTGAAGATGGAGGAAGACCCTGCGCGACGCGGGCGTCTTCATCAGGAGCTCGGGCAGCTCTACACCGAGGCGGGCAATCGGGAGAAAGCCGCAGAGCATTTCGAAGCCGCGCTCCTCGACACCCCGGAGTCGCTGCGTGCTCTTCAAGGAGCGAGGCGCGCACGGGAAGCACTCGGTCACTGGGATCGCGTGCCCGAACTTCTCGATCGCGAGATTGCGCTCTCGCGCGATGCGTCCGTGCGCGGGGAACGACTTCGGCACAAAGCGGAGGTCCTGGAGACGCGGCTTCAAGAACCGGCGCGTGCACTGGAGGTGTACGAGCAAGCGCTTGCGCTCGATCCGGGGGGGCTGCCGACGCTGAAGGCGCTCGAGCGGCTCTACTGGCGCGCGACGCAGTGGCCGCAGCTAGTCGACCTCTACAGCAAGCTCGCGGCGGCGGTCAGCGATCCTCGTTTGCGCGCGGGCTGGCTGGCGCTCGGCGGGCACCTCGCCGAGACTCGCCTTGGCGACCAAACCCGCGCCGCCCAGCTCTTCGCTGCAGCGACCGCAGCGAATCCCCACGCAACGTCCGCGCTCGTCGATCAGAAGCGTCTTGCGATGCTCCACGGCGAGCGGGCCGCGTACGTGGCCGCGCTTCATCAGGAGCTTGCGCTCACGCAGGGCGCCGTTGCACGCCATTGGATTCGTCAGGCGCTCGCGCGGGTTCACGAGCAGGCCGGAGAAACGGATGCGGCCGCTGCGGTGCTCACGGAAGCGCTTCAGGCGGAGCCTCACGATCGCGAGATCATCGAGGAGCTGGTTCGCCTCCGAAGCGAGCGCGGGGAGCATCGCGAAGAGGCGGAAGCGCTCGCCACGCTCGTCGGACTCGCGCACGACGCGGACGAAGCCGCCAGCATTTCGTTTCGTGTCGGACAGCTCTTCGACCTGCACCTCGGCGACGCCGCGCAGGCGAGGCAGTGGTACGAGCGAGCGTTTGACGCCACGCCTCGGTTCGAACCTGCGGCGCTCGCCCTCGAAGGGATCTTGGAGCGCGCCGAAGATTGGCCGGCCCTGCTTGCGGTGCTCGGTGCCCGCGCTCGCGTGACCGCGGATCCAGCCGCGCAGGCGATGCTGCTCGTTCGAATGGGTGCGCTCCTCGAAGTGCGTATGGGACGAGCGAGCGACGCCATCGTGCGGCATGCGCGCGCGCTCTCCCTCGACCCTGCGAACCGGGATGCGTTCGTTGCCCTGACGCGCCTCTATGCGGAAACGGGGCAATGGCATCCCCTCGCGGAGCTCTACCAACGCGCGGTCGATCAGGCGCCGCATCAGGCGGAAGCGATCGCGTGGCTGGTGCGCCTCGGTGCGATTCTTGAGGACCGACTCGACGATCCCGCGGGCGCACTCCAGGTCTACGAGCGCGTCCTTGCACTGGACTCGGCGAGCCTTGGTGCGCTCCATGCGGTCCAGCGCGCCGCCGAGCGTGCAGGCCGTTCCGACCGGCTAGTGGAGGCCATCCTCGCCGAGGCGGAACTTACCGAGGATGTTTCAAGGCGCGCGGAACTTCGTCATCGTGCGGCGGTGACGCTGGCAGAGCATGTTGGCGACGTCGCGACGGCGCGGCGACTTGTGGCTCAGGTTCTCGAGGAGGCGCCGACGCATCGCGCGGCCCTCGACTCCCTCGATCGTTGGGAGACCGCCGATGGACGCTGGGAAGCGGTGGTGGCGCT
Organism: Myxococcota bacterium; assembly: GCA_039186435.1. Taxonomy (GTDB): domain Bacteria; phylum Myxococcota_A; class Polyangia; order Polyangiales; family Houyiibacteriaceae; genus JALVDI01. The sequence goes on along the minus strand of JBCDAA010000169.1, from coordinate 15,959 downwards.
TTGCGAGCAACGACTGACGCAGGCAAACGACGCGTCCCAGAGCGCGGCGCTCGCCCTTCGCATCGGACGCATTCGGGAACGAAACCTCGGCGACGTGGCCGGGGCAACCCAGGCGTACCGCGAGGCGCTGACCCACGACCCGGAGCTTCGCGAAGCGCGCGATTCCCTCCGCCGGGTGCTCACGCTTCAGTCGGCGTGGGAGGATTTGGCGAGCCACCTCGCCGACGAGCTGCAACGGGAGAGCGCGCCGTCCCGTGCGGCTGGCCTTGCGGTCGAGATCGGTGTGCTGATGGAGCACCGCCTTCAGGATCCCGCCCGCGCGCTTGCGGCGTATCAGCTCGCCCTTAGCGAGGTGCCGACGCATCGCGAGGCTCTCGATGCGCAGCACCGGCTCCTCGTCGCCGCCGCAGACTGGCGCGGCGTCGGGGAAGCCTTCGACGCGGAAGCTGCAGCAACCGACGACCCCTTTCTTCAGGCTCAGGCAACCCTGGCCGCGGCGCTCGTTCGGGTTCGCTACGGCGATACGACCGAGGCGCGAGAGGCGGCGGCGACGTTGCTCAAGGATCGACCGAACGACGTTGGTGCCGCGCTTTCCGTCGAAGAGCTTGGCATTCGTGGTGATGACCGGAGTGCGCTCGCGGCGGCCTACGCGAAGCTTTCCGTCTCGCTCTCCGATCCCAACGCCGTACTCACGTCCCTTCGCGCGTTGCTGCGGATTCGACAGGAGGACGGTGGCGACTCGGCCGGCGCGATCGCCCGCATCGAGCAGCTCGCGCCCGAGGATCGAGGAACGCTCGAGCTTCTTCTCGCGCGCGCTCTTTCCGAGTCGGATCGCGCGTCGGAGCTTTCGCTTCGCGGGCGACTTGCCGCCGTTGCGGGGGATCCGATCGTTGCGGCCGATCATCAAAGCCGCATTGGGACGCTGCTCGTCGAGGCAGGGGAGGCGCAGACGGCGCTCGCGGCGTTTCAGGCGGCCCTCGCTCTCGACTCCCAGAGTCTAAGCGCGACGCGAGGATTTTCCCGAGCCGCGCAGGCCACCGGCGATCCGGGCGCGCTTCAACGAGCGGCGCGGATGGAGCGCTCTGTCACCCGCGACCTTGGCATGGCCGTCCGCCTCTCCCTCGACGCGGCGGAAGCGCTCGCGGCCGCCGATCAAGAAGAGGACGCCGCCGGCGCGTACGCGCAGGCCCTCGAGATGGATCCGGACAACCCGGAGGCCGCGACCGGTCTGATGGCCACCATGATGCGCGGTCCAGCCGTTCCGCATCTCGTTGAGCTTCTCACCCATGCGGCCTTTGCGGCGAACGATCCGAGCCGCGCCTGCATCCTCCACCTCAGCGCCGCGCAGCTGCAGGCCGACCTTCAAGAGGATCTTCCCGCGGCGATCGCGGCTGTTCGCCGCGCGCTCTCCCTGCGTCCCCAGCACGAACACGCCCATGATGTTCTCGCGGCATACCTCGAGCGCAACGAACAGTGGAGCCAGGCGGTCGAGGTGATGGAGGCGGCGCTGCCTCGCCTGCGCGGAAGCCAGGTGGACATGCGTCTTCGTTTGGCGCGCATTCGCGAGGCTCATCTTCAGGACTACGCCGGCGCGGCGGATGATCTCCGTGCGGTCCTGGCGGCGGAGCCGGGCCACCAGGGAGCGCTCTCGTCGCTCGCGCGCGTGGAACGTCTACGCGGCAACAGTGCCGAGGCGCTCGAAATCGTCCGGGCGCTCCTTTCGGTCGCGACCGAAGACAGTCTTCGCGGGGCGGTGCTCACGGAAATGGCGCAGCTCGAACACGCGCGAGGAGCCGCCGGTGAGTCTGCGCAGGCGGCGCTCAGCGCGATTGCGATCATGGGACCGGGCGGCGCTGCCGGGGCGCTCTACCAGTCGATTCCAGGCGCTCCGATCGAGGGGTACCAGCAAGCGCTCGTTACGTTTCTGGAGCGGCCGAAAACCGACGCCGCGTCCAAGGCTGCCGCCTATCGCGAGCTCGCCCGCGTGTCCGAAACGAGTCAGGGCGGGCTGCCGCACGCGATTGCGACCCTGCGCAACGCCGTGCAGGCACTGCCGGGAGACACGAGTCTCTCCCTTTCGCTGATCAACGCGTTTCGTCGCGCGCAGCAGGATCCCGCTGCCCTTGCCGAGGCGCGGCGCCTTCTCATGATGGACATGCGCGCGCCGCAGGTTTGGCGAATCATGGCGGAGATCTTCGTGGCGCAAGGAGAGCCGCAGGGTGGGGCGCTGGCCCTCGCTCCGCTCTTGCTCATGGGGCAAGCCGCGCCGGAAGAGGAGCGACTCGTCCGTTCGCGCCGCGCTCGCGTGGCCGTTGCGCCGCCGCGTACGTTTGCGCGACCGGGGCTCGAGCAGCTCTTCGGTCCCAAGACGATCAACAACCCCTGGGCCTACCTGCTGCCCGCCGTCGCCGAGATCATCGGCAAGCTCGAAGGCATCGACTACGCCCGCTGGGGGATCTCCAAACGAGACCGAATCCGTCCCGGCGAGACGAACCACGTGCGCGTCGTCGCGGACCGAATCGCGGCGATTTTTGGGGAGGCCGAGTTCGACCTCTTCATCGTCGAGCGGGAGGGGCTGCGTCATTGCTTTGCGCTCTCGGGATCGCCGCCTGCCCTCATCGTGCCCGGGGTCGTGGCGTCGTCGCGGGATACGACGCTCGCCTTTGAAATGGCGCGGCCGATCTCCCTCCTCGCGCGCCAGCTCCATCCCCTCGATCACCTCGACGACGAACTTCTGGAAACGCTTCTGGTTTCGGTGGTGCGCCAGTTCGATCCCGGATTCACGCTCCGACCGGTGCTTCAGCAAGACGAGCTCGATGCCCTCGAGCGGGAGGCGCGTCGCGTCTCGAAAGCGATCGGCTTCTTTTCCCGCGGGCGGATTCAGGAGGCAGTGCAGCGCTTTACCCTCGCGCCGCCCGCGCCGATCGCAGCCTGGGCGCGCGCGGTGCGACTCGAAGCGTCCAAGCTTGCGCTTCTCGTCGCGGACGATTTGGTCAGCACGATCGAGTCGACCGGGGAAGCCATCGGACCGGACAACGAAGCGAGCGAACTGGCGCGCTTTTGGGTGAGTGAGTCCGCGATGATGTTTCGGCGCGCGATCGCCCAGCGCATGACGGGGTAGCGCATGCTCGAGCCGACCCCGCCGCCCTACGACCCGCTCGAATGGGTTCAAAAGCCCCTTCCCGAGCGCGGCCGGATGGTCTGTGAGGCGTGGGCGCTTCAAGGCTACGGCACCCCGGTCGCGGCGTATCTGCTCTACGCGTTTAAGGTCGTCTTCTACATTGGCGTGTGGGCGCTGGCGTGCGGGCGCTCGCCGTCCCTCGGCGGCCTCGACACGATCGCAACCTGGTGGCTGCATCCCCTCGCGTTTCAGAAGGCGATTCTCTGGAGCATGCTCTTCGAGGTCCTCGGCCTCGGATGCGGAAGCGGCCCCCTCACCGGACGCTACTGGCCGCCGGTGGGCGGCTTTCTCTACTTCCTGCGACCCGGCACCACGAAGCTGCCGCTCGTTCGCGCGCTCGGCCATCGGCGAAGCCTCGTGGACGTTCTTCTCTACGCCGCACTGATCGGGGTTCTTGGCTGGGGCCTCGTCGCCGAAACGACGCCGCGCGAAGCGCTCGTTGCGGCGGCTGTGCTCCTGCCTATCCTCGGTGTTCTCGACAAGACGCTCTTTCTCGCGGCGCGCGGCGAACACTACTGGGTCACGATCCTGGTGTTTGTCTTCGCGGAGAACTGGATCCCGGGCGCCCAGGCGGTGCAGCTCGCGCTTTGGTTCTGGGCTGGAATGTCCAAACTCAACCACCACTTTCCGGCGGTGGTGTGTGTGATGACGTCCAACAGCCCGATCACGCGTTTCGCGTGGATGCGCAAACTCGTCTACCGATCCTACCCGGACGACCTGCGTCCGTCGCGGCTTGCCGTGATCATGGGTCACATGGGAACCGCCCTCGAGCTCGGGGTTCCCATCGCCTTTGTGCTTGCGGGACTTGGCGTTCTTGGACCCCACGGGCTGACGATTGCGCTGGTGCTCATGGTTCTTCTGCACGGCTACATCACCAGCAACGTGCCGATGGGCGTTCCGATCGAGTGGAACTTCATGGTCGTCTACGGCGGCTTTGCACTCTTTGGGGCGCATCCGGACGTGATGTTCACCGACCTCGACGTGCCCCTCCTCGGCGTCGCGCTCGGCGTCTTTCTCGTGGGCGTTCCGCTTGTCGGCAACCTCGTCCCGGAGCGCGTCTCGTTCCTGTGGTCGATGCGCTACTACGCCGGCAACTGGGCGTACGGCGTGTGGCTCTTCAAGGGCGAGAGCTACCGCAAACTCGAAAAGCTCACGACGAGCGCGAGCTGGGTCTACGATCAGCTCGACCGCTTTTACGATCGACCGACCTCGATCGGGCTGGTCGGCAAGGTGCTTGGCTTTCGAATGATGCACCTTCACGGACGCGCGCTCCCCCGGCTGATCCCCAAAGCGGTCTCGCGCCTGCAGGACTACGAATACCTCGACGGAGAAATCGTGGCGGGTCTCGTTCTCGGGTGGAACTTCGGCGATGGTCACCTGCACAACGAAAAACTAATTCGTGCGGTGCAGCCTCAGTGCGACTTCGAACCGGGCGAAGTACGATGCATCTTTGTCGAATCGCAGCCGCTCTTTCGTTCGTCGCTGAAGTGGCGAATTGTGGACGTGGCGAGCGGTGAGATCGAGCGCGGTGAGGTGTCGGTCGACGAGCTGCGACGAGTACAGCCGTGGGCGACCGGCGAGACCGTGAAAACGTGACTGAGAAGCCACGGAACCCGTTGCAAAAGTCGCACGGTAGTTTCTCAAATCAAATGATTTCGGAGGTTTGGGCGATGGCACGAAGGCTGCTCCGTACAGGGGCATGCGAATCAGTCTTCTCGGTCTTCTTCTTTCCCTCTTCACCACCAGCGCCGCGTTTGCGGCTCCCGAGGATCAGCCCTTGGAACTCGCTCTTGAAGGGCATGTGTTCTCGGTTCTGTTCGCCCCCGGCGACAGCGATTCCGAAGGCGAGTTCGACGCGGTCGGGTTTGGCGGCGGGCTTTCGCTCCGCTACTTCGGCACTCGAGGTCACGGCTTAACCGCGAGCGTTCGCGCGCGCGCCTTCGAAGAGTTCTGCATCATCTTCTGCAACGACACCGAGAGCGGCGTCCTTACCTCCGCAACGTTCGGGTACGCGTATCGCGCCGACTTTGGTGTTCGTCCCCATCGCGAACTCTGGTTTGACTTCACGCCTCGTGCGGCTCTCGAGGTCGGTTATATCAGCGGGGACTACGGGGACGTCGCCTTTGGCGGGGAGGTTGGCGGCGACTTCAACATTCACTTCCGTTCGGGCGTCCTCCTTGGGGTCGGCGGTTTCTACGAAATTATTCGCGTGACCGGTGGCGCCTCCCACGGCGGCGGCGCGATGCTGCGAATCGGTGGCGCGTTCGGGCGCAGTCAGTCGAGATCTGAACGGTAGATCGCGTCGAGGAGCTCACCGTAGGTCTGGCCTGAAAAGGGACGGAGCTCGATGTCGAACTCCTCTTCCACAGTCGCGACAAGGTCGTCGACGCTGCCATCGAAGAGCTCGGCGAGACGAGCGTCCATCGGCGTGTTCTCGTCCCCAACGCCACAGAGGCAGCTGAGGTCTTCCTGGGCCTGCCGAATCCCGTTCTGGTAGGCGAAGCGTTCGGTGAGGTCGACCTTCGGCTGGGCACTAAGGGGCGTTGCCCAAGCGCGACCTGCTCGTGGGGGCTCCTTTTCGAGCGGGAGTTCAAGTCGGGGGTGCGGCCGAAACTCGCGCGCGTAAGCATCGAGCATTGCGCGCGCGAAGTCCGTGACACGGGCGAAGTGACCGTAGGGCGCGCGACGCGGATCCGGAACGAAACGGCCTCCGTCGTAGTCTAAGAGAAATCCGTACACCGGCGGGTCTTCCGCACCGAGCGCGTTCTCGGCCACCGTCCAATGCGTATCGCCCTCGGCTTGCATGAAGAGCGAGAAGAACTCGCTCCGAACTCGCGTCAGGCCGAGGACGTCGCGGAAGAGGTGCTGCCAGGCGTTTTGCTCGATCACTTCATCGAGTAACCCGAGCCACTCGCGCACGCCAAATCCAAGCGCGTGTCCATCGGGGACGAACGCGGTGGCGTCGTTGGCCGCTTGCGCGCGGAGAGCCTTCCAGGAAGTGCTCGCGCCAATGTCCTTAAGGCGAACACCTGTGAAGTCCTCCACGAACTCGCGCAGTGAGCGCCACCGACCGGAGACATCGTCCGGCCACGGAAGGAGCGCATGGCGTCCAGGACGAACGCCGTAGCCAAAGCGCGCGCGCCAGCTCACGTCGATCGCATCCCGCAGCGCGTTCCGCTGCTGCTTCCAATTCCAGTAGCCGGGGGCGTCGAGCGGAGACTCTCGGATCCGCTCCTCCAGCTCGATCAGCTCGCCGCGGGCGTCGCCTTCCGCAAGGAGCGCCGACGCGTACGCGCGCCGGAGAGAGACGTCCATAGGCCGCGCCTCGAGCCGCGGAAGCCAGTCCTCGTCGACCACTATCGGAGGAACGCCAGAAGGCGCTGCACGGCGTCTTCCGTTTCCGGCAGCGACGCGTCGTTGAGCCAGCCGTGGCGCATCCCCTCGAAGACGTGAAGCTCCGACGGGAGACCTGCTGCTTCGCGAAAACGGTGCAGCTCGATGGAGTGGCGAACCGGAACCATCTGATCGGCGGCGCCATGGAGGAGGAGGAGCGGCACGTCCGGCTGCGAAAGCGTGAGCGGTGAGCGCTCCCGCCAGACGCGTCGGTCGGCGGTACCGAAGAAGAGGCGGAGCAAGAGTTCCGCGCGTCGTCCGGAGACCTCGTGAAAGGCGGTCGCACCGTAGAAGCTCACAAGACGGTGGTAGGTGTGCGAGGTCGTTGCCGCGTGAAGAAGGGTGAGCGTTGCGCCAGCGGAAAATCCCGCCATCGAGATTCGGTTCGGATCGCAGCCGTACGAAGCACAGCGCCCTCGCCAAAACGTCGCGGCAACGTCCACGTCGCCCGATTGTTCGTTGATTCCGCCACCTCGAAAGAGGAGTCGGTAGTCGACCGTGCAGACCGCGTAGCCCTCCCGGCACAAGCGGCTCGCCAGGTAGCGGACCGGCTTCATCTGCCGGCTGCCGATGACGAAGCCGCCGCCGTGCACGAGAATCACCGACGGATGGTTCGTTCCCGATCTTGGCAGGTAGATATCGCAGAGAGGGGGGATGCCCTTGCGCGTGGGGCCGTAGGCGAGACCTTCCACGGCGGGCGTCACGGCGTCGAAGGGGGAAGGCTTGGCGAGAGTCCAGAGGGCGTGAGCCAATCCACCACTTCGCGCTGCGCTCATCGAGGTAGCGTGAGGTCTTTTCGGGGCACGCGCCAGTCGAGCTAGGTCAACTCGACGTCGGGACGAAGCGTCGCGACGTGCGGTTCCAGCTTGTGGTTGATCATCAGCCTTCGCAGCTGTGGAAGCTCCGTCAGGAAGGACAGGCGGGCCTTCCAGTCTTCGTCCTCGGCCGGTTCACGAAAGATCCGGAGCTCCTCGAGGTTCTTGAGTGTGGCAAGGCTGCCCTCGATCGTCTTCAGCGCGTGAAAGTACAGCGCCAGAAAGCGGAGGCTCTCGAGACCTGCGAGGGCGCTTCCGATGTGCAGGTCATCGGCCGCGGTTGCGAGGTTGAGCCACTCGAGTTTCGGCAGTGTCGAAAAGGACGCCGGAAGCGACTTCACATAGCTCGACTCGAGTTTGAGCCACTCGAGATTCTTCAGCTTGCCGAAGTTCTCCGGGAGCGTTTCGATGCGGGCGTAGTGGAGATCCAAACGCTTCAGCGACGCGAGCTCGCAGACGCCGTCGGGCAACGCGTCGGGGGAGGTGACGAGCTCCTCCAGCGAGGAGAGCCCGGCCAGGTTGTGCGGTAGCTTCGCCGAACCCAGCTGGAGGCGACGCAGCTTGGCGAGCGTCCCGAGGCCCTCCGGCCAGGTGAGCTCCACCTTTCGGTTGAAGTGGTCCGCCTCCAAGACTTCGAGCTCCTGGAGCTTTCCGATGGTTGCGAGGCTCGCCTGCGTGCGTCCGAGCCGGAGCTCCCGAAGACTCGAACAACTTCCGAGCGCGTCGTCGATGGCACCTTCGACACCGCCGATCTCGAGAACTTCGAGCTTGGTGAGGGCGCCGATTTCCGGGGGAACGATGTCGACGCCGGAAAGCCGCAGCGTCCTCAGCGTCGGCATGCTCGCGACCGGCTTCGGAAACCCCTCACCCATGTTGTAGCGATAGCTAAAGGTCAGCAGCGGCAGCTCAGCGATCCAATCGGGGAGCTTCTTTTTCCATCCGGTGCGGTTGGAGTCGAGGTTCAGGTGAGCGAGCTTTTTCAGCGTTCGCAGCACCGGCGGCACGTCTTTCAGCTCGTTCTTGTGAAGGTCGAGGGTGTGAAGATGGACGCACGCGGCGAGCGCTTCCGGAAGCGCCTGAAGACCGAGCTCGCTGAGGTCGAGCGTTTCGATGGACTCTGCGTTCTCTCCGACCTTTTCTTGGACGGCCTGAAGCGCTTGGGCGAGCGCGATTTGTTTTTCGACGGCCGCACCTTTGTGATGAAGCACCCGCTCGTGGACGAAGGTTGCAAACGACTGCTCCGTGAGCTCGAGGAGTCCCTCGTCGAGGAGCGCCTCGATGGTGGCGTCGGCGTCGCCGGTGACATGGTCGAGAAGGGAATCGTCGAGGTTTTCGATGAGCCCAACGGTGTTGCGGCGACTGCCCTGGTTGATCAACACCAGCGCCGCACCGTCGAAGAGCTCGCCGACGACGTAGAAGGTGGCGTCGAGGGCGGTGTCGCCAATGTAGTCGTCGGCACTGTGGGCGGCGGCAAAGGATGCGAGGTCCGGGTAGGCGCCCGGGAACTTCTCTTCGGGGTCGCCAAAATCACCCCGGAGGTCGATGTTCAAAATCCCCGTCTTGAACACCTCGAGGTACTCGTCGCTAAGGTGCGGGCACGCCTGCCGATGTGCGTCGACTTCGGCGTCGTCCGGCGGCGCGAGGTCGTGGGCGGCGAGAATGCTCTCCAGCGAGGTCGGGTCGAAAAAGCCTGCCGCACGCTTCTTGTCGACCTCCTTGTGAAAGTTCGCGGTCGCCGCGTCCGCCGACTTGAACTGCTTGGTCTTTGGCGTCGGCGGCTTTTTGGCCTTTGTGGCGCCCTGGGTGACGGTGCGGGTGTCGCCCTCCACCTCGATTTGCCAGAACTTCCGCTTCTTGCCCTGATGGTGTTCCAACCGGAGTTTCATCGCTCGTCCTCTGTGTGAGACGCGCTCTTTGTACACGATTCGTGCCGGCGGCGTTCATCGCGAATCCGGGCGACCAGGACGCAAGGTGCGCGTGTTCGAGCAAGTCTTGCGCTACGGGAGGAGCAACGGGATGACCGCCCCGAGAATCCCAAACACCACGAGTGCAAACACGGCGCGGGTCAGGACCTCTGTGCCTCGAACCATCGCGGCTTGGGCTGGGTGACCTAGCTGTCGGAGAGCTGTGGTCATGTCGGCGACGAGGACGATGGATGGCTCTTCGCGATAGGGATCGCGAACGCGGGTTTGAACGCGCGTGCCGTGGCGAATCCAGGGCGGGAAGCGGGGAAGGCTCTCGTGGGGGCCGGGACAAGGCACAGCGCGGCGACGAATGCGGTCGGCTCGGCGAAGGGCAACGACGATGCGGAACGGCCCTGCGAGGACGATGAACGCGAAGCCGATCAGCGCGCCGAACGTCGTTGGCATCGGAACGACGTGAGATGAGAAGCGAGGGCGGGATCGTGGCGGATCGAGGGGACCGGCTTCACCATATTGAGGTACCGCCAGCGCGTAGCTCTTGCCGGAGCTGTTTGTGCCGCGCAGCCAATCGGCCACGAGGGTGCTGTCGGGAAGTCGAACGACCTCGACCTCCCGGCCGCCGACCATGCAAAGCTCGCCACGCCGACATCCATCCGGTCGGATGGTCCGGACCACTCGCCCCCGAAGGGCGTGAGACGCGCGTTCCACAAAGTCCCAGCGAGAGCGTGCGGCGCTCGCGTCACCGAGGTGACTGGTTTTCCAGAGAACGATCATCGGGGTTCCTCGCCCGAGCATCCGAGCCGCCCGCCGAAGCTCCGCGAGGGTGCTTCGTTCGTCGACGAGGATCGGCAGCGTCCCGCGGACGGGCGCAGGTTGAACACGAAACGCGTAGGGCTCGAGAATGGTGTGTGAACCGTTCGTGAAGACCCTGAGTTCTTCGCCGTCAAGGACCGCACTGGCGTCGTCGCGAAACGCGTCGACGACAACTCCGTCTCCCTCGGGCCAGAGGAGCGGACGAAACCCGTCGACCTCCTCCCACGCCGGAGGTTCCGCGGAAACGAGGTCGTTCGAGACGTCCAGCGCCGGCGAGGTGGAGAGAAGGATGAGCGGGAGAACGACGCGAGGGGCGCCAGCACGAGTGAAGGCGATCACCGCGACGGCACCGGCGAGGACGTCCACGGCGGTCGTCGCGAGCGCGAGTGTTTCGAGATGGGTCACGATGGCGACGCCTTGGCAAACGTCTTTGGCGGCGAGGGCGCTGAGCGCGTCCGCCACTCCGCGAAGGAAGAGGCAGGCGCTTAGGGCGGCAAGCGCGCCGCGGTAACGCCGGGCGCGAGCGAGGGCGACGCAGCCGGTGGCGCCCGCGACGATCCCCGTCAGGGCGCGCACCATGCCGTGGGCGGCCGGGCCACAGGCGGCAACCTCTAGCGAGTCGAACCACGCGATGCCTCCCCAGCTCCGAAGGCTCCCCGAGGCGCTCCACACCCCCAGCAGCCAAAACGCACCGAGGCTGACGGCGACTTGCCGCTCGAGACCCGGCCCCGGCCGCGCGATCGCGAAGGACGCGACGAGGAGCGCGAGCGCTTGAAGGGTGAGGGCGCCGCTCGAGAGCGCGTCGCCAAAGCCGTCTCGGAGGAGGGTTGGGACGTCACCAAAGAAGGGAACGAGCGCCGCGCCGACGAGGAGGAAGAATCCAAGGGGAAGGGCGCCCACCCACGGGCGCCGGGTTTTGGCGGGCCATGAGAGGGACGAAAGGCAGGCTGTGACAACGACCGCTCCGAGGACCCATGGGAAGCTGCTCGAGTGTCGTCCGGGAACGTCGGCCCCGATCGCAATGCCGAGGATGACGGGCACCATCCACGCCAGCGCTGCACCCGCGAGCAGCGTCGGCGAAAGCTCTCGAAGCCGTTCGCGCACCCGGGTCCGACACCGAGCCGCCGAAGAGGTTCCCCGCAGCTAGACCGCGGTCTACCGCCACAGAAAGAGGAGCGCGCCCGCGCCGCCGGACACGATGGCGATCGCGAGGCCACGGATTGCGGCGCGCCGGAACGCAACCTGCCACGCGCGAACGCGACGGCCGAGTTCACGAAGGGCCGTGGGCGTGTCGGCGACGAGGACGGCTGAAGCGTCACCGCCCCGGTAGGGGTGTCCCGGATCAAACTGCCGCCGAGTTGCGAGCGCCGGGTCGACCCAGGGTGGAACCACGAGGAGGTCGCGACGAGGTCCTAGACGCGGACGAGTTCGGCGGGTGAGTCGCGCGGCCCGGACGAGCTGTGCGATCACCCATCCGCAGAAAAAGAACGCGACCAAGATGCCGCCGAGCGCGCATCCCCAAAGGGTGGGCGCCGTGAAGATCGGTCGCCGAGGCCGCGGCGGAATCGTCTTCCAGGCCACGCGTACCTCGCCGTGCGCGGAACGCGGTAGCGCGTAGCGAGTCTCCCCGTCTGCTGTGCGAAGCCAATCGCCGATCCGCGTTGATTCGTGGGCGTGAACCACCTCCGCGGCGAACTCATCACCCCACGATGTCGTGAGAAGACACGGAGACACCGGGCACTCCTCGGGGTCGACGACGCGAATGCTTCGGCCTTGGAGTGCGCGGGCGCCCCGGTCCGCGAACGCCCACTGCCGACGGGCTGTGGTGGCATTCCAGAGATCGTTCGTGCTCCAGACGATGCGTACCGATGCCCCCGGTGGAAGTTGGCGAACGATCCCGTAGAGCTGGCCGAAGGTACTTTCTTCCTCGACGAGAACCCGAAGAATGGTGACGTCGGCGAGGCGTTCCCAGCGCAGTTCGGTGGGCGCGACGACGGCGCTACGACGCTCCCGAAAGAGATGCAGCGTGCCGCCCTGGAGAATCGCGATCGGCGAGTCGTCGTCCTGGAAGGGCTCCACGAAGTAGCCTTCGCCCGCCCACCTCACGGGCGTGAAGTTCGAGACCGTCTCCCAGACCGGTGACGGGTTTTGGGTGAAGAGGAACTCGTTTGAGACCTCGCAGGTCGGCGACGCACTGAGGAGCAGAAGCGGAAGAACCCACCGCGCGGAGTTCTGGCGGAAGGTGAAGAGCCAGCCGGCGACCGCGAGGCACGCCGCCACTCCTTCGAGGCCGCTCACCAGCACGGCGAGGGACTCCACCCGAGACGCGGTAGCGCGATGGGTGCAGACATCTGCGGCGGCGAGGATCGTAGCGAGCTCGACGAGCGCCCGAAGACCGAACCAGGCCGCGATCATCCCGAGCTTGCGCTGCGACCGACGAAGGCACTGCCTTCGAGGAATGCGGCGGAGGGCGATCAGCGCGAGAGCGGCTGCGACCAGCGCAAAGAAGAGCCGGAAGACTCCCATCGATGCAGGACCGAAGGCTGCGAGTTCCGCGGATTTCATCTGGACGACGGCTCCCCAGCAGCAGCGAAACGGAATCGTCGCGAAGCTGCCCAGGAGCCAGAACGCCGTGAGGGCCACGCCGAACTGCCGACTTGCGTTCGCTCCCGGAAACGCCACCGCCAGGCCGGCGACGAGCAAGGCGAGTCCTTGAAGGTAGTACGCCTCCCGAACCCTAGGGCCTTCGAAGACGTCAAAGGCGGTGGGCCACTCCACGCCGACGGCAAGAGGCATCACAGCGGCGACGCAGGCGACCACGAGAGCGGGAGCGCCCAGAAAGGCGACGCAAGGAGACTCCGAACGCCAATCGAGCGAGAGAAGCAGCGCCGCGACGATGAGACCGCCAAGGATGCAGTAGATCGCCGGATCCCAAATCGGCACGAACCATAGTTCAAACGTTCGCGCGATGGTGAAGGGCACCATCCACGCCAGCGCCGCGCCCGCGAGCAACGTCGGCGAAAGCTCTCGAAGCCGTTCGCGCACTCGGGTCCGACACCGATGCGCCGAAGAGGTTCCGCGCGGCTACCACCAGATCGAGAGCACGTGCCCCAGAATGCCCGAAGCAATGATCGCGAACGCCGCGCTGAGGAGCGTGCGCAGCACAACGACGACCAGGTCGCCGAGCCACCATCGGAGTGCCCGGTGAGCAACGGAACGACGCGCAACTACGACGAAACGCGCGTTGCCGCGATAGGGGGACCCCTCGGAAACACACATCCGTACCCCTTCGTGCCGGGACACCCACGCGGGAACGGTGGGGAGGTGCGCTTTCGGGCCGGGTCTCGCCTCGGCGTGTCTACGTAGCGTGCGCGCCCGCCGAAGCTCTCGACAGATCCAAGAGACGCCGAACATCAGAAAAAGGACGAGACCGACTGACGCGCCAAGGACCCACGATCCACGCAGCAGTGGAGGACGCATGCGCTCGCCATGAACGGGAACGCGATACGCGCTGCGCCGAATCCAGTTCGCGACGCGAACGTCGTCTCCAGCTGTGATCGGTCGGTACGCACGTTCGCAGTTCCGGCAGGTGCCAAGAAGGATCTTGCGCGCTCGCAGCGTGTGTGACCCACGTTCGACGAAGGGCCAGCGCTGTCCGCTCGCGGGACTTGCCCTCGCGGAGCGAACGACTGCTAGCGCCTCGCCCTCGCGGAGGGTTCTCGTGGCGCGGCGTAGGTCTCCGAACGTGGTTCGGTCGTCCACGAGGATGATCAGAGCATCTCGTTGCTGTCGGCGATGCGTTCGTCGCGTCGGTCGAAGCAGACGATACGCGTACGCCTCACCGCTTGCGATGACGACCAGGCTTCGGCTTTGGTGAAGCGTCGCGCGGACATCCTCTGGGGGCTGCACGTGGGGGTAGGGATCGTGGAGAGAGCCGAAGTAGGGGGACGTCGAGAGGAGGAGGAGTGGAACGAGGCGATTCGGTCTCACGGACAACGAACGGAGCCAAAGCACTGCGACCGCCGCGCCACCAAGAGCTTCGAGAACATCCGCCGCGTGGGCGAGGCTTTCGAGGTTGACCGCCGCGCCCGCGCACAGCCCTTTGGCTCCAACGAGGGAGACGACTTCAACGCACGACTGCGTCGCAAAAAACGCCGGGAGAGGTAGCAGCGCTCGTCTCTTGTTCTCGGGGCCGACGGCGACTGCGAACACACTCGCACCCGCGGCGAAGAGGGCGACCGCAGTGCGGCAAATCGCTTGTGCAGCGGCGGAGCACTCGACCACTCCCGGCGGCGTGAGTTCGTGAGGCCAGCCAAGACGATGGAAGCTTGCTGCCCACATGGTGACCAGCCAAAGCGCAACGAGGCCGACCGCGACTTGCTCCCCGTAGTGCTCGCGTTCCTCGCGAGTCACCCCGTCGAAGTAGACACAAAACGCGAGGATCATGAGGCCGGAAGCGCCGAGGAGCTGCGAGTCGCTTCCCGCGAGCCCTTGCGCGGGGCTTAGAAGGAGCCACGCACTAAAGCCACCGCCGAGGCCAAGGGTGGCGATCAGCGAGACGATGGAGCGTCTGCTCCGTACGGACAGGAGCAGGGCGAGGACGCAACCAAGCGTGACAAGTCCACCCAGCGCTGCGACGAGGGTACCGGGGCTCCTTCTTCGATCGAAGAGAGCTGCGGTCACGGCTGGGACGTACCCCAAGAGCGTTGCCGCACCGAGCACGGACGATGCCCGCCGACTGAGCAGGGAGCGCACTCAACTCGGACACGCGAGTCCGCGACTTCTTAGGGAGGCTCCGCGCTACAGACTCTCGACCGTCAGCGCCTGCGGAATCGAGGCTAGCCCGGGCACCATCGCGCGAAAACGCACCACGCGACGCTCCCCGGCGCCGAGGCGAACGTCCGCGAGCACAGTGTTTTGCGACCCGGGGACGTGCCGAACGTGAATCGGCGTTCCGTCGACGGTGCCGACGCCGTCCCAGTAGCGGGAGATGCTCGCGGTCGCGAGGGACCAAAAGCGGAGTCGCACCCGCCGCGATGTGCTCCCGCCGATGAGTTCGACCTGAAAGTCGTAGACGTTTCCGTACATCCCGACGGCTTCCCGCGCGCTGTCGTCGTAGTGCGCGATGGCTTCGAAGGCCTGCACCTGGGAAAAGCCCGCGCCGGTGGCGGTGTTCACCATGAACCCGACGTGCGCGCTCCGATCGGGAATGGCGACGGAGAAGGATGCGTCCCAGGTGTCGTTCGCGTAAACGCCCGCTTCGCGGCCGAAGGGCGGGGGCGGGTTTCCGGAGACGCGAATGTCGCCGCGCGCCTCGCGGGTGGACTGGCGGACGGCTTCGTTGAGGTCGTCGGTATCGGTCGCGAGGACGTAGACGTAGACCGGGCGGTCGCTCTCGAGGGCGAAACGTCCGTCGACTTCGGCGCCGTTTTCGACGCGCGCGCGCCACACCGCGAAGGGACGAAAGGATGCGACCGAGGTGTTGACGCGAGTTCGTGGCGTGCCGAGGAGAAAGTCCTCGCTCACCCGGTAGTCCGGGCTTCGGCCGATCGCGAGACCGCCGGTTTCGGTTTGCGTGTAGGCGGAGCCGGTTGCCTCGAGGCGAACGCTGGCCTCGTTGGGATTCGTGACGAGGAGCCACACGTACTTCGCGGAGCCGGAGCGATTGAGGTGATGAAGGTAGACGCCGAACTCGCCTTCCAGGGGAGCGCTGGTTCCACCGCGCGTCGGCGAAGGGCGCGCGTTTCCGTAGAAGAGTCCCGGGCCCGTGAAGACTTCCGGGTTGTTGCTCACGAGGACCGGGCCGCCGGTGCCGCCTCCGGGAAGCGGAAGCAG
>JBCDAA010000168.1:0-18119 GCA_039186435.1 Myxococcota bacterium | reverse complement strand
TGAACGTCGACTCGACGCCCTACTACCACCTGATGTCGCGGTGCGTTCGTCGCGCCTTCCTCTGCGGCAAGGACCCCCACACGGTCAAAGACTTCGACTACCGGCGGGAGTGGGTGGAGGAGCGGCTCTTCGAGCTCGTGGGCATTTTCGCGGTCGATCTTCATGCCTACGCGGTGATGTCGAATCACCTGCACATCGTCGTTCGGGTCGACAAAGAGCGCGCGGAAGGGTGGAGCGACCCGGAGGTGATTCGTCGCTACGGAAAGCTCTTTCGCTTCAAGGTGAAGGAGCTTGAGTCGCTCCCTGCTCGCGAGAAGAAGACGCGCGTTGCGGCGTGGCGCGAGCGGCTTTGGAGCCTTTCGTGGCTGATGCGCTGCCTGAACGAGTCCATCGCCCGCCGCGCGAATGCCGAAGAAGACTGCAAGGGCCGCTTTTGGGAAGGGCGCTTCACCTGCCAGCCGCTGCTCGACGAAGCCGCCGTCCTGACCTGCATGGCGTACGTCGACCTCAACCCTGTCCGCGCCGGGATGGCGAAGTCCCTCGAGAAGTCGAAGCACACCTCCATCGCCAAACGCATCGGGCAGCTCGACGCCGCGATGAAATCAGACGCGCCGCCGGTTCCCAAAGGTCTCACACCCTTCGCCGAGCAGGTCCCCGAACGCTCCCGTCGCACGACGGTGCCAATGCAGTACGTCGACTACCTCGAGCTCTTGAAGTGGACCGGGCGCTCCCTTCGAACGCGCGGCCCTAGCGGGACGCTCAAGGACGAGCCGAAGCTCCTCACCGAGCTCAAGCTCAACAAGAACGCGTTTCTCGCCATGATGCGAAGCCACGGTCTTCGAACGACCAGCGTTCTCGGCAGCCTCGACTTGGTCGCCGAGTTTGCCGAAGCGCAGGGGAAGCACTGGGTGCACGGGAAGGGCGATGCGAAGACGCTCTATCGTTAGCGCTTGCGACGCGCGGGCCGCAGCGCCTCACGTCCAGTCTTACGTTGTGATTTCGGTCGGTGAAGCGGATCAACACATCCGGATGATGTACTGGCGCACTAACAACAGAGACTGTCCGGACCCCGACGACCTCGGAGGTGGGCCAGCACCTCAGCTGATACCGGATTGTCCTCTTACACCTGAAGACCTGGCGCTACCGCGGATGACTCGTCGACGTTGTTGGACAGATTCTTAAAGCGCCGACGAGGCATCGTCGAACTCGGTTCATGTCTCCCGTCTTGGAGACCCGTACCCTAGAGGCACCTGTGCCTTGGGTGGAACTGCCAGGAAACGCGGCGAGGTGAGCTTCCAAGGCGCGGGCACCGGGGCCAAGTCTCTAGGGCACGTCGTCGACGATCTGAATCGTCTTTTCCGCGCGCACCGTCGTCCCGCCCATCGGCGTTGCTTCCACCTCGACGCGAATCGACCGGCCCACGACTTCGCTTCCGTCGACGACCATAAAGACGAGCTGATCGCCAAGGCGAAGGAAGTGATCGCCTTCGTCGCGAACGCGGCGCCGGGTCAAGATGCGCTCGACAACGATGGTTCGCGACTCGCCGGTCTCCACATCGAACCCCTGCATGCGTAGGTTCAGATCCATCGGCTCGAGGCCGTAGAGCTGCGTCGCGATGTCGACGTGCCAGCCGCCTTGGGCGCCGTTGACGAGTTCGAGGGTTCCGCCTTCGGCGACCTCCGCAAAGTCGGTGAGACCCGTTCCGATTTCGACGCGGCCTTCCGAGACGGTGACGTCCGCGGAGGCGTCTGCGCTTCCTGCGTCACGCTCCATGCCGTCGTCGTCACCGCAGCTGCAAAGAAAAGCAAAGGCACCGATCCAAAGAAGGCGCATGCCGCAGCATGGCAACGTCAACCGGCCGCTGCAATGTGCGCTCCAGCGTAGAAATCCCGGGATTTTCCCGACGACCGCGCTTTGGAGAAGCGCCCACCTGAGGCATGCTCCGCGTTCGTGCCGGAGCCTGACGAGTCGAAACAAACCCGTGCGGGGACGCCCTCCGCCCGCGAGGCGTCTGCGGCGCGCGCGAAAAAGCCCGGGAACACGCTGCTCATGGCCGCGCAGGCGCTCGCGGACGCGTCGCCGACCGCCGGTACGGTGCAGGACGTTCTCGAAGGCCGTGTGCTCGGACACTACGCGCAGGGCCTCAAGCAGTACCTGGCGATTCGGCTCGGGTCGCCAGAGAAGGCACAGGGCGCCTTCGCGAAGCTCAAGGACCGCGTTGCGGGACTGGGCATCGACAAGCTGACGGAGGACCCCGGCGTTCGAGCGCGCCTCTACCGGCTCGCGCGCGGGATCGCTGACGCGGAGGAGAGCGAAAAAGTCAGTTCGGGCACGCTGCTGTGGCTGAAGCCGTCCGCGCCCGCCTTGGAGAAAGGCCTCACGCAGATTCGCCTCGCGCCCAAGGACGGGGATCGCGAGCTTCTCGAGCTGCGTTTTGCGCGAGAGCTCGACACAACGGAGATCGCGTTTGTCCTCGACCTCGAGACGAGCGAAGTCGACCAGCGTCTCGAGCGGGCGAAGGAAGACGCGCGAGCGCTCTTTGACGGAGGCAGCGCGGATCTGCCGCGGGCGCTCCTCGAAGCCTTTGCCCTCGAAAAGATCGAGTCGGGCGTCAAAGATCCGGAAGACGAAGCGCGGCTGCCCCTCGGGACCGTCCTCGAAGAACGCTACGAGCTGAAGGAGTACATCGGTTCGGGCGCGTTCGCGGACGTGTTCAAGGCGATCGATGTGGCGGTGCCGGGCCACGTGGTGGCACTGAAGGTGCTGAAGAAGCCGTCGAAGTCGAAGCGCGCAAAGGATCAAGCGCTTCGCGAGCTCCGGCTGATCGCGTCGGTGTTTCATCCCTCGGTCGTGCAGTTCAAGGACCACGGCTGGTTTGAGGAGCGCTTTTGGTTTGTGATGCCCTGGTACGAGGGTGAAACGCTGGAGGCCCGCATCGAGCGCGAGCCGCTCACGCGACAGGAAGCGCAAGGGATCTTCGTGGCGCTCGCGCGCGCGCTGTCGGCGATGCACGCGGCGGGTCTTCGCCACCAGGACATCAAACCCGACAACATCTTTCTCGCGAACCTCGGCGGAAAAGACGCGGACGTGCTGCCGGTGCTGATCGACCTCGGCGTGGCGGCCAAGGACGCGGAGCTTCTCCTCGCGGGCACGCCGACCTATTTTGCGCCCGAGGTAGCCGCGCAGTTTTCCTATCGTGAGGGGGACCCCTTTCCGGTGCATTCGGTGGGGTCGCCCAGCGACGTGTTTTCGCTGGCGCTCAGCCTCCGCAACTCCCTCGAGCCGGACACGCAGCCCGATGTTGCGGCAGGGGCCGTGGATTCGTTCATTCGCGGGCGCGCGCGCGAGCTTCCGGAAATGCCGCGCTCGAAGGATCTGCGCTTTCTTCACAAATCGCTCCGGCGCTGGATGGCGCACGATCCCGAAGAGCGCCCCACGGCGGAAGAGCTCGCCGAAGAGCTGACGGTTCTCACGGCGCCGGAGGTTCGGCGTGAGCGCCGCATGCGGGTGCTGCGAGTGGTCATCCCCGTCGCGACGATTCTGCTGATGCTGATCGGTCTGGGCGCGTACGCCCTGATTCAAGACGCGCGCCTGCACGAGGAAAAGGCCGAGGCCGCGGAGTCCCAGCGCCAGCAGGCGGTCGACGAAGCCGCGCAAACGCGCGAGACCCTCGAGGGGCAAATCTCTGAGGCGGAGGAGCGAATTCAATCGAGTCAGCTTTCGCGCCAGGAGCTCACCCATCAGCTCGCGGAAGCGGAGAGCCGTCTTACCGTGAGCAATCGGTCGCTTTCCCGAGTTCGGCGACAAAAGCGCGAGGTCGACAAGCAGGTCGAAGCGCTTCGGGGTGAACTCTCGGGCGCGCGGCAAAGCCTCACGCAGGCGACCCGGCGCGTCGAGACCCTCGAGGGCACGCTGGCGACGCGGAGCGAAGAGCTGCAGGCGGCGCGGGGCCAGGTGACCCAGACGCGGGCGCGGGTGGAATCGCTCGAGGGGGATCTGCGAAGCGCGCGGCAGGCGCAGCAGAGCGCGACGCAGAATCTCGAGCGGGTGACCCGCGAGCGCGATGCGGCCCAGCGTGCGCAAACCGAAAGCGCGCGGCAGGTGCAGCAGGCCGAGCGGGCGCAGCAGCAGGCGGAGCGGGCGCGGCAGCAGGCCGACACGCAGCTTGAGCGCGTTCGTAGTCAGCTCGCGGCGTCGCAGGCGGAGGTTCGGGAGCTCCGGCGGCAGCTTCGAAACCGCCCGACGCAGCCGCAGCCTCGACCTCAGCCGATGCAGCCGACGCCAATGGTGAACAACCCGCGCTCGCCGACCGTAATGCTGCGCTGAGGCGGCGCGTTTCCCGCTCGCTTTACTCGAGCGGCTTGCGATTTGGGGGGACGCCCCCAAGGTCAGCGTATGCGCCTTCTGCTCTGTTTTCTGATCGCGGCGAGCTGCGATGGTCCACGAACCGCCCAGCCCGAAACCGCCGAGACCGAAGCGTCATCCGCCTCTGAAGGAAACGACTCGACGCTCGAGCTCCCGACGCCCGAGGCCTTCGCGCGAACGCACGATCGCTTCGACAGCTATTGGTATCAGGGCGTGGCCGAACTCTCGCGCTACGAGCTCACCCAGTCGCGCTACGGCGACACGCACGAAGGGGAAGCCGTCCTCATCTTTGTGACGGAGCCCTTTCTTCCGGACGCGCAGGTGAAACACGAGAGTGGCGATCACGAGTCCGTGTCGGTGCTGAAAATCAATCACTACCGGCGCTTCTACACGGGCATCTACCCCTACACCGTGATGACCTCCGCGTTTCAGCCCGTTTCCGGTGAGGCTGCGTTGAAGGTCGCCACGAGCGTGCAGGAGTGGTGCGGTCACGCGTTTACGCAGCTCAATCGCCGCGAGGGCGCGGTGCAGGCGACCAGCCACTCGTACTTTCAGGCGGAGGGCGATCAGACCGACACCCTCGACGATGTGCCCTTTGAGGATGCGCTTTGGTCGCAGATCCGTCGTGACCCGCGGGCGATTCCGACGGGCGCCCAGCAGATGATTCCCGCGCTCTATTGGATTCGCTTCAAGCATCGACCGCTCGCGGCCTACGACGCGGAGGTCTCGCTTACCGAAGGCGACCACCTCACCCTCGAGGTTCGTTATCCGGCGCTCGGGCGCACGCTGCGGATTCACGCGCAGACGAACTTCCCGCACGCGATCGACCGCTGGGAAGAGGAAGACGCGGAAGGGACCACGCGCGCCCGACGAACCCGCGCGATCCTCACGGACTACTGGAGCCACAACGGCGCAGCGGACGGCGCCTACCGCGAAGCCCTCGGCGTTCACTAGCCGCTCGTCCGTAGATCTAGCGGCCGCGGCTTTTGAGGCCGAGGATGTGCAGCGACTCCTCGGAGCGACGGAGGGTGATCTCCGACCCGATGTCGATGTCGAGGGTCTTTTGATCGCCGTCGAAGTAGATGCGTCCGCGTCGCATCTTGCTCTTGATGGAGAGCGTCTCGCCCGCTGCGACCAGTCCTTTGGCGAGCTGGAGTTTGATGTCCCCGGGGCGATAGACCTCGCGGACCACCCACTGCAGTTTTTGCGAGCCGATCGGCAGGATGCGACCCCCGGCGCTGCGCTGTGCGGCGGTGGATCCTGCCGCTGGGCCTGCCCAAATCCCGCTGCAGGTATGGCTCTCCTGAACCTCGCCGTAGCGAATTAAAAAGCGCGTCGTGGCCGCCGGGCTGCGATGACAAAAAAGGATGTCGTTCAGGATCCGCGTGTGGACGATGCTTCCGTCGATGCGAACTTCCATGCGCGCGAGCCGCGTCGGACGGAGCTTTCCATTCAGCGCCGCGTCGATCGTGTTTTCGACATCGCTTCGGTCGCCCGCGCAGAAGTAGCCCACGCTCGAGCCAGGCGCGCTGTTGATCGCCACCACCGGCGTCTCACTGTCGACGATGTGCGAGGTCCACAGCAGCGTCCCATCACCGCCGAGCGTGATGACGAGGTCCCACTTCGACCCGTTCGACCGCGAGTGGTGGCGAAAGGTCGCTTTGACCCCGAGCTTCGCAAGCGTTGCGCGCGCGCGCTCGATCGTGTCGAGGTGCGCTTCGTGCGCCGAACGGAGGGACGCCACCGACGCGTCGCCTTCGGTGAGCAAACGTTTGATCCGCGGGTCGTCGTCGCCGTAGCGCTGCAGCGCCGTCTTCTTGTAGACGACGAGGACGCGCTTCATCGGGCCCACCATGCCGCAAGACGACGAAGTCCGGCTTCGCTTTTGACGTCACCGATCAGGCCGCGCTCACACGCCTCGAGGGCCTCGCTCATCGCGACAAATCGTACCTTCGCTTGCTCCTCGACGGGGGTCCCATCTTCGGTCGGGACGCCGCGCTCCGCCGGGTCGACTTCGGCGCGAAAATAGTAGAGGCGCTCCGCGATTACGCCGGGGCTCAGGAAGACCGGCGCGCCAAGGGGCTCGAAGTCCGCCGGGCCGACGCGAAGGCCGGTCTCCTCGAGGGTCTCGCGCGCGGCGCACTCCCGAAGGGCCTGCTCTGCGACGCCGTCCTCGGGTTCGATCAGTCCTGCGGGGAGCTCCCACAGAACCGGTGCGACGTCAGCATCGAGCATCGCCCCAGCGCGAAAGGCTACCGGCGGGCGCAGCGACGAACGTAGACACACCTCGCCCGCGGCGCTGTGAAGGACGAGGACCACCGCATCGAGGGCGCGACGCTCGACGCAATCGTAAACGTAGGACGCGCTCGTAGTTCCGTCGTCGTAGTGGTTTCGAAGCTTGCGGCGCCGCAGACGAAGAAAACCCGCCGGCTGCCCGGGCGTGAGGTCCTCTTCGAGCTCCACGCGCGTGCCGGGCAGCTTCCAGTCCCTCACGGATCCCCACCGAGGCGCCACACGAGGCTCAGCGCCGGCACGAGAAGGAAGCGTCGCAACTCCCCCCAGAGGCGCCACCCCTCGAAGGAGATGCCGAGGCTGAGCGTGTCGTCCATGCGAATGTCCATCGCGACGCCGCCGGCGAGAAAGCCGCCGCCGCGAAGACCTTCGTTGGTTGCACCGGCCCAGAACCCGCCGCGTGCGATCGCGCGAAGTCCAACGGGCTGCGGTTTGAAGCCCACGCCAACGGTCGCGGCCACCGGCGCGAAGATCCGATTCGCGTCGTCGTTGTCGCTCGTGATCGCGCCTGCGCCCGCGGAAAACCCGAGCTGAAACGCTCCGAAGGGCTGCCAGACGTCGATGAGTACACCGCCCCCGAGACCCCGCGAGTTGTTTTCGGCCTCGACCTGCACATAGGCCGAGACCGCTCCATCGGGGCGCCACTGCGCGTTTGCCTGGCTGGTCAGAAGCACCAGGCATGCGCCGAGGAGGGCGGCTCGTTTCACTGCGGCGTCTTCTTGGCGTCCGCGAGAAACTTCTCGAGCCCGATGTCCGTAAGCGGATGCTTCAGCAGCTGAAGAATGACCTTGTGCGGAAGCGTCGCGACGTCCGCACCGAGGAGCATCGCCTGCACCACGTGAAGGGGGTGCCGAATCGACGCCGCGAGAACTTCCGTGCTCACGTCGTAGTTGCGGTAGATGGTGATGATCTGCTCGAGGAGATCCATGCCCTCGCCACTGATGTCGTCCACTCGACCGAGGAAGGGACTGATGTAGGTCGCACCACTCTTCGCGGCGAGAAGCGCCTGCGTCGGACTGAAGCAAAGCGTGACGTTCGTTTTGATTCCCTCTTTGGTCAGCGCCTGCACGGCCTTCAGACCGTCCGCGATGAGGGGAATCTTGACGACGATGTTGGGGTGCCACGCGGCGAGTTCCCGACCTTCGCGAATCATGCCCTCGACGTCGGTGCTGATGACCTCCGCGCTGATCGGCCCGTCCACGATTTCGCAGATCTCGAGCGTCACTTCCTTTTGGGTGCGACCCGTTTTGGCGATAAGGCTGGGGTTGGTGGTCACCCCGTCCACCAGGCCCATCGCGGCGGCGTCCCGAATTTCGTCGATATCAGCGGTGTCGATGAAGATCTTCATGGCGGTTCTCCGGCTTCTTTCTTCCGCGAGGATTTCCCTCGGCGAGAGGGATAAAGAGCCTGGCCTGAGGGGTCAAGCTCCGCGGCCTATGCTACCACTCAAGGGTGCGCGTTCCGGCCCGCTTCGATGCTTCTTCCGTCCTCCTTTGGGTCGGCGGCGCGGTCCTGGCGACGGTGCTTACCTGGTGGGACGCGCAGGGGGATGCGCCGAATGGAGCGGAGGCTGAGCCCGCCGAAGCGTGGGGAACGCGCGTTACTTGCGTGACTGACGAAGACGGGGTCCACGTCACGTGTTCACCGAGCCAGTACCGGCTCGAGCCAGCCGCTGAGCCCGTTTCCAGCTCCGATGACCTGGTGTGGATGGACGTTGCCGACGTCGAGGCCGCCTACGGGCTTCCCCCCGTGGAAGCGCCGCAAAGCCTCCGGTAGGATTCGCTCGAATGAAATCCTTCGGCGATGCCGTAGCCGCGTACCGAAACCTCACTCCCTTTCGGGCCGTGTTTGGGGAAGGAAGCGATTCTCGTTTTCCCGTTCCGGCGTTCTGCACCAAAGATGCGGTCGCGCCGATCGATGCCTGGTCCGCGTGGCTCCACCTGCGTGAGGATCCGGCGTTTGCGAAGAAAACGTGCATCGTGGTCCTGGATGCCGCGCCGGTTCTCTCCGGACCGTGGGCAGAGACGGTTACGCGTGCCGAGGGCGTGCTCCGTGAGTGGGCGGAGTCCAAGGAGTTTGGCGACGAGAAGCGAACCGAGACGATCGATGCGTTCTTCGAGCGTTTCGATGTGCGGCACGTGCTTCGGCGTTTTGGCGTCACGGCCGAGGGGCCGGAGGTAGACCTCGACGATCTCGGGGAGGAACTCTTCGACCTGCTCGACGCGTCCGACAGTCCCGTTGAACCCTTTCCGCCTGTCGGCGGTCGCCCGACGCATCAGGCCGCGTCCGAGGTGATGGTGCTCCAGTGGTACGTGCCGCGTTCGGCGCAGCCGCTTGCTGACATCGCGTGGCCCTTTGTCTCGAGTCGCAACGAGGGGGCTGCGCGCGTCGTGGTGATGGACGCGCCGAGCTGGCAGGCGCCCGCGCTTCTCGGATTTCGACCCTTCGAAACGAAGTGGGCCACCAACGCGCTTTTGCTGCGTCGCTGGTCGCTGCGCTACGGCGTGGATTTGGTAGCGCTCGGGCGAAGTCGCATGGAGGCCTACGCCGCCAAGCCGCCGCGCAGTCACGCGCAGGCCCGGCGCGCGGTGGGCGAGATCGCGTTGATGTGTCCGAGCATGTTGGAAGAGGGAGCCGCTCCGATTCTCGGGGAGGCGCTCGGTCATTGTTGGCGTTTGTCCTGGGACATCGAGTGAGATGAACGTGCGTGCGCCGCATCTTTTCGTGATCGGGGTGCTCATTGGTGCGTGCGTGTCGCAGGCGACGAGCGTGACCGTGGAGGCAACGCCGCCGGCGCCGCGAACCTTTACGGGGACGGTGGTGTTTCAGGCGCGTACGGCGACGCCGACCGGCGCTTCCCGCGCGATGCAATGGCGCCCGGTGCGTCTTGCGAAGGTCCGCGGGGTGGATGCGGCGGGGGAAGAGATCGCGAGCACGACCCTCGACGAAGAAGGGCGTTTCGTTCTGGAGGGAACGGACCGCGTCGACCATCTCGAGGTGGTCGCCCACATTCACGAAGGGGAGTGGGATCTCGCGGTGACGACGGATTCCGCCGGCGAGAGCGACCACCGCGTAGTGGTTCCGGCGTCCGAGGCGCCGCTCGAGGTTCGCATCGACGACGGTCAGGAGGCCGCCGGCGCGTTTCATATTCTCGATTCGATCCTTATGGGATCACGCGCGGTCGAGGAGTGGACGGGTCAAACGCTGCCGCCCTTCTTCGCGTATTGGAGTCGCGGCGTCACCACCAACTGGAGCTTCTACCTCGGGGATCGCGGAAGCGGTCGCTACTCGATCGAGCTTCTCGGCGGGGAACCGGGCCAGCAGAACACCACCGACACTGACGAGCACGACGAGATGATCGTGCTCCACGAGTTTGGGCACTTCGTGATGGACGTGCTTTCGAGCGATTCTAGCTATGGCGGGCAGCATCCGCGGGGGTTTTTGATTCTGCCGGGGCTTGCCTGGGAGGAAGCGCGCGCGACGTGGTTTGCGACCATGGTGCTGAAGTCGCCGATGTACCTCGACACCATCGGCGTGGAGCCGACCGGACGACTTCGCATCAGTCACGATCTGGAGCGCGGGGATCGCAACGACGTCCGCGGCGTTGGCTCCGAGTCCGGCATTGCGGAGATTCTCTGGGACCTCGCCGACGGCACCGAAGCGCTGCCGGACCAGGACCAGGACGGAATCGCGCTCGGGCCGGCTGCGGTGCTCCAAGGGATGATCAACCTCGGACGCGAGCCGGGCGCGCATCCTGCGATCACGACGTTTCTGCAGCATCTCGTCGAGAGCGAAGGCGCGAGCCTCGATCAGGTCAAACATGTGCTGGAGCTCGGCGGGCATCCGAACGACTTGCTTCCAGGCGGAGCCGAGTGGCCCGTCGACATCGAGGTTCCCGGAAAGGTATCGGACAAAATCGACGGGCTGAGCGATCCGGCGCCAAGCGGCGGACCCCCGCGCCCCGTGAACGGTCAGGACGCGATTCATGTCTACCGCTTTCAGCTCACAGAACCGGGGCGCGTCGTCGCCACGCTCGAGATTTTCGGAAGTGGCCGCGCCGCGGATCACACGGACCTCGATCTGGAGATTCGGGACATACGCGCGGACCTCATCGATAGCTCCCGCGGGGAAGGGCCCCTCGAAACGCTGAGCCGTCACCTCGACGCGGGCTGGTACGTTGTGCACGTGCGCGACGGAGGCAACGGCAACCGTGCGGGCTACGAGCTGCGTCTCGACACGCGCTAGCGCCGCTCGATTAAAACTCGGGGGTGAACAGGAACAGGCGCCGTACGTCGTGCATGCGACTCGTGCTGGTGTTTGCGCTCGTCGGGTGTTCCGCCGCCCGCCCGAGCGTTGCCCCCGCGCAACCGGAACGGCGTGCGCTGTCCTTGGAGACCGCCGAACGGCTTTGGGTGCGCGACCCTTCGCGACCTCGCGACGCGGTCGGCTTTCTTGAGCTCGACGAGGACATCCTTCGCGCAATTTGGAGGAATATTCGCATCGAGGTTCGCGGAGACGAGGTGGCGATGGCTCCCCTCGGGGTCGGGATGCTGGAGGCGGCGCGTTGCGGGTCCCGGTGGCTCTTCGCCTCCGACGAGGGATTTGTCGCGTCGGCAAGGACGTTTCTCGGCGATCCCCTTCAGCGAGAATCGAAACGAGCGGAGTGGCTTGTCGGTGGCGCACGTACTACGCTCGGCTCGCACCGAAACCGACTCGTCGAGATCGAGTGCGGCGACGAGATGAGGATCTCGCCGACGGAGATCGTGGGGGCCTCGCTCCAGCCGCGTGTCCGAGGGCAAAATGCCTACGTCGTTGCGCCGATGGGCTTCTTTCGCCGCGCGCGCGAGGGGGAGTCGCTTCGCTGGGAGCGCGTGGACCTTGGCGAGGAAGCAGCGCAGCGTTTGGTAGAGGACGGGAACGCGTTGCTTCTTCAAACCTCCGCCGGGTTTCTGGATGCTGCGACGCTCCGGTCGGTGAGCCCGTCGCTTCCGATTCATCCGGCGCCTCTTCTCACGCCGGACGAGGAAGCGCGCGTGGCGGAAATGACGCCCCGGGTATTTCGCGCGATCGAGGAAAGATTTCCGCACCGGAAGGAACGCTGGATCGGTTACGACGCGGTGGCGCGAACCAGGGGCGAGTCCACGACGGTCCGGATACTCGATGGAGAGCCACGGATACTCGAGGGATGCAAGCTCACCGCCCACGGTCCCTTTGTTCTCTGCGGCAATGTCCTCCGCCAGCTTCGAGTCGATCATGACCAGATCGATCTCGTTACGGTCGTGACCTTCGAAGAGCCACCGGAGGGCCGTCTCTACGTCCTCGATCCGGACACGCTGCTCGTTCGTCCCCGCAGCGGTGTCGACGCTCTGTTGGTCCAGACGGGAACGCTCGAATCCACCGTCGTGGTGTGGCGTGACCGATCGGTGGCCGGACGCGTCCGGTGGCCGAGCTCGATCGCAGAGGGACATGCGCTCATTTTCGACGGGGAAACCTGGACGCTGATCAACGATGGCCGCGCTGAGACATTGGCAACGCCGATGACCGACGACGAGTACCCGATCATCGACGCGAATGGGACGGTGTGGGTGCTTCAGATCCCTGGCTTTGGTCAGCCGCCGGAGGAGTATTGGGAAGGAGAGCGCTACGGCGATCGCATCGATCGAATTCGCCGCATCGATGCAGACGGGGAGGTGGTGCTCTCGCTTCCGGATGGCGAGTTCGCGCACTTCGTGGTGCGGCGGGAAGGGATCTTCCTCGTGGGGGTCCAACCCGACCAGCTCTGGTACTCGCGGGATGGAGCGACGTGGAGTCGTGTTCCCCCCGATCCTCGAATCGACGGTGAAATTCCCGCCGGCCATCCTCGGTCGGTTCCGATTGCGCGGGGGCGCTACTGTCCACCCGGTCCGTGCAACGTCAACGAACGCTTTGTCCTCTCTAAGGACGCACCGCGGGCCCTTCGGAACGAGACGATGTACGGCCCGACCCGTGCGCAACCGCCGATGCGCGCTGAGCCGACGCCGGGCGACACCATCGAGTGCGAGACGGAGGAAAACCCGCTTCCCGCGGAGACGGGCCACTACGGGCTGGTGAGCGTTTCAGGTCGGCGGGTTCGCTGGCGTGGGATGGATGCCCAAGGATCATTTCGCGGGAGCGCGCGACTGCCGCAGCCGGTCGACGATTGTCGATTGCTCTCCGCGATGCGCGGGAGTGCGGTGCTGGCGTGCGAGTCGCAGCTCTACCTCGCGCAGGAGGGAAGCGCGCTGGAACTTGGCAGCGTTCGCGGTTTTCCAGAAGGCCGGGTGCTGCAGGTGAGCGACACCGAGGGAGCGGGCGTCTTCGACGAAGGGAGGACCGTCCTCGCGGTCGGCTGGACGCAGGAGGGAGTGACTCGGTCGCGCTTCGGGTGGTCGCGCCACGCGCAGCCGGCCTTTGTCGCCGGGGAGCCCGCGATCGCCTGGTTTGCGTCGGAACGCGTGTCGGGGTGGCCGCAAGAAGGACACGTGATGAGGCTCACGAGTGAACGCTTCTCTTCGTTCCGCGTTCGACCGCCGCTGCAGCCTTGCTCGGACCCCGCCCGAACGTCCGATTCGTTTCTCTATCTTTCGCCGTTGACCGACCTCTCCATCGAAGAAGCGCCCGTTCGCGGGTTTCCAAGTGAGGACGATTGGCTCGGCTGGGTTCGGGGCGTTGTCGTTCGCCAGCGAGGCGATACGCAGTGCGCGATGTCCCTGGACTCCGGCGGCGTGCGGATGTCGATCGATGACGACCGTTTCGCGGGGCTCTTCCCGATGGCGTTGACCGCGCGCCGGGTCCGCGTTCGTCGAACGCCCGTCCTCGCGCCGTGGGCGCGGCAGCTTCGTGAGTTTGAGAGCGAAGCAGCGGGTTGCGGTTTGTCCTCGCAGGACCGGCAGGTTCACTTTGAAGTGCGGCCCGGACCCGACCCTCATGTTCGCCAACTTGGAGACGCCTCGGAGTGGTGCTTGCGGCGCGTGCTCTACGACGCGTTTCGAGGCGACGAGTCCCAGACCTTGCTGCACCTGGATATCGAGATCCTCCATCGCGAACCGACGCTGACGCCTCTCGTTTGCGGGCTTCCAAGGCTTCTCGCGGACCGGCGATAGCGACGCAAAACACCAGGGGTTCTCGGACGTTGTCGACGCCGGAGCGCCCGCGTCTGAAGATTCCCCAGCGCCCCGCGTCCAAGCTGGTCGATGAGAGTTGTCGGCCTCGTTTCGCTCGTTGTGGCGATCGTTAGTAGTTCGTACGGCGCCGCGCACGCCCAGGAAGCGGACGAGCTTCCGCTTCGCGGCTTTACGCGCAGCGACCTCGACACGCTCGCTCCTTACCTCGATCGCGGGCCCGTGTTGATGGCGCAGTTTCGGGACGACCGCGAGGAAGCACCGGCGATCGTCATGGCGACCCGCGTGAACGCGCCGCCCGACAAGGTCGCCGAGGTGATTCGCGCGCCTGAAACCTATCCTTCGTTCATGCCCGCGCTCGATTCGATCAACGTGGAGAGCCGGCGCCAAGGAAACATCGCTTACAGCTGGAGCTGGCGTATCGCCGTCTTCACGCTTTCGGGCTCGAACGTCATGACGGTCTACCCGTCCAATCCCCGCCGGGGTCATCGCATCGACGTGCGTTCGACCGGCGGTGATCTCGGTCGGGGTCGCATGTCCTGGCGCGTGATTCCCGACGGCCCGGGCAAGAGCCTTCTGATGCTGACGTCGCGCATCGACATGCGAAACGCGAACTACCTCGCCGATCAGATGTCGAGCGGTGGAATGGCAGTGTTTCGCAGCATCAACGTTGCGCTTTCGACCGTGATGCTTCTCGGGACGCGTCGTCAGGCCGAGGGAGCACCCCGGGAAGCCGAAGGCGAGCTTCCGCCGCTTGAGCGTTTCGACGTGGACGCGAACGAACTGCAGCCCCTCGCGAATCGTGGCGACCTCGTCTTTCTCGAGCTCCACGGCGAAGAGCTCGCGCGCGTCAGCGTACTCGGACGCATGGCTTCGAACGTGCAGCGCTCGCGCGCGGTGATGCTCGATCCCGAAGAGTTCGGTCGCTCCCTTATGCACGGGGCGCGCGCCCGGGTGGTCGAGCGCACCGAAGACCACGTCGATTTCGAGTGGGAGATCCCGCTGCCTCTCGTAGGCGTCGAAGGCCGCATGCGCATGCTGCCAACGGATAACGTCATCGGCGTCGAAGGGGTGGAGGGCAGCCTCCGCAGCGGACGCTGGGGTTTCGACACCCACGTGTGGCCCTCGCAGGAAGCGGCCGTCATCGGCTGGGGCCGCTTCGATCCGCGGGAAACCTCGCGTCTCATCCGGCGCCTCATCGCCGGCGACAACGACTTCGCCCACGGACTTGCCATCGCCACCCAGATCATGGTCGTTCGCTCGCTCCGCACTCGCGTCATGCGCTACCAGCGCTGACGCCAAAAAGGAGGGGCCGCCCCGCACCATTGCGAGGCGGCCCTGGGAGGAGAAGTGCAGGCCGAGATGAACCGAAGGGTAGGGCGTCTCGGTCGTCGCCCTAGAAGCCCGCAATGCCGACGAACATGCGTGGACGAAAGAGTTCCGTGTCGACGATTTCGAGGTCCTGCTGCCGCTGCAGCGAGCCGTCGGGGCTGATCTGCCACTGGGCGATGCGGCTGTCGACGTTGACGACCTGGTAGAGGAAGGGCCAGACGATTTCCGTGTCGAGCACGCCAGCGCCGTTGAGATTTTCGTCGGCTTCGATGCCCGCGTTTGCGGCTTCGGAGGCGAGGCGCGTGATGCTCCCGTCGGGGGCCAGGGTGTAGCTTGTGAGTGTTCCGTCGGGGGTGTTTGCGACGTACGCGAAGTTCCCTTCGGGACCCTGCGCGATTTCAACCCAGCAGCCGAAGGTGAAACCCGTGACGAGTGGATCGCCTTCCGTGCCGCTGCTCGCCGAGACCACCGTGAGACTGCCGTCGTCTTCCACGCGGTAGGATGAGAGTGCGCTGAGGCCCTCCTCGCCGTTGTTGCCTTCCGAGACCAGCAGCGTTTCGCCGTCGGCGGTGGAGAGGATGTCCGTTCCGAAGGGCTGCGGCGTGTTGGCCGTGAGGGACTGCATCATGGGTGCGCCGCTGGCGTCGCGCGCGGGCGTCCCGTCCTCGTTGAGCTGCACCGCAATGATGTCGTTCGTGCGCCGCTGCGTGACGTAGAGCTGGCGGCCGCTCGTCGAGAACTCGACGGAGCCGACGTTGGCGCCGATGCCGGGGAGTTCCGAGTCCGCGAGTTCGGTGAGGGATCCGTCGTCCGCCACCGTAAAGCCGAGAAGACTCGCCTGCGTGCGGTTCCGGTCGTCGGGAAGCGCGGTCAGCTCCGCGCCTGCGTCGTCGAAAAACGCGCCGGAGTTCGCGACGTAGAGGATGTTTCCTCGAATCGTGAGAGAGACCGGGTTCTGCGCATCGGACGCGCCGCTCGTGCCGACGACGGAGGCCTGTTCGAGGGAGGCGTCGTCCATCACGCGGAACGAGGTCACGGTTTCGCTCCCGGCGTTGACCGCAAAGAGGAAGCGCTGGTCCTCGGAGAGGATGAGCGGGTCCTGGGACGCGAGGGGATTGGCTCCGCTGTTCCGGATGTTTTCGCCCACGCCGCCGGTGGGAAAGACGCCGACCTGGACCAAACTGCCGTCGGCCATGCGCGCGTAGGAGACGACTTCGTTTTCGAGATCCTCATCGGCGGCGTCGTCGGCCGCGCTGATCTGCGCGGAGGGATTGTGGCGGTTGGTGAGGGCAAAGATGGCGCCGGCAACCTCGTCCGTGGCCGCGTCCTCGTCGACGCTGCTATCCGCGGAAGCGCTGTCCGGCAACGAGGCGTCGGGAGCGCCGGTGTCGGGCTGGGGCGACCCGTCGTCGTCGGAGCATCCACCAAGAAAAATGAGCGTCAAAGAAAAGAGAAAAGACAGAGGAGAAACACGCTGCGGTGAAGGCATACATTCGCTTTCGTAGAGGAGACGAGTTGATCGAACTCGAAGAGAACGACCGCCTATATCGCTGCCTTACGGAAGGTCCTGGACGCCGTTAGCGGCCGCGGCGCGTTAACAGAAAAACGAAAACCCGCGTTCCGGCGAGTCGAACGGGCGTCTCGAAGATTCGAAGGGCCCGTTCCGCTCGCGAATGACCGCGTGAAGATTTCGCGATAGCGTCTTGCGATGGCGCGTTTTGAGGCTGAGTCGGACCACGTGGGCGCGGAGCTCTCGAATCAGACCATCCAAAACGAGACGATCCTCGCAGTGAATTTTGAACGTGCATCGCTGCAGGGGAGTATGTGGTCGCGCTGCGACTTCACGAACAAAGGGACGAAGGGCATTCGGTTCGTCGGTGCCGATCTCACGGGCGCGGTCTTCGAGGATTGCACATTTGAAATCCTTCACGCGGAGGACGTCGCAGGCAAAGGAGCCGTCTTTCGTCGCTGTCGTTTTGGCTTCGTGAACTTCTCCGGCGCCGATCTCGAGGGCGCGGTTTTCGAGCAGGTCCGCGTCCGTAGCGGCGCGTACTTTTCCAATGCGAAGTGCAAGGGGATGACGTGGGATTTTGTTGCGGAGCGCGCGTCGCGGCCGGATGTCGTGAAGTTCGACGGCGCGGACCTCTGCGGCGCGTCCCTCAGCGCGCATCTCTGTGACGACGAAGTCGCGCGCTTGACGAAGTTCGACATTCGCCAGGAGTGGAGCGAGTTCGGCATTCAAAAAGCGAAGACGGACGCCACGACGACGTTTGTCTACGGCCCGTTGCCCTTTGCCGATGCGCCGAAAGCCGCAGCGCCAGCGCGCAAACTCGGCAAGCGAAAGGCGGTGCTGCCGCTCGACGAGTGGGGAACGATCGCGTCCGTGGTGGTCGCCGGTGATGTCGTCTTTACGGGCGAAGGCGGGTGGAACGGGGATGCGAAACGTCGCGGTGCGAAAGGCCGCTACCGAGTTTCGTCATGGCGGGCGGGGGAGCGGTTGTGGGAGGCCGCACTTCTTCCAGGAAGTGGGAATGAAGGCGTCGACCTCGTGGTCGGTGCGGGCCAGGTGTACGCGCTGACGTGCGGAACCGCGTTCGTCCTCGATGCACGTTCAGGGGAGATTCGGTCCCGTGAAGAGGTGGGCTCGGCGAACTGGGTCGCACCAGGCGTCGTGGCTCTCTACAAGACGGATCACGTGATCGTGCGCGCCCTTGGCGACGATGCGGGGGTGGAGCACCGAGGTCGCTGGATCGAAGCGGCAAGCCGCGATGGTTCGTTTCTCTGGTCGCAGCTTGAATACGACAAGGAGGCCAAGGACTGGCGTTGGGCGCTCCGTACGAAGGGCGGCGATGTCGTGGCCACGCGAACCGGCCGGCACACGAGCGCTTGCTTTTCCGCTGACGGAACGCGGCACGCTTCGGCCTGGCACAAAACCGTCATCGAAGTCCGCGACGCCACCGCGGGAACGCTTCTCGCGACCTTTGATCCCGC
>JBCDAA010000167.1:0-18133 GCA_039186435.1 Myxococcota bacterium | reverse complement strand
GGCAGTCGTTCCGCGCTGCATTTGTTCGAGCAGGTCGTCCGCATAGCGCTCGAAGAACTGGTTCATGCTTCGATCGGCTTTGGGAAGGACCATGCGTTCGGCATACGCCGCGTCGAAGGCGAAGCCCGGAACGCCAGCCCCCCAGCGGATCGACCCACGAAAGAACGCCTTGTGCGCGCGCGCATCCGCGGGCGCGGCGTGCGAGAAGACGACGTTGTTCGGGACAACGTCCTGCCGCCCCATCGTTCGAAAGTAGTGGAGGAACGCCGCGACTCCGACCTCGGTCGCGATGCGCTCGGCGAGGGTCGTGGGCGACGTCGGAAAGGAGATGCGGATGACGTCGTCTTCTTCAAAGACCTGCCAGTCGACCCCGTAGTCGAACGCGACCCGCGCATACCGGGCCGCTCGTGTGATGGCCTCAACCCCTGTCGCCGCCGTCGCAATCACAAAGCCAACCACGCTGAGATGCTCCGGCTTTTGACCCTCGGCGATGCGAATCGAAACGGCGGGGTCATCGAGGGCGCGCGCGGCGTAGTCGTACACCGCGAGCACGGCGGAGGTTGGTATCCGCGCGTCAAAATCGATGGGGTCGAAGACGGAGGGTCGAAGCCCCGCCGCGTTC
The DNA here is from genome assembly GCA_039186435.1 of Myxococcota bacterium. Taxonomy (GTDB): domain Bacteria; phylum Myxococcota_A; class Polyangia; order Polyangiales; family Houyiibacteriaceae; genus JALVDI01. Next base: position 17,511 of record JBCDAA010000167.1, on the reverse strand, counting down.
AGCAGCTCACCCATCGGAAGCCCTTGCTCGCGTAGCGTTCCCAGGATGTTGAGGAGCGCGGGCAACATCACCGTGTTTGCAACGGACACGCTGAAGTGTGAGCGGTGAACGAAGCGGCGTGGCAAAAATCCGCGTTAAATAATGAGAGCGGGACCACCCTGGCGGCCCCGCTCTCCCGATCGCGTGTTGAGCGCGCTAGTGACGCTGTTGAGGCATCACTCCTTAATCTGTCGGCGAATCTTTCCAAGCGCCTGCTCCTGGAGCTGACGAATCCGCTCGCGGGAGAGGTTGTACTTGTCGCCGATCTCCTTGAGCGTAAGCTCGTCCTCGTCGTCGAGGCCGAAGCGCCAGCGAAGGATGCGGGCTTCCATCGGGGTCAAGGTGTCGAGAAGGCGGCGAACCTCGTCGGCCCACTTGCGGCTCACGAGCTGCTCGTAAGGGGTGGGGACGTTTTCCTGCTCGAGGAAGTCGATGAACTTACGGCCGTCCACGTCGTTGACGGGGCGGTCGAGGGAGAACGGGGTCTCGGCCCAGTAGCCCTTGATCTTCTCGAGCTTCTCGGCGGCGATGCCGGTCTCCTTCTCGAGCTCCTGGGGCGTGGGCTCCTTGCCGGTCCGGGTCGCGATGGCCTGAGTGGCGCGGGCGACGCGGTTGTAGGTGTCGAGCATGTGCACCGGGATGCGCACGGCGCGGCCCTTGTCGGCCAGGGCGCGGCTGATGGCGTGACGAATCCACCACGAGGCGTAGGTGCTGAAGCGATAGCCACGGTTGTGGTCAAAGCGCTCGACGGCCTTCATGAGGCCGATGTTGCCTTCCTGAATGAGGTCGATGAGCGGAAGGCGGCCGCGGTTGTAGCGACGCGCGATGCTGACGACGAGGCGAAGGTTCGCGGCGACGAAACGATTCTTCGCGCGCTGCTGGCCTCGGCGGGCCTTGGCGACGCCGCGAAGGTAGGTCTTGAACGCCGGCGTGATGCGAATCTCATCGCCTTCCATGTCGCGCTCATGGGCGTGGTCACCGGCGAGACGATGGACGGCCTTGTCGGCTTCCTGCACGAAGAGGCGGTCGCTGTCCACGGCGCGAAGCTGCGTCGACACGGCCTTGCCGAGCTTGGTCCAGCGCTCCTGCTGGCGCTTGCCGAGCTTGCCGCGCTTGGCGCTCTTGGCGAGCTTTCGCATCGCGGCGAGTTCCGCGATCGGCTCTTCCTTCACGTTGCGGTCGACGACACAGGCGACGGTCTCGAAGACGGGGGGATAGGCGAAGAGCGCTTCCCAGAAGCCGATCTCCAGCTCCTCGACCTTGCGGGCGGCTTCGATCTCTTCCTGCGGGGTCAGGACGCGATGACACGCCATCTCGCGGAAGTAGCGGGAAAGCGTGGAGTCGCCTGCGCCTTGCCGCTCGAGCTCCTTGAGGGCCTTTTCCGCTTCGGTGCGCGCCTTTTCAAGCTGCTTCGGGTTCGGTTCTTTGCTTCCGTCGAGCTTCTTCGCGCCGGCGGTCTTGGTTTCGGTTTCTTTCGCCACCGCCTCGCTCTTCTTCGCGGAACGACGGGGCTTTCGGAGTGCCTGCTTGGCCATTGGTACTTCTCCCACCAGGGTGTTTGGGGGCTTGGGGGCTCAACACTTCCACCCAAGCGCTTTGTTCTCGGTGGCCGTGCCACCTCTCACGCAATCGGTGTCCATCGCTAGTGCATGCGGTGTGCCGACGAGAAACGCGGAGATTCGGGGGTCTTTCGGTCCCGCCGCTCTCAGAATCGAAAGCCGCGACGTCGAGAGTGAATACTCCCTCAATTTTCAGGATGTTACGCCTGTTTGGGAGCCAGCCGAGGGTGGTTTCGAGCCAGCTCTGAAAACAAGAAATCCAACCTAATTCCGAGTGGTTGAATGGCAAGGGAGAAACATCCCGCAACCGGCTACTCGAGTGACCGATACCCTGGTCACCGCGCTTTCCACCGGATGGGCAAGTGGCCAGTCCACTGGCCACTGGAGCAGCCACTGGCCCACATGAGTGAGCGCAGTCGGCGCTTGGCTCGGCGCTTGGCTCGGCGCTGGCTCGGCGCTTGGCTCGGCGCTTGGCTCGGCGCTTGGCTCGGCGCTTGGCTCGGCGCTTGGCTCGGCGCTTGGCTCGGCGCTTGGCTCGGCGCTTGGCTCGGCGCTTGGCTCGGCCGGCGCTTGGCTCGGCACTTGGCTCGGCGCTTGGCTCGGCACTTGGCTCGGCGCTTGGACCGTCCGACTCACGTGGGCTGGCGTCCGGCTCGGCCCCGATGATGTGTTAGGGGAACACGTGCTCCGCTGTCTTGCCGCCCTCCTCCTTTTCCCCTCCCTCGCGGCCGCTCAGCCGCTTCGCTTGAGTGCGCCCACGACCCTCACCCTCGAGGAGGCTGACGAAGGGCTCGTGCTCGTCGCTCGGGTCGGGCGGCAGACGCTCCGCCACCCGCTCCCCGCCGAGGCCGCAGGCGAACTCACCACCCGCGTCGTCGACCTCGGGCGCCGGAAGGTCGCCGTCGCGGAAATCCGTGGCACGCAGCACCGAGCCTTCGTGATCGATATCGAGCGTCGCCGGCCAGTCCTTCGGTGGGAGGGGCGGCTCGACTGGTCGGGCGATCCCGGCGAGCGCCGGCGGAGCGTCCTTCAGACGGATGACCGAACGGGAGACGGGATCGCCGATCTCGTGGTCGCCAGCGAGGACGAAAGCCGTCGAATCTGCGGACAGCCCGAAACGCTCCTTCTTCCGCAGGCGATCGATCCCGCGAGCGGCACCTTGCGTTCGGTGAGCCTCCGCCGCCTTCCAGAACAGCCCGCGGAGACGCCGTTGAATGTCACCTCCGCCGAAGCCGCCGCCCCCATCATGCAGGCGCTTGCACCGCGCGCCGCATCGTCTGCCGCTGGACACCCAGCCGATCTCGTTCCGCCCCCCCTCGCGCTGACGGATGCGGACGCCGCCACCGGATGGATCGAGGGTCACCCCGCAGGCGGATTTTGGGAGTTCGTGACCCTCGATTGGATCGGCGGTGACCTCCCCCTCGAAGCTCTTTCGATCACGCCGCTCGCACGGGATGGAACAGCACCACCGAGTGCTCTGTGGGTGGTCTACGAAGGTGGCCGCGTGCGCGTCGAGCTTCCGGCGGGCGAGGGTCCGTTTCGGGTCGAGCTTCCCTCTCCCGTGCGGACAGGATGTCTGTCGATCGTGCTCGATCGCTCGGACGCGCCCCACGTCGGCCTCGGCGAGGTCACCGCCTATACGCCCCTCGATTCCGGCGGCGGTTTGGAGGTGCTGCTGAACCGTCTCGCGGAGGGGAATGGGGAGGTCGTCCCGTTGCTCATCGCGATCGGAGTACCCGCGGTAACCGCGCTTGCCGCGCGATGGCCCGACATGCCGACCGGCGAGCGACGCCTCGCGCTTCGGGTGTTTGCGGCGCGAGGCGATACGGACGAAGGACGCGACGCGCTCCTTCGGGCGATCCTCGATGGGGATCCGGAGGTTCGTGACGCGGCCCTCGGCGCAGCCGAGCAAAGTGGGCACCCGGAAATCCTGCGCCATGTTGCGACCATTCCTGGACCGCCCGGCGACCGCGCCGCGCTGGTGTTGAGTCGTCGCTATCCAGAGGGCGCCCTCCCGGTGATTCTCGAAGCCCTCGGCGCAGACGGTGCGGCGGAGCGCCCGCCACTACGCGAGGCCCTCCGCACCGTGCTTCAACGCCAGCCTGAGGAAGCGGTGGTTTTTCGTCCGTGGATCGACCGAGCCTCGGACGGTGCGCTCGCAGCGGCGGCGCTTTCTCTCGCACGAGGCGGCGCCCCTACCCGCGCGCTTGCAGCTGCGGCCTGGCGAGCAGCGTCGACGCGCGAGCTCGACTTCGCAGGTCGTTGGCGGCTGCTCTTGGCTGCGCGCGACCTCGAAGACGACGCCGGGATTCAAACCTGGCTCGAGAACCTCGTAGAGGCGGAGGAGTGGATGCTTCGCGCCGGCGCCCTCGAGGCGCTCGCCCTTCGCGAAAGGCAGCCGACGATCTTTCGCGCGGCGCTCGAAGACGACTACCCGCGCGTCCGCGTGGCTGCGATTCGAGGACTCGGAACCCCCACCAACCAGGACGTCGAGCGCGTTGCGTTTCGTGCCCGGCGTGATCCTTGGCCGATGGTTCGCGCCGCCGGCGTGGTCGCCCTTCACGACGTTCCGCGCGCGTTTCCGATTCTGCAGGCCGCGCTCGGCGATCGCGCCAAGGACGTACGCGCGGCCGCGGTCGAGGCCCTCGAGCGGTCGGGACGCCCCGAAGGATGGGCGCTGGTCGTCCCGCGCCTCGAGGACGATCGCGAATGGCCGGTGGTTCTACGCGCCGGGATTCACTTCGCGCGAACCCGCTGCGAGGAGGATGCGGTCGCCCCACTGGTCCAGGTAATGGAGCGGGCGCTACGGCCCAATCCCTGGGCGCCGGATGTCGAGGTGGGCGCCGAAGCGGTGCTGGCCATCGCGGCGATCGGCGGGCCGGAGGCGGAAGCCGCGCTCGCCCGTGCCCGGAGCGATCTTGCCCCTGCCCCCCTTCGAAACGCGGCTGCGGCGTCTACGCCCGGGTGCCGCTGAGCGCGCTTGTGCTCCCGGAAAGGCGCGTGGTAGCGTCGCGCCGCTTCCCGGTGGAATTGCACATGAATCGAGCCTTCATTCTGGTTTTGCTCAGCCTCTTCGCCTGCGGAGAGACCGAGAGCGAGTTGAACGTCGAGCGCCTTCCGGAGGTTGAGCCCAACCTACCTCCGGTTCCAACGTTGCCGCCGCCACCTCACCCAACCCAATACGCCGACAGTTCCTACAGCGTGTACGGCGTACGCGCGCGCCTCCGGAACACCATCGACAACGAGCTGGCGGTCACCGGGTACATCGTCGACATCTACACGCCGCCCGAGTGCGACCGTCGCCACGATCGCGACTGCCGCGTTCTCGCGCCGCATATGCGCATCGCCGACACGCGGGACGAAGACGACCGCGACATGATGATGATGATCGTCGGCTACGCGGAGAACCAGGAGCAGATCGACGAGGCCGTCGCGCTCAACGAGCGAGGCCGCTACGAGCCGCCTCCCCCCGAGTCGGGACTCCTTCCGATTCCGGTCGACCTCGCGGTCGGCAACAAGATCAAAGTCAACGGGCGCTTCACACGCATCAGCTCCGCAGGGTTCAACAACTCCGATGGTCTGATGGACTACCGCGGCCACGAGACGATCGAAGCGGTCGAAACCGAAGAGTGAGCTGGGAACAGCGCGGAGGCGGCCAATGGGTTCACTCCGGCTTTTCGTGCAGTCTCTACGACCTCCCAGCGTCAAAGCTGGTGGCGGGCGAAAGCTCGGTGGGCACGTGGGCGGTTTGGTCCCGCGCAACGCGAGATCTCCTTCAGGTCCTGAAAACGGAAGCCAGCGGCGCCCTCGTTGACGAGGAAAGCGTCGTCGTCAGCGCCAACGGTCCCGAGGACGGGAGTGGCGGCCTGAAACGACACGCAGGCTCTCCGGTGGCATGCCACGACCTTCATAGCGGCGTCCTTCGTTGGCGACGTCCCGACCTTCGATGGACCTGGGAGGTCACCGCCGGGCAGATCGACGGGACCGCCGTGGTGCGGTGCTCGGGGGCCAGACGGGAAGTGATGGTCCGAGCCAAGGACGGTCGCCTTATGCGCGGCACGTTTCAACCCTCATCCACGAACCTGCTTGAAGCGATGTTGTGGGACCTCACCGTGCCGGCACCGGAGCATTGTCCGGGGTTCTTGCATCGAAGCCGGCGACGATACGCGTCGGGCGGTCCCAAAGGCCGCTCCCTCGACCGCTGGCGCGCGTTCTTCGAGCGTATGAGCGCCCCCACCGAAGGCGCGTGCCCTGCGGTGATCCGCGGCCTTCTTCAGATCCTTGCAGAGCTCGAAGAGCGACCCTTCGACTTCGACGAACACCACACCACCCTCGAGGCGGTCTGGGCACTTCGTTCGCCTTGGCTGAAGGCGAGGTGGTCGCTGCCGACGACCCCTCAAGATGCGGCGGCTTTGAGCAACGCCTACCAAGCCGCGCGGAGTTCCGACGCTCAAGCCCCTCGGTCAGAAAGACAACGTCTTCGTTGGTTTGTCTGGGCACTGGCGCGGTCCGCGAGTTGGCTTTCACCAACGCGGGCGCTTCGACGGTCCCATTCCCCTCGCGACGTGGTTGAGCTCCGAGATTTGGACGCTGCTCACCACGCGATACGGTCGAGATCAGGAAGGCGCCGAACAAGCGTGCCATCGCTTCCAGGAGCTCTACCGGCTCCACTTGTCCTAGATCGCCGTATCGCTCACCCGGGCAAGAACGCCGCGGAGCGTACGGGTGTTCTGCCGCTGCGCTCGTTTCCCGACTTCGTCCAGTCGAAGGGGCCATCGAACGGGTACGCGAGGCTCGTACCCGAACGCCTCGCGCGCGCGACGCCCGTCGAGAACACCGCCGAAATGAAACTGGCGATGGTGCATACCGTAGCGAAAGTCAGCCCCTGTTACTCGGCGCCGAATGCCGTAGAGAGGGCGCAGAAGCGGCCCCGGAATCGGCACCTCGCGTCGGCCGAAACGCCGGATCACGCAGGAGAGAGGGAGCGCGTCGAGGCCCGGAATCGTGAATACGCCCTGCGCTCTGCGAATCGCGGCGTGCGCGAGCGCTCGACCTAGGTCCTCAACGCTGATGAGGTTGACCATCGGATCAAACCCCACCGGACGAAAACAAACGCGCGATTGAAGGTAGTCGAGGAGCTGGCTTCCCATGTCTTCGGCGAGGCACTCGGCAGGACGGAGAACCGCGATGCGAACGCGCGACATCCCCATGCGCCCGCAGACAGCTAAGTCCGCGGCAACCCGATCGAGAACGTGCGGGGGAACCCCCGATCCGATTCGCAGCGGGTGCTCCTCATCCACCTGGACCGGCAGGTGCGCATCGACGTCGTACACGAGCGCGGACGAGCAGTAGACAAACTGCTCGACGGAGGGAACACGCTCCGTAAATCGAAGCACTCGTTGCGGCGCGTCCACGTGGAGCGCGCGCGCCTTCTTGCCGTGCCGGATTTTCCGGTGAACGGCGAGGTGGACAATGCACTGAACCCCTACTTCGCGTACCGGTCCGAACATCAAGCTTCGAATGGAGCGTTCACGCGTGAGATCAAAACGGAGGTAGCGAAGACGCCCATCGCGAATCGGCATCGAGCGTCGCGCTTCGTTGGCGACGCCGAGAACCGTCTCGGTCTCGGGTTCTGCGAGAAGCGCGCGGATCACTTCGACCGCGAGGGGAGTCGTCGCTCCGGTGACCAGATACCTCATCGAAACACGCCTTCGCGCGCTTCGAGCTCGCTGTCGAGGAGCGTTCGAACCGCATCGCGAACGCGATCGGCGGCGCGGCGAATCACTTCCGGATTGTCGGAGTCCGTCGACAAGAATCGAATCGGCGCGCCGTACGCGATTCGGTAGCGCACAGGCAGCGGGAACGGCGTTGCCGGCACCGGCAAGAACGGCGCGCCGAAGAGGCGAAGCGGCAAGCGTGCAAGCTGCGGCATCTGTTCTTCCGCGCCGACCACCGCGGCCGGAACAACGGTTGCGCCAAATCGGATGGCGAGCTCGGCGTGTCCGCCGCGCCAGTGCTGGAGCTCGTAGCGTTCGTCGAATCGCTTGCTGATTCCCGGTACGCCTTCGGGAAAGATCACGACGAGCTCGCCTGCGCTCAGCAAGGCCTCGACATTTCGGCGCGCACCGCCCACCACTCCCGACCGTGCGAACGCCAGCCCAACCCAAGGCAGACCCGCCACGAAGCTATCCGCGACGGCTCGCGGAAGACGCGGCGGATCAGTACGCCGCAAGAGATCCGCGTAGACCATCATGGCGTCAAAGGGCAGCGTGCCGCTGTGGTTCGCGGCGACGATCACAGGACCCTTCGCAGGGATGTGGGCGTGACCGATACTCTTGACCCGGAACCAGTAGCGGTAGAGGAACTCCGTCGTCGCGTGTCCGATCGCAGCGCCGTCGCGGTGGGCTCCGAACGCGTCGTAGCCGTGCCCTCGATCGTCGATGGGGAGCTCACCGTATCGAGCCCGGGTCTTGGCGGACATCCCCGCTCGAACGAAGTCGACCCACCAAGGAACATCCCGCATACCCGCAGGGTAGTACCGCGCGAGCGAAGCGGCGCGGCGAACTTGCGCTACGGAACGCGCAAAATCGGCGCGATGCGGTCCTCGTCGATCGTAAACGTCACGTCCAAGTCCGCGCGCCGAACATAGACGTCGTTTCGTTCGCCCGTCGGCGCGCCGATCCAGATTGTAAAGCGGCTTTCCTCGCCCTCTGCGTCGCGCACCACCTCGATCTGGGCGCGTGGCGGAACGAGGCCTTCGGCGACGGTGGCAGGTCCATAACGTGTCGCTCCCTCCATCCGGAGACGCTCGAGCGCACCTGCAATCGCTTCGCTTGTTTCCCCATCCAAGGGTCCGTCGCTTCCGACGAAGCGACTTCCGTCGTGGGTAAGTTCAGCGCGGCGGCCTTCCACCTCGACGGTGAGACGCTCGAGGTAGAGAACCTCGCTCCGAAGAAGTCCCCGGTCGACGCGCGGCGAACGCAGCGAGTCGACCAGGCTCTCCGAAACGACGAAGACCGCCGGGTCCCCCTGAAGGCGCGCGAACACACCACCCTCGGCTGCGGACCCGAACTCGAGCGTGACATCGCGCGGGTCCCCCTCTTCGGGCTCGAGATGAATCGCCACGCTGAGCGATTGCCCGAAGCCATGCTCGGGCCCTGCCTCGTCCGCGACAAAACGCTCCGCCTGGAGGCGCGCCAACGTTCGGGCCAGCTCGCGGGTATCCGGGGTTGCGGGCGCGGCAATGGGCGCCTTGATTTGCCAGCCGCCGTCCTGATCTTCGAGGCGCTCGACGATACCGTCGCGGGAGATTGCCAGACGGGTCACCGCGCGAGATGCCTCGTCCAAGATCCTGCGCGCTCGCAAACGCGATGCGTTCGGCGTGAGGAGCGCTTCGGCGTCGCTCGGTACGATCAGCACCACTGGCTCGTCGCCGCGCCGGAGGTAGAGGCCCTCCGCGGAGACGCTTCCGATGTGCAGCACCTCGGTCGCCTCGTCGGAGGTTCGAATCGTGAGCGTTCCCGCCGCCGGGTCGAGGCCGTGCGCACGGAGGTCGGCCGAAGGAACCACCGCGTCCGCGCGCGCGCGCCGAATCGACTGAAGCCAGTCCGCCAGCGCGTCGTCGTCCGCGGCGCCGGACTGCGTGCGACCCCGCCGATCGAGGGTCCACTGCCACGACCCTTCCGGCTGCGCGACGGTGAGGGTCGTGCCGGCCGTCTCGAGGCGAAGTTCTTCGAGCTCGAGGTCGCTCCGCGTGATCGGTCGAAGCTCCCGAAGGTCCGCGAGAGGCCGAAGAAGCGCATCCAGACGACTTGTAAGAACGCAGGTGAGCGGGCCTTCGTCCACGCGAGCGAGGCGCTCGTCTTGATGCTCGGGGCACGCTCCACCGATCTGTAGACGCACGTCTCGCGCGTCGCCTTCCTCGCTCGGCACGTGTAGCGCAGCGGTGAGCCAGGCGTCGCCGAGCTCGCCCTCAACGAAGCGCGCGGCAACCAAGTCGTTCACCGTCTGGAGGATCTCTTCGACCCGCGGGGACGCCGCGAGCGTCGAGCCTTCGGCTTCCGCGACGCGCCACCCGCCGTCCTCGAGGGAGAGGGTTCGCGCGCCCCCTTCCCCGCTTAGCTCCACGCGATCGGCGAGAAGAACCCCCTCCTCAAGAACGCGCTTGCTCCGAAAGTGACCGTAGGGATGATCCAGCGCTTCGAACACATCGCGGCCGACGACGTGGACGGCGGCGCCAACCTGCATGTACACGCCGGACGCCGTGGGGTCGTCCGCGCCGAAGCGGATTTCGGTCGACTCGTTGGCGATGGTGAAGCTTGCGCGAAGTCGTGGTTCGGTGAGCCCGTAGCGGGATGCGTCCTCCTCGGAGACGTCCTCGAGGGTTCGCCGCGCGCTTGCGTATTGAACCGCGCTAAGCGCCGAGCCGACCGCGTCGTCGTCCGCCAGCGCGTCGATCGGCGCGCTCATGCGCCACGTCCCGAGAAGATCCTCCGGATCCTCGCGCTCCCGAACGATCTCAAGCCGCTCGCCCTCGCGCTCGATGACCATCTGGTCCACCCGCGCGCGCACGAATCGCGGCAGAAGCTGATTGCGCGTCTCCTCGAGCTCGCCGCTACTGAGCGTGTCCTTCTCGTAAAAAACGATGAAGGCGAAGAGGCTCGCCGCAACCGCCGCCAAGACTAGGTTGGTTCGCTTCATTGGCGCCTCGACCACCACACGGCAAAGCCGAGCAAGAGGAACGCCGCCGGCAAGAGAACGAACACGCGAAGCGCAACGCCCGAGACGTCGGCTTCACTCATCACCACCGCCTGAAGATTGGAGCGTCGCGGCGGAATCGAGATCAGCGCCTCGCGCTCCGTCAGCCAACCGGTCCACGCCATCAGGAGGTCGAGGTTGCCGAACTGCGGCTCCATCAAAAGGGGCCCGTCGATCCAGTCGCTGTCGCCGATCACGATGACGCGGCCTACCGTTTCTCCTTCGGCGCTCTGGGCGACCACCATCTCGTTGGCGACGGCCAGCCCCACCGGGCCCTGAAGATCATCGGCGTCCGCCGCAACATCGCGATCCGCGATCAGCCCGCCGATGTCCGTCTCCGCGTACGCCGCGTCCGAGGTCAGCAGAAGCTCGGTCGCGCCGGTGCCGGCTTCCGCGCGCACGCTTCGCACGAGCGAAACCGCAACGCTCCCCCCCGCGCGCGAGAGGGCGTTCGTCGTCGGGTGATCGCCAAAGCCAACCACCGCAAAGAGGTCCGTGGGATCGCCGCGCAGCACGAAGCGCGGGTCGAGTTCGAGGACCACCGTCTGATCGAGCACGATGCCGAGATCACGAAGGGGGTCCTCAAAACCGGTCGCCTCGACCTCATCGCGATCGAAAATCGGATCGAAGGCGAGAAGGAGATGACCGCCGGCCTTGACCCAGTCCGTCAGACGGCGCGCTTCCTCCGGCGCAAACGCGCGCTGCGGACCGAGGACAAACACCGCGTCGCAGTCCTCCGGAATCTCCCGAAGCCCCACCGCGGGCAGATCCTGAAGCTCGAGGTTCTCGCGCTCGAGCTCCTCCCGAACCAGGTAGAGGCTGCGCTCCCCCGAAAGCCCCCATTCGCCGCGGCCGCTGGTGATGCAGACCTTGGTCGCCTCCCCTTGCGTCACCTGGACGATCGCGCCCGTCAGCGCGCGCTCGGACTTCACGTCGACCTGAGGTCCGTTCGTTTCGTCGAGGCTGTCGAAGTCGACGCTGAAAAGGTCGTCCCGGGTGATTTTCCAGCGCTGCCCTTCGGCGGTGACGACGGCCGCGACGTCCGCGAAGGACTCTCCGGAGGACACGACCCCGATCTCGATGTCGTAGCGTTCGGCCGCGCGCCGCGCTTCCCCGGGCTGCTTGTCCGGATCGATGTAGACCACGCGCACCCGCGGACTTCCTGCGCGGTAGCGATCCACAAGCTCGCGAACGTCCCCGAAATTCGGTTCCGCGTCGCTCAGAAGGACAACGATTTCGATGTCCTTTTCCAGGCGAGCGAGCACCTCGTCGGTGCGCTCCGAGAGCGTGAAGCGCTCGTCCTCGGTGACGTCCCAGCGCGAAAAATGGCGGAACGAAAGGTAGTTCACCTCGAAGGCGATGAGACCCACCAGGAGCGAGCCAATGATGGCGTGCATGCGGAGCGCCGCGTGCTTTTCGGCGAGAGCGTCGTCGCTCATCCTTGAATCCTCCGCCAGCCCACGACCCGCACGGTGAGGAAGATCGCAAGCGCCGCCATGCTGATGTCGAAGACGAGGTAGCGGCTGTCGACGACCCCCTTCGAAAAGTCCGCCATGTGCGACCAAACGCTGACGTACTGAAGAAGGTCGCGAACCCAGCCGTACACGACGAACTGGCCAATGCCGGCGACAAAGAACGCCCCGAGGACGAAGAAGCCGAGCACCGCGGCGATCATCTGGTTGGGCGCGAGCGCACTCGCGAGCATGCCCCACGCCATGTACCAAAGGCCAATGCCGAAGACGCCGATGTAGCTCGCGAGAACGATGCCGCGATCGACGTCGCCGTAGCGACTCACGATCCACACGTAGAGGAGCGTCGGAATCCAAAGCACGACCCAGAAGACGAGGGCCGCGGCGTACTTCCCGAGCACGATGCTCAGGTCGCTCACGGGCGCCGTCATCAGCGGTTCGATCGTGTTCGCGGACTTTTCGGCCGCGAAGAGTCGCATCGTCATCACCGGCGCGAAGATGAGCAGCGGCAGCCAGAAGAGAACCGTCTGCCCGAAGAACATGCTGACGGGGTTGTTGCTCCCGCCCGCGCTCGGGTTGCCCGCGAACCAGTTCACGAGGAGGTAAAAACTAAGCCCCGTGATGTAGATCCAGGCGACGAGGAGCACGTACGCGATTGGAGAAACGAAGTACGAGCGAATCTCTCGCTTCGCGATGATCCACGCCGCGCTCATTCTTCTTCCTCCGCCGCTTCGTCGGTGGTCAGCGTCGCGAAGACGTCTTCGAGGGAGGTTCCGATCGTACGCAGCTCTCGGAGCCGAAGGCCGGCTTCTGCGACGGCGGAGAAGACCAGCTCGGGCGCATCCTCCCCATCAAGCTGGACAAGGCCGTTGACGAGCGTTCCGTCCCCATCGAGCTCCACTCGTGCATCCAGCACGCTGAGCGCTTTGTCGAATGCTTCGACGGTCCCCGCGCCCGTGAACCGAACGGAGCTCCGTTGCCGCGCTCTGCCGCCCCGAAATGGATGACCCAAGCCGCGAAGTTCGCCGGGCTTGCCCTCCCCAACGAGGTTGCCCTTGTTGATGATGAGGACGCGCCCGCAGACGGCTTCGACCTCGGGCAGGATGTGCGTGGAGAGCAGCACCGTCTTTTCGCCGGCGAAGCCGCTGATGAGATCGCGAATCGACCGAATCTGGTTGGGGTCGAGACCGCTCGTCGGTTCGTCGAGAATCAGAAGGGGCGGGTCTGCGATGAGCGCATCCGCGAGGCCGACCCGCTGCCGGTAGCCCTTGGAGAGCTGACCGATGATGCGATCACGAACGTCGGTGATCTGGGCCTGCTCGAGGGCTCGGTCGGTCGCTTTGGCGACGTCGCGTCGGGGAATTCCCTTCAGGGCCGCGCGGTAGCCCAGGTACTCGAAGACGCGCATCTCGAGGTAGAGCGGAACGCCTTCCGGCATGTAGCCGATGTGCCGCCTCGCTTCCTGAGGCGAGGAAAGCGCGTCAACCCCCGCCACCCGGATCCGACCGCCGCTCGGCGCCAAAAACCCAGTGATCATGCGAAGGGTCGTGCTCTTTCCAGCGCCATTCGGCCCCAAAAAGCCAACGATCTCCCCCTTTTTGACGTGGAACTGAATCCCGTCAACGGCGGTTCGGCTTCCGTATCGCTTGGTGAGGCCCTCGACCTCCAGCACGTGTACCTCCGGGCCCGGCTTGTAGACCGGCGTTCGCAGACCCGCAACCATGGGGTGAATGCCGCCGCCCCCTCACACAACGAAGAAATCGATGAGCGTGGCAACGAAAGCAGCCCTTCCCGTCCGAAAAAGGTCCGAGCCGCGACCCGTGGATCCCTTAATCGTTCGTGCCCAAGCAGGCGAAGAAGCCGCCTTCCAGGAACTCTTCCGAAACTACCGGGAGACCGTCGCGCGCATTGTTCATCGCGTGATGGGTCCCTCCAACGAGATCGAAGACGTGGTGCAGGACGTCTTCATTCACGTGTTCCGGTCCATCGGCGGCTTTCGCGGTGATGCAAAGTTCACCACCTGGCTCTATCGCCTGACCGCGAACGTGACGAAGATGCATCTTCGGCGAAAGCGATCCCGCCCCCGCTTCGCGGACGTTCCCGTTCCGGAGGGACAGGCTGACTCGGCGCCGGTGGAGCAACCCGACGCGGCAGCAGAACGCAACGAGCGCATTGCGGCGCTCTATCGTTTGGTGGATCGACTCTCGGACAAGAAGCGCACGGTCCTGGTGCTTCACGACTTCGAAGGACTCGCCGCAAAGGAGATCGCGGAGATTGTGGATGCGCCGGTGCTCACCGTGCGCACGCGACTCTTCTACGCGCGCAAAGAACTCTACGCCGCGCTTCGGGAGGAGCCGACTCTCGCCGCTGTCGTGGAGACGCTCACCACGGACAAGGCCGGGGGCAAGCGGTGACCCATTCGCCCAAATGGCGCGCGCTTCTCGCCTGGGAAGCCGGCGTACTGAGCGAATCTTCCGCCGCGTTTCTCGAAAGGCACGTGGCGGCGTGCGAGGTTTGCCAGGATGCCCTCGCGAGGATTCGCGGCTACGCGGAAGTCCAGCGCGAGATTCAATCCCAGACGGTTCCGGAGGTCCCCGAGCGGGTGGGTGCGGAAGCCATTGCCCTCGCGGGAGTAATGGCAGAAGTCGCGAGCGCCCCGGCGCCGAGCTTCGACTGGGACCGCATGGAGGCCAACATCACCAAGGCGCTCCGCGAGCGTCCACGGCATGAACCGAAGTGGCGCGCGCTTTTGGCGTACCACGAGGGAGCCCTCAGCGACGCGGGCCGCGCACGGGTCGAAGCGCATTTGAAGGACTGTGAGATCTGCAGCGACGCGCTCGCTTCGATGGGTGCGTACGACGACGTCGCCGACACGATCCGCACCTCGGCGCCGCCGGTGGTCGACTTCGATCGGATGTCGCTCCCCGTGCGACGCGCCGCGCGACAGCAGTCGGGGCAGCGCTGGGTCGTCGCCACCGTCCTTGCGATGGCGGCGGCAGTTGCGCTGGCGATTCTTGGTCGTTCGCCCGCCACGCCCGAAGAGCCTACGGAAGCTCCCTCGGTCGCGGTCGTCGAAGAGACGCCGCCGGCACCCGCAGCTGCGCTCGAAGCGACGGTTGTTGCGGTGGGGGGTCGCGCGACCGTCGCCGATCAGCAGGTCGAGGTTGGAACCGCCCTCGTCGAGGAAGACGTCCTCCAGCTCGCCGCAGGCGCGGTGCACGTTCGCATTGCGGAGCGCACCGGATTTTCTCTCAACGGGGACGCGGAACTCGGCCTGATCGCACTTCGCGAAGACGGCGTGACCCTCGCGCTTCGACACGGCCGGGTGAGCAGCCAGGTTCGAACCGGCACGCACTACCTCATCGAAGCCGCCGGGTACACGGTGCAGGTCCGGGGCACGCGCTTCGACGTCCGCCGGGAGGAAGAGCGCGTCGCGGTCACGGTGGACGAAGGGGTCGTCGAGGTTCGCCGCGGCGAGGAAGTCGTCGCGCTCTTGCCGGCGCCCGCTACCTGGACTTCCCACGCGGACTTTTCACCGACGGCCCTCGGCGGCGTTGCGGTGGCGCGCGCCCTCGAAGCGGGCGACGACAACTGGCCGGTTCTCGAGGTTCCGGAGCTGGATCACATCGTTCGCTGGGAGATCGACGGGACTCCCTTCGACGTCGCGGGTGCCCTCGCGATGCGGGTTCCTCCGCGGGAGCTCGACATCGTGGGCTGGGATCGCCGGGGACGTCGCCACGTGGCCCGCATTGCGATGGCGGACGAAGGCTCCGTGCTTGAGGCAACGGCCTTGGCACCCGCGCGTCCCGCCGCGGGCTACATCGCGCCCGACGACATTCAGGCCGTTGTGCAGCCGACCGTGCGACGTCTTCAGCGCTGCTACGAGCGAACGCTGCGACAGATGAATCCCACCCTCGAAGGAAGCTACGCGCTTCGGGTCACCGTGCGGCGCGACGGAACCGTCCGCCGCGTCCGGGTCATCACCGATGCGGAAGCGCCGCCTCCCTTTGTTGGGTGTCTACAGGCGGTCGCAAGCCGATGGACCTTCCCCTCACCGGAGGGCGGCCCGACCGCGACGTTCCAGCTGCCGCTTAGTTTTTCCTCGCGGTAGGATTCGCCATACAGCATACGGTTCGGGCGCGGGAGAGACCGAACGCCCGGTCGTACCAATTGGCAGCGCGCAACATGAGCTCGTGTGTGCTGAAATCGATCGCTGTACTACCACCAGATCCCGTCGCGGCTTACCGTGTCGCGATGGACGAGCCTTTCTTGGACGAGAGCCCAAAGAATCGGAGAGAGAGACAAACCTCTACAATCTCTGCAGTCCTCGTCTTCTTTTCAGTCGTTGTCTCCTTGACGGCATGGCGCCTCCCGGCAGAGGTTCGCGCTCTTGTGTGGGGACCTGCGGTGACGTTCGCTCTCGCGGGAACGTTCCTTGGAGTAACCACGAACACGCCACGAGCCAACCTTGCCGCGATCACTGGCATCCTCAATCTTGTAGCGCTCGCCTGCATTTGGGGTTGGCAGTTTCTCCAGGGGTTCTCCGCACTTCCCTAGGAGCTGCAGGATGATCGCGGTGTAGTCTCTGCAGCTGTTCGACGAGGCGATAAGGCGAGCTTGTGCTCGCAGTCGAGTTCATCCAGAAGCACCTCGAGGAGAGGTTCGGCGGTCGCGTCGACCGGATCACACTCCACTTCGCACCAGCGCGCCCTACCTTCGAGAACAAAGCCTCCGAACGTGCCCACGCAGCGATCCAGAAAGCGGCGTCGTGGTCGGTTGAACGCGCTGGCGACCGAATCAAGCTCACACTCGTGCTTCGGGAAGGCGGCCGTCGATTTCTTTTCCTCTCCGAACCGGAATGGACCCCCGTCAAAACGTACCTCGACGCGTAAAGCCGCTTTTTTGAGCAATGTAGGTGCAAGTCGTACCCTGCTCTCGTGACCTGGAAAAAGGCGCTTCAAATCCTCTCCTGCGCAGTGGCGTTGGCCATTGGCGCGCTGGCGACGGAGCAGGCGTCCCACACTCGCCTCCTCTCCCGCGCGCACGCGAGCGGCGCCCTTCCCGAGGCGAGCCCTCTCGCGATCGACACGATCGAAACGACCGAAGAAACCGATGAGTCGGTGGACATGGTCTTCACCACCGATGAGGTCCGTACCTCACGCGCGGTGGGCGAGGCGCTCCAGAACGGCGAGGTGATCACCGGGTCGACGGCGAATCGACTCATCCTCTTTACCTTCGACGACGGCCCGGATCGGCGAAGCACGCCCCGTCTCCTTCGCTACCTCGACGAGGCCGACCTCAAAGCGGTCTTCTTTGTGACCACGAACAAAGTCGAAGGCATGGGCGCACGAATTCGCGCGCAAGCCGAAATCCTCCGGGACATCGTTCGTCGCGGGCATCTCGTCGGCAACCACACCCACGAGCACACCCCCCTCCCCCTCGCGGACACGCCAACGGTCATCACAGAAATTGAAACGGCCCAGGACGCCATCGAAGGCATCATCGGGGTGCGTCCGTTTCTGTTCCGACCCCCTGGCGGCACGCGTTCCCCTCGCGTCGATCGTCTGATCGCCGAGCGGGGCTACACCCAGGTTCTGTGGAACATCGGCACCGGCGACTTTCAGGTCCGAACGGCGGACGAAGTCGTCGGCATTTGGACGCGCATCCTTGAGCGCCGCGAGCGTGAG
>JBCDAA010000166.1:0-18185 GCA_039186435.1 Myxococcota bacterium | reverse complement strand
TCGACGTCACTCGCGGTCTTCGCCTCCACCAGGTTGCCCGGAAGCGGCCCGCCTAAGAGATCGGCGGTCGTGAGCTGCGGGTGACCGTGCTGCGTGTTGCGCCGCACCTGCGAAAGCGTCTCCCCCGAAAGAAGCGCCATCAGCGTTGCGATCGTCGTCTTGCCGCGGCCTGGCGCACCGACGATCAGCAGTCGCTGACGCGTGACCAGCGTGAGGAGGGGCAGGAGCACGTACGACGCGTAGGAAGACGTCCCCGTCGAAAGATCCGGCGCACCGCAAACCACCGCGCGATCGACGATCCACTGGTACGCGCGGCGCAGGACTTCCCGAGGGGGCTCATCGCGCGCCGGCGCGAACTTGATGCGACCGTTCTCGAGCGACGCGCGACCTTCCGTTTTCCAGCGCTCGATCGCCTCAGCAAAGGACATCCTGGAGATCGTAACCACGACCGCGCGCTTCGGCGAGCCGGGCGGGAGTCCGAAATCGCGCGCCGGTCGCGATCGGACGCGTCAGTTGAGGGGCATCGTCAGGCCGGCCGGGACGTCTGTGCTTCCCTCGTCGTAACCATAGTAGATCGACGGACCGCGCGGGCTGTCCTCGAGGACGAGGCGCCGGTTGAAGGGCGCGGGACCGTCGATGCGTTCAATTTGATACGCCGTCTCGTGGCGTTCGTCCTTGCCCGGAAAAACGATTCGAAGCGTGTCCCCTGTGGCCTCGAAGGTGAAGAGCTCGAACTTGCCCTCGAAGACCGTTCGGTCCTGGTAAACGCCTCCGCCCATCGAAGGGGTGAAGCGAAAGACGTGCAGATGGTCGTCCGCGCTCTCGGGCCAAACGTCGAGCCAGTTGCGGTTGATCAGCTCTGCGCGAGCGTCCGCGGGGCTCAGAACCTCCGCCGAATCGGAGCAACCGGCGAGCAGCGCGAGCGCAAGAACCACCGAAGAAACGCTTTGTTTCACATTCACGCGAAAGGTCTAGGTCCACGCACGTCCGTGACCAGCTTCGAAATCGCGTTCGCGCGCACCTTCGGCGATTGACCCGTGCCCTCATGCGTGGAATCGCCGGAGGGTGACCCTTCCCGAACCGAGTGCCGAAGCCTCGCGCGCAGCCGCGGCGCGTCAGGATCGCTTGACGAAGCCCCGCGGAAGTCTCGGGCGCCTCGAGTCCCTCGTCGTACGACTGGCCGGCATTCAAGATCGTGAACTGCCGACAGCGCGGCCCGCGTTTGCGCTGCTCTTTGCGGCGGATCACCCAGTGACGAAACACGGCGTGAGCGCCTACCCCGCAGAAGTCACCGCGGCGATGCTCGCCAACTTTGCAGGCGGCGGGGCGGCCGCAAGCGTCGCGTGTCGACACCTCACCATCGACCTCCGCGTCTTTGACGTCGGCGTGAACGGGACCAAGTCGATCGCAGCGCCGAACGCCGGGGTGTTTCACCGCGTCTCCGCGACCGCTTCGGCGAGCGTCTTCGCCCTCGCGGAGCGCGTCGACGCGGGCGACCTTCGGCGAGAAAGCGCCCTTTCCCCGGACGCCCTTGAACGGTGCCTGCAGGCCGGCGCGGACGCGGTACGAAACCTCGAAAATCCGCGCGTCGTGATCCTCGGCGAAATGGGCATTGGCAACACCACCGCTGCCGCAACTCTCGCCGCGTCACTCCTCGGCGGCAACGCGTCCGACTTCGTGGGCGCGGGAACCGGCATCAGCGCGGAGCAGCTACGCCAAAAGCGTTCTGTGGTCGCCGACGCCCTCGCACGCGTTTCTCCCACGAGCCCCCGCGAGGCGCTTCGCGAGTTTGGCGGGCGAGAGATCGCTGCCATGGTCGGTGCCGCGCGGGAAGCCGCCGCCCGCCGCGCCGTCATCCTCGTCGACGGCTACATCGTCAGCGCGGCGATGCTCGCGCTCTGCCGCATGGTTCCGGAGGTTCGTTCCTCGCTGGTGTTCGCGCACCGCTCGCGCGAGCCCGGTCACCAGGCGGTTCTTCGCGCCCTCAACGCCGCCCCGCTCCTCGATCTCGACTTTGCCCTCTGGGAAGGAACCGGTGCCCTCGCCGCCTTTCCGCTCCTGGAGCAGGCATGCGTTTGGCACGCGGAAATGGCCACCTTCGACGAAGCCGGCGTTCCGGATCGTTGATGCACGCGCTGCTTCGCGGAATTCGTGCGGCCGTCGTGTTTCTCACGCGCGTTCCGGTTGGGGGCTTTCCCTACACCACCGAGGAATGGCGCTGGGCGACGGCCCACTTTCCCCTTGTGGGCGCGCTCGTCGGCGCGGCAAGCGCGGTCGTTTGGATGCTCGCGGCGCCCGCCGGCTCCACGGCGCAGGCGATCCTCGCTCTCGCTGCGAGCATGATGCTCACCGGCGGCTTTCACGAGGACGGTCTTGCGGACACCGCGGATGCCCTCGGCGGCGCGTACACCCGAGAGCGGGTGCTGGACATCCTCAAGGACAGCCGCATCGGCGTCTTTGGGGCTCTCGCACTCCTCGTCTCCGTCGTCCTCCGAGTCGCACTGCTGGTTCAGCTCGGCGAGGGCGCGCCTCTTGCGCTGGTGCTCTCCCACGGCGTTGCGCGAACGCCGCCAATTTGGCTGATGCGCGCACTCCCCTATGTCACCCGGGACGCCGCTGCGAAAAGCCGGCTTCTGACCCGGGCCGGCACGCCTCAGCTCGTCGTCGCGTCGTTGTGGTGCGGGCTGCTTCTCCTCCTGGTCCCCGCCAGCGCATGGACGATCGTGATGGTGCTCGCGGTGGCGACGGTGATCTGCGGGTGGCGTTTTCGCGCGCGCACCGGCGGCATCACCGGCGACTTTCTCGGCGCGATGGAACAGATCGGTGAAGTGCTCGTTCTCCTGGTGCTCGCGACATGAGCCTCGTCGCAATACGCCACGCGCCGCCGCTCACGTCCGGGGTTTGCTACGGCGTGACCAACGTTGCGGTCGCACCCTTCGACGCCCTCGAAACGGTTCCCAATGCGGACTGCATTTGGACCTCGGACCTCACGCGCTGCCGAGAGGTGGCGCATCGCCTCGGCCAGCATTTGGCGGTCGACGTTCAGGTCCGCCCCGAACTTCGTGAACTCGATTTCGGCGTCTGGGAAGGCCGAACCTGGGCCGCAATCGAAGCCGACGACGGCGCGCGCCTCTCGCACTGGATGGAGAACTGGAAGAGCGCTCGTCCCCCAGGCGGCGAGGGTCTCGCGGAGCTCTCCGCGCGCATCGAAGCGTGGTGGCGATCCCTCGACCCCGCGGCATGCCATCTTTGGATCGCGCACGCGGGGCCGATGCGCGCGGTACAGGTGCTCGGCGGGATGAGCTGGGACGATGCGATGGCGTGGAAGGTGCCCTACCTCAAAGCGGTGGAGCTCCCGATGATTCGTGCCATAGGAGACCGGTGAGCACCGAGAGCGAAGACGAACATCGCGAGGCCATGAAGGCGCTGCAGAAGTCGCAGCGCGATGCGCGGAAGACGAAGACCGAGCAGCGCGGCGTGGTGCTCGTGCACACCGGCGAAGGAAAAGGGAAGTCGAGCTCCGCGTTCGGCGTGGCCATTCGCGCGGCAGGTCACGGGCAGCGCGTTGCGATCGTGCAGTTCATCAAAGGGACCTGGAAGACGGGCGAACAGGAGGCGTTCAAACGCTTTCCCGAGATCACGCACGTCGTCGCGGGCAACGGATTTACCTGGAACACGCAGGACCAGGCCGGCGATCGCGAGGCGGCGCAGGCGGGGTGGGCGCAAGCCGCCAAACTCATTGCGAACGAAGACATCGATGTCGTGATCCTCGACGAGCTGAATGTCGCCCTTCACTACAAGCAGCTCGATCTGCCGCCGATCCTCAAGGCCATTCGTGACCGACCGCAGGAGACGAGCGTCATCATCACCGGCCGTGACGCCGCGCCCGAACTCATCGCCCTTGCGGACACCGTCACCGAGATGAAATCCGTCAAGCACGCGTACGAGGCAGGGATCCTCGCGCGACGCGGAATCGAGTTCTAACGAAGCGCCGCGTCGCGGCCTGCCAGAAGAAGCTGTTCGGCGAGCACTTCGGCGTCGCAGGGCCAGAGCCACCTCGGACGCGGACGGCGCACGTCCGGCAAACCCTCGAGGGGACGACACGCGAGCACCGCCGCCTGCCACCGCCAGGGAACCGCGCTCCGGCCGTGCACCGCGCCAAGAAGCGCGCCCGCAATGCAGGCGTTGGTGTCCGTGTCGCCGCCGCGCCCCACCGTATCGACCAGTCCTTCTTCGAGGGAGGGAGCGTGAAGGAGCTGATGAAACGCGTTCTGCAGCGCCAAGCGCAGCCACCCCATCTGGTGCATGAAGTCGGCCGGGGGACCGCCCTCCGCGTCCGCGAGCGCGCCCCGAACCACGTCGTGCGCACGAATGCTCTCGGCAAACACCACAGCGAAGCGATAGACCGCCGCCGAGGAGGGACCGTGGGCAATCGCGTGCGCCAACGTGCACGCGAACACCCGATTCGCGTCCTGACACGCCCGGTGCGGATGGCTCACCCGCGCGTCTTCCGCCGCGTGCCGCGCCAGGTGATCCGGATCGAGCGCAGACCCGAAAATCGCGAGGGGCGCGAGGCGCATCAACGCGCCGTTCGCCTGGCTCTGCGTGCTCGCCACCGCCGAAATCGCCGAGAGGATCGGCTTCCCTTGCTTGCGCGCGGAGAGCCCTGCACGCATCGCGGTTCCCACCGTATTGCCAATGTCGAAAGGCCGCGAGTCGTACCAGTCGATGTAGGCGTTCGCGGCGGCTTCCGCATCGTAGCGACGAAGTTCGACCAGCGAGCGCGCAAGGCCGAGCGCCATCTCGGAATCGTCGGTGGGCTGCCCGGCGATCGTGTTGAAGGTGCCGCCGTCCGCCAGATCCCGAACGCCGTCCGGGTACTTCCGAAGGATCGATGCTGGGCTCTGAAACTCCACCAGGCTTCCCAGCGAGTCCCCTGAAAGCTGCCCAAACCAGCACCCGAGGGCACGCGAGAGAATCGCCGAATCCTCAGTGCGTCGGTCCGCGAGGGGAGACGCGAGCGGCGCCATCGGGACCTGACTCTGAAAATCGGCGCCGCGTTCGGCGAGCGAGCGCGCAGCCGAGGGCACACCGCCAAAGCAACAGCGCACCCCTTTGCCTGCGAGATCGATGGACGCGCCGTTTTCGTCCACCACGTCACCGCCCACCGCACGAAGCAACGCGGCACCTGCGGCGTAGTCGTGGCGGACCGGATTGGAGTACGCGCTCCCTGCGATCGCATCACCCGCCGCCGCGCGCGCAAGACGACCCGCCAAACTCGATGCGCCCACAAAGCGCGCAGGCGCCACCATCGTCGCGTTGTCGCGTGGCGCTTTGTCCGCCGCGGGAGACACGAGGACAACCTCACCGCCGAGAAGCGGCCGGTCCACCAGCTGCGCCATCGCCTCGCCGTTGCGGGTCGCGGGGCCGCACCCCTTGCCCCACGCAAAAAGATCCCCCGCTTCATCGGGCGCGTTGAAGGCGTAGACCACGCCCAAAAGCGCTTCGCTCCCGTCGACCAGCGCGATCGAAACCGTCGCACCGCGATAGCCCTGAAGGTAGTAGAGGGTCCCGTCGTTCGGATCGACGATCCAACACGGGCTGCCTGCGCGCGAGAGCGCCGGGTCCTCTTCGGACTCCCAGCCCCACGCCTCGTTGACCTTGCGAAGCGCCTCGTGAAGAAAGCGCTCCACTTCGACATCGATCGGAGCCTTGGCGACATCCGTCGATCGCGGACCTCCGTCGCGGCTCATCTCCTCGCGGAGCATTCGACCCGCCTCCCGCGCTGCCGAGATGGTCGCGTCGAGCGCCGACTGATAGCTCATCGTTCCTCCGCCTCGCTTCGCTTCGCCGTCTCGGGCAGTTTCGAGGGCGACCGCCGCTCGTAGCGCGCAAGCAGCGCCTTCATCTCGTCCGCGATCGCGGACCTCGCCTCCGCGGGACCCACCACGGCCACGCGACCTCGGGACGTGCGCACCCAGCGAACCAACGAGTGCAGCGAGCGCGCCGGATAGCGCGAAGTCTTGTCGCCAATCCGGAGCTCCAGGTCGGTCATCTCGCCGTGAATCCGCCGCGTTGCAAGCCGCCGCCGGAGCTCCGCCAGATCGACCTCGGCCGGAACGAAGGTGTCGTCGCGGAGCGCGATGCGGCGAAAGCGCTCGACCTTGAAGGTCTTGCCGTCGTTCCCAACCACGTACCACGCGCCTCGCACTTGAAGCAGGCCGACCGGGCGAAGCTCGCGCTGCGTCAACGCATCGCGCCCCGCGGTGTAGTACTCCGCGTCGACCACCCGATGGCCTTGCACCGCGCACTCCAGATCCCGCAGGTGAACCGGCGACTCCGCTCCGTCCGCGCGAATCACCACGCGCTGGAGCAGCGCCGGAGCCACCGCTTCGGCGCGTTCACTCGACAGACTCAACAAGCGATCGGTGAGCGCCTGCGCCTGCGATCGCAGCGTTGGAAGATCGCCCTCTCGCAGCGGCGCAAGCGCAACGAGAAGCGCGAGCATCTCTTCGATGCTGAAACGCGGCGGCCTCGTAAAGCGCTGCGGCAGCGCGACAAAGACGCGATCGCCCTCGAGGTAGATCTCCACCATCTCGTCCGGCGATCCGTCCGGTGAGCCAACCATCGCGACGCGTTCGATCAGCCGCCGAAGCGACGCGACGTCGGTCGAAAGCTGCTCGCAGAGCTCACTGACCGGAACGCCCTCCTCGTGCTGCGCAACGTAGGGCACCAGGAAGAGAAAGCGCGCCAGGTCTTCCGGCAGCTTACTCATGGGCTGTCCTCGTGGGCCTCGAGCACCTTGCGCAGCGCGCTCGCAATCCGCAGGCGCGCTTCGGGCGGCTCGAGAAGTTCCGCGCGGGTTCCGAGGTGTAGGACCTGATCCACCAGATAATCGAGGTACGTAGTCTGCACCGTAAACACCCCTTCGGCGTCCGGCGCGCCCCACGAGCGCTCCATCAAAAACGCGACTTCCGGGTCGACCCAAATCCGCGCTGTCACGGGCGCGTGCACCCCGTAGGTGAGGGGCGAGGTGTGCATGATCGATCCGAGATCGAAATCGCTCGGCACCTCGAAATCCGGCGTGCCAGGGCGTTTCGGATTTACGGTCGCGCTTCGAATCCGCGACACCCGAAACATGCGCACCTGCTCCGAGCGATGGTCGTACCCCACCAGGTACCAAACGCCGCGCCGAAGAAAGAGGCCGTAGGGATCGACGTCGCGCTCCGTCGCTTCCGCATCGCTCGGCTTGCGATACGTGATCTGAACCCGCTTGCGATCCGTGAGCGCTGCACCGAGCGCCTCGACCTGGCCGTGATCGTCGGGGGGCTCGTCCGACCCGTGACTAAAGTGAACGTCCGGCGCCGCGTCCTCGAGCTCCGCGCCCAGCTTTGCCAGCGCCAGTCGCAGCGCGCGGCGATGCGGAAAAGAGACGTCTGCGAGCGCCGCCTGACTCGCCGTCGCCAGCACCGCGCGCTCTTTTTCCTCAAGCGCGATCGGCGGAAGGTACGAGGCCTCCGTGTCGAGGAGATACCCCGTGTCGCTGTCCTCGTCGTCCACGTAGCGAAGCACCAGCCCCAAGCGAGCAAGCTCCGCCTTGTCGCGTTCGAACTTCCGGCGGACCGCATCGGCGGACCCGTCGCTGTACCCGGGAAACTGCTCCTTCAGTTGAGCAAGAGACACCGGATGACGCGCGGTCTGCAGAACGTGGACGAGGTCCAAAAGGCGCTCAAGGCGATCCATGGCGCTCGGATGCTACCTCACGCGGGTACGTAACTCTCGGCTTGAAGCGCAAAAAGCTCCGCGTACCGGCCGCCGCTCTCGAGCAGGCTCCGATGCGTCCCGCGCTCGGCGATTTTTCCCTCGTGAAGCACCACAATTTCGTCCGCCCGCCGAAGGACCGCGACCCGATGCGCCACCACGAGCGTCATTGCGCCCGGCTCGCTGTAGATCTGGTCGAAGACCTTCGCCTCGGTGATCGCGTCGAGCGCTGCTGTCGGCTCGTCAAACACGCGAATGTCCGCGGACTCCCGATAAAACGCCCGCGCCAGCGCGAGCTTCTGCCACTGCCCGCCGGAGAGATCCGTGCCCCCGGGAAAACTCCGTCCGAGGCGACGTTCGCCACCGAGGAGCGCGCGCACTTCGTCGGCGCCCGAAGCGATCGACGCGCGCGTCACGGGCTCGGTTTCCGAGACGTCCCCGAGCTCGATGTTTTCATCGATGGTCAGCTTGTAGCGCGCGAAGTCTTGAAAGACGGCCGCGACTCGCCGCCAGAGCGCGCGCCGATTCCACTGCCGGAGGTCGAGGCCATCGAGCGTGATACGCCCCGCGTCCACCTCGTAGAGACCGAGGATGAGTTTGAGGAGCGTGCTCTTGCCCGAGCCGTTTTGTCCGACGATGCCCACGACCGCGCCCGGCGGAAGGTGGAGATCGATATCGCGCAGCACCTCGCCTTCCGTACCCGGGTAGGAAAACGAGACGTTCTCGAGGCGAATCCCATCGCCGGGAAGGGGACCTGCGGTGAGACCCACGTCGTCGCGCGGGGAGGGTCGATCCAAGAACGCAAAGAGGTCCGCCATGTAGAGCTGGTCCTGCGCGAGCTGCCCGAGCCCGAGGACGACGCTCTGTACGCCGCTTTGCGCCTGGCGAAAGAGAACGAGGGCCATGGTCATCTCACCGAGCGAGATGACGCGCTCGACGGCCATCGCCACCACCCCGAAATACGCGCCGTAGAAAAGCACCGTGCCGATGGCGCCGGCGATCGTTACCGCCCGCGATTCCCGCCTGTGCAGCTCGGACTGTTCCCCGTAGAGCGTATTTGCGCCTGTGCGCCAACGGCGAAGGAGCGAGTCGCCGATTCCAAGAAGGCGAACTTCCTTCGCGTGGTCTTCGCGCGAGAGGACGTTTTCGAGGTAGCTCTGCTCGCGCCGCATGGCGGTGCGCCGACCTTCGAGGTCGTGGTGTCGTCGCGCAAAGCGAAAGGTCACCAAAAGCGCAGGAGCACCCGCGAGCATGACGACGATCAACGCCACCGGATGCACGCCGGCCAAAAGCGTTCCGGCAACCGCAAGCGCGAGCGCCCCCTTTGCGATCGAAAGAAGCCGCTCGACGTAAAGCATGGGGCGGCTGCCCGCCTGCTTTCGCGAGCGCGTCAGCTGGTCTTGAACGCGCGGCGTTTCGAGCGTTGCGAGGGTCAGGCTCGACGCCTTCGACGCGATCCTCCCGCGAAGCGTATCTCCCAAGCGCAGACCGAGGAGCCGCTTCGTGAGCTGCGCCCCTTGAAGCGCAACGGCGAGGAGGACCATCACCACGGCTTCGGCCCCAAGGAGCCAAATGGCGTCGC
Organism: Myxococcota bacterium; assembly: GCA_039186435.1. GTDB lineage: Bacteria > Myxococcota_A > Polyangia > Polyangiales > Houyiibacteriaceae > JALVDI01. The sequence continues at coordinate 8,842 of JBCDAA010000166.1, read as the reverse complement.
TGCGCTCTCCCGCCACAACCGCGTCGACGAGACGTTTTCCGAGCCACGCCGCAAGCGCCGGTAGAATCGCGGCAGCCAGCGTGGCGAGAACCACGCGGCGAACCAAGGACGCAGCCGCCGAGTGCGCCGCGCGAATCACGCGCTTCGCCACCGACGCGGCCGACGGCGAAGCGCTCATGCAGCGCCCGCCATCCGCTGACTTAGTTTGCGACCGCGGTGCGGAAAGGGCTCGCTCGGTACTGGCACGCCGAGAAACTCGCAAAGGGGCTCCCAGCCGGCGCCCGCGGTCAGGGGATACACCAAGAGCTTGTCCGGTCGGCCCGCGAAATGACGCTTCACCGCCTCGACATGCCGCCGGTGGACATAGGCAAAGCGCTCGCGATCGAACCCGTAGCAACCGTAGACCGCCGCCCGAAGAAGGCGCCGAATCCGCATGTGCGTTTCGTCTTTGCGCGGATCGTCGAAAGCCGGTCGGTCGTGCCAATGATTCGCCGCGCTGCGAAGCCAGCTCTCCTCATCACGCACCGTCAGCACGAACTTCGCGTCCGGGTGCAGCGCATCGAGCTGTGCGTAGTACGGCGACACGGTGATGTCGGTGAGACCGTCGTAGTGCTGCAGGAGATGAAAGCGACCGTCCCCGCGCGCGAGGTCGGCAAGGGTTCCGGCATCGGTCGGGTAGTGGATCGTGTCCCAGCCCACCGCATGAAGCGCCGTCGTTAGGCTGCGCGTTCCCGTGCGACTGAGGCCGAGACCAAAGACGCGCGGCTTCGCGGGGCCCGGTCCGATCTCGCCGATGTCTTCGATGCGAAGAGGCGCCTGCGAGGGAAGGTCCATCCGCCCTACCTGCGACTCCGCGATCGCCGGAAGCGCTTCGATGTAGTCGGTCACCGCCGCGGGAGACGCGCTCTCGGGAACGTTCGCGCGCGCATGGGCAATCGCGCGACGCGCCACCACGAAATCGAGTTCCTCCCCCCAGCGCTCCATCGCGCTCGCAAGGCGCGGCCGCTGGATCGCCGTGCGGCTGCGAAGCTCACGAAGCGCGTATTTCTCGAAGATCGAGGTGTAGGACTGAAAGTGGTCGTGAAGGATGCGAAACCCTTTGAAGCCTTTGTTCACGCCGAGCTTTCGAAGCGCGACGTTGCGGATCGCAGACTCCGGACGAAGCGCGTAGGCGAGCTCCCCCTTTGGCGGCGCGACCTGCTGCATCGCCCGCACGAGATCGATACGCGTGATGTGAACGCCGCAATGAATCCGTCCGCGAAAGCGATCGAGGACGTAGGAGTCGACGTAGGGACGCTCGTTCCAGTCGAGGAACGGGCGCATGTCCTCCAGAATCAGGCAGTCCGCGTCGACGTAGACCACCGAGTCGCAGTCGTGGGTCAGGCGAAGCTGATGATCCACCGCCGCGGAGAAGGGCATCACGTGATCGACGACAAAGGTGCGATCGGGCTGGATGTGACGCTGGGCGAGCTCGAGGGCGAGCTCCGACGTCCGCTCTCCCACGGTTCGAAAGACAAGGTCGACTCGTTTCTTCACGGCACTTCCCAAGCAAAGGGTTCGTTGTCTCTTCCGGCGCGCTCTTCGAAGAGCGAAAGGGCCTGCGCGTCGAGCTCGTCGCGCCAGCGCAAATCAAGGACGATGCCCTTCGGGTGATCGCCGTAGTAGGGACGCGTTCGATCCGTCAGCTTCACCCAACCGGTTTCCTTCGTGACCTGCCACTGGGTTCCATTGTTGCCCCCGAGTACGTGGTGCACGTGGTCGCCAAAGTTCAGCATCGCCGGCTCGAAGTTCATCCCGATCGCTTGGCACAGCGCCTCCACCGTTTCCTTCGGGCGAGTTGCGAGCTCTTCGTAGCGAAGGCCGAGCTTGGTGCCTTCAAAGGCGTCGTAGAACTGCTGGGTCTCGCGCATCTTGTCGCGCCACTGATCGATCAGCGTCGCCGCGCTTCGTTCCGGGTACTTTCGCAGGCGACTGTTGAGCACCGCGCGCCCGTCGCGCTGAAGGAAAATCAGGATTGGACGGCCGCCGCCACGACGTACCTGGTTCGTTTGGCGCTTGAGCCAGTCGACCGCCTTCGTGGAGTCGATGACCCAGCCGCGATCGGTCCGCCGACTCAGCTGCTCGTAGAGGTCGGGCTCGGGAGCGACGCGAAAATCACCCCAGATCGGGCAGCCAGGGCCGCAGAGCTTGCAGACCCGCTTGCGCTCCGGCTTCCGCAAATCGCCCAAAAACCGCGTCTTTGCAGCCTCTCCTGCGTAAAACGCGTCCTCACGGCTTCCGAGGATCAGGCCGAGTAGCGTGGACCCCGAATGCCCCGCGCCGGCGATGAACACCGTGGAATGATTCGCTCGCAAGCCGCCTCCGAAGGTTGGACGCCCCAGTCGACGAAAACTTCACGTTCAGGGCAGGGAGGGATCTAGCCTTGCATTCGCGGACCCTCAAGGACCTGAGGACCAATCTTGTTGCAGCATATATATAATATTGTACAAATACTGCGTGTACGAAGGAGCGGTTGTGGTGAGATTTTGGGTTTTCGGATGCCTTCTTTTTGCATCAGTCGCGCAAGGCCAATTCTCCGAGGTCTCGGGGTCTGACCCTCTTTCCGGCGGGCCCTTCACCGATGCCAACGTCGCGGTCGAGGGGGCCAAGGCCGGGGGCATCGCCTTCGCGGACTTCACCGGCGACGGCTGCCTCGACATCCTCATCAACACCAACGCGGCGACCCAACGCTCTCGCATCTTGATCAGTGACTGCGCGGCCAACCCGCAGTTTCGTGATGAAACGACGACCCGGGCCGTCGGGCTTCTCGATGGCTCCCCCGCTCCCGCGAGTCACTTCGAACGCTCGGTCGTCGTGGGCGATCTCAACGCGGACGGCGCGCTCGACTTCGTGCGCAACACGTTCACCGCCATCGAGGTCTACCTCAACAATGGCGCCACCTTCGGGATCGCAGGACAGCCCAACCAGACCTTCACCCGCGCAGGCGGCTTTACGAACTACCCCGTCTTTAACACCGAGGGGCTCTCGCTTCTCGACGCGGAAGGCGATGGCGATCTCGATCTGGTTATCGAGAACCACGACGACGGCTTGGTCCTCCTTCTTAACAACGGCACCGGGACGCTTGCCGAACAGGACCCGGCGGACAACGGGCTGCCGACCTCCACCGGAGGTAACGGCGACTACATGGCGACCGGCGACTTCGACCTCGATGGCGACGTCGACATCGTCGCGCGAAAGCCGAACACCCACGCGGACATCTACGTCAACAACAGCGAAACCACCGCGGGTACCTTCTCTGCGGTTCCCACGGCGACCTTCGACCAGCCCTCGTCGAACGGAAACAAGGGCGGCGTAATCCTCTGCGACTTCGACGCGGACGGCGACCTCGATCTCTACTGGGCAGACAACGGCACCTCGCAGATCTGGACGAACACCGGCATTGGATGGACCGCGACCGGCGAGCCGAGTGGCGTTAACGCAAACCGCACCGGCGCTGCCTGCGGTGACGTGGACTCCGACGGTGACATGGACCTCTTTTTGGCGGGTCTCGGCGACGACCAGCTCTTTCTCAACGACGGCGACGGGACCTTCACCGAGAACAACCTCGGGATCACCACAAGCGCAAACTCCTTCGGCACCGTCTTCGGCGACTACGACAACGACGGCGACCTCGACCTCCTGATCAACGTGAGCGGCGGCGTGGAGCTCTGGCGCAACGGAAGCACCGCGACCTCCTACGTGAACGTGCGTCCGCAGACGGCAGTCGGCGCGCCTGCAACCGGAGCGACGGTCCAGATCTTTGCCGCCGACGGAACCACGCGAGCGGCGCCCACGATTCAAATCTCGGGCGGCGACGGAAACGGAAGCGGCGGCGATGGCGGCGGCGAAACCCACCACGGCCTCGCGGAAGGGGAAGCCGGCTTCTACGAGATCCTTGTCACCTTTCCGACGGGCGAAACCGTTCGCCGCTGCGTGCAGCCTTCGTCCCTCACGGATCAGACGCTCTCCGTCACACCGGCGTCGGGCGACACTACCTGCGAAGACGCCGACGGCGACGACGTGCCCGACATCTTCGACGTGGACTCCGATGGTGACGGCATTCTCGACTCCGTGGAGACCTCGGGCTTTGCAAGCGACCCCGACGCGGACGACGACGGCGACGGAATCCCGAACTACCAGGACACGGATCTCGTCACCTGCCCGGACGCTGGTGGCGATGGCGTGTGCGACTCGCTTCCCGCGGCGATCGACGCAGACGGGGACGGCTTTCCGAACCACCTCGACCTCGACGCCGACGGCGACGGCCTCACCGACACGCTCGAAACGGGCGGCACGGATGCGGACGGCGACGGAGCTCCCGACGCGTGCACGAGCGTGACCACCACCGGGGCGTGCACGGCGGGAGGGCTCAGCGGCGCGCCGCCCAACCTCGACGGAGGCGCCCCGAACTACCTCGACCTCGACTCCGACGGCGACGGACTCGGCGATGCGATCGAGGCGTACGACACCGACGGGAACGGCATGATCAACGGGGCGGAAACCGCGCCCGCGGGCTCCGATTCCGATAGCGACGGCATCGACGACGCCTTCGATCCCGACGAGGCCGGTTCCGACCCGACGACCACTCCCTTTGGCGCCGTCGAAGACTCCGACGGGAACGGAACGCCGGACTGGCTTCAGACCTGCGGCGATGGCTACGTCCGCGGTGAAGCGTGCGACGACGGAAACACCACCGCGGGCGACGGCTGCTCGGCGACCTGCATGCTCGAAGTGGGCGTCGAGATCACCGCACCGACGGGCACGGTACCGAGCACGTCCGTGACGCCGAGCGGGACGAGCGTGGCGCCGAACGGGACCACCGTTAGCGTCACGATCACCGGTGAGGGCGGCCCCTTCACCTGCATGGCGATGGTGATGAGCAACATGTGGTCCTGCCCTGCGGCTATCAGCGGACTGAGCGCGGGCGAGGACTACAGCGTCAGCGCTTCGGTCACCGTCGGCGGCATGACTGCGACCGACATGGAAACGTTTTCGATTCCGCCTTGTGTGGACAGCACCGAAGGCGACGCGTGCACGGACAACCGCGGCGCGTCGTCGGAGACGGGCGTCTGTAGCGCGGACGGCGCGGCGGGCGTTTGCGTTTCGTGCGTCGATGACTCAACCGGCTCCGGCACGGACAGCGGATGCATGGACAGCGCGCCGGTCTGCGACGGAACGGGCGCCGGCGCGACCTGCGTTGCCTGCCTCGACGACACCGCCGGCATGACCGACGTCGGTTGTGATCTCGCCGGTGCGGCTGGGCCCGTCTGCGACACGAGCGGCGGCACGAACGTCTGCGTGCCCTGCGAGGACAACGGCAGCGGCACCGACAACGGCTGCACCGCAGCGGCCCCTCTTTGCATTCCGGGGGCGGGCGGCGCGCCGACCTGCGTCGAGTGCGCGATGAGCGACGACTGCGGCGCGGGTGAGGTGTGCGGAAGTGCGAACACCTGCGTGCCTGGATGCGACGAGGACGCAGACTGCGCTGGAACTCCGGCGACGCCCGTCTGCAACGTGCCGACCAACACCTGCGTCGAGTGCACGAGCGACGCGATGTGCAGCGGCATTGAGACGTGCTCGTCCATGAACACCTGCGAGCTTCCCGACAGCGACATGGACGGGGTTTTCGACGACGTCGACCTCGACGACGACAACGACGGAATTCTCGACGAAGACGAGCTTACCGGCGACCTAACCATGGACAGCGACGACGACGGCGTGCCGGACTACCTCGAGCCGGCGCTCGTCACGTGCGAGGACACCGCGCCGATGGACGGCATCTGCGACGCGGTGCCTGCGGACCTCGACTTCGACGGTGATGGCATCGCCAACCACCTCGACCTCGACGCGGACGGCGACGGAATCGCGGACGCCATCGAAGGCGGCGGCACCGACGCAGACGGCGACGGAGTCGTCGACATGTTCGAGGACATGGACGGCAACGGCGTGGACGACGACGTGGACGCCATGCCGCTCCCGATCCCCAACACCGACGGATCGGAAGGCCCGGACTTCCTCGACCTCGACGCGGACGGGGACGGACTCACCGACGCCCTCGAAGCGGGCGGCACCGACGCGAACGGCGACGGCGTGCCCGACGGAGCGCTCACGGACGGCAACGGCGATGGCCTCGCCGACGAGCTCGACCTCGGTGACGCCTTGCCTATACCCGACACCGACGGCGACGGAACGCCGGACTACCAGGACATCGACAGCGATGGTGACGGCATCGACGACGCCATTGAAGCGCACGACGCGGACGGCGACGGCGAAGCGGATGTCGTACCGGTGAACATGGACGCGGACGAGGACGGCATCGACGACGCCTTCGATCCGGACTGCGCCGCGGCCGGCGACTGCGGTGGCACCCTCGGAACCATTGCGACGGAACCCAACCGCGACACGGACCTGCTTCCGGACTGGCGCGACGTGGACGCGGACGGCGACGGAATTCCGGATGCGGTCGAGTGCCCCATGCCGGCGATGTGCGCCGACAGCGACATGGACGACGTTCCCGACTACCTCGAAACGGACGCGGACAGCGACGGCATCGACGACGCCATCGAAGGGCACGATCCAGGCAGCGACGGAGTCGCGGACATCACGCCCTCGGGCGCGGACTCGGATGGGGACGGATTGGACGACGCCTTCGACGCGGACTGCATGCTCGCGGCGGATTGCGCGGGCGTGATCGGCGTGCCCGCGCCCCTTCCCGATCTCGACGAGGACGACCTGCCGAACTTCCAGGACCGGGACGACGACAACGACTCCATTTTGACGGCGACCGAGATTCAGGATGCGGACGACTACGTCGGACCCGCCACCGACCCCGGAGACGTCGACGAGGATGGGCTACCGAACTGGTACGACACCGACTCGGACGGCGACGAGGTCAGCGACATGACCGAGGACACGCGCCCCGATGAGGATGGCGACCTCGACGACAACGACATCCTCGACTACCTCGACCCCGGCTTTGCGCCGCAGGACACCGATGGCGACGGCATTCTCGATGTGATCGAGTGCCCGGGAATCGTGCCCCCTACCGACGAATGTCCCGACTCCGATGGCGACGGAGCACCGGACTTCAACGACGTGGATGACGACAACGACGGCATCCTCACGGCGGACGAGTTCGGCGCGCCGGATCCGGACGGGGATCACGACGCGGACAACGACGGCGTGCAGAACCATCTCGACCTCGACGCGGACAACGACGGCATTCCGGACCTGCTGGAGAACGGCGGCGCAGGCCTCGACGCGGATGGAGACGGAGTCGTGGATGCGCCGGTGGACGCGGACGGGGACGGACTCCTTGCGGCCTTTGACATGGACGACGCGGACGCGGACAACGTCATGACCGAGGCGCCCACCAACACGGACGGCAGCGGTCCCGCGGACTACCTCGATCTCGATGCGGACGACGACGGCCTCTTGGACATCGTGGAGGCGGACGGGGCGGACGACGACGGAGATGGAGTCGTTGATTCGGTAACGGACACCGACGGAGACGGCCTTGCGGACGTTGTCGATCCCTCGGACGGAGGAACGCCCTGGGCCGTGCCGGACACCGACGACGACGGCGAGTTCGACTTTCAGGATGTCGACAGCGATGGGGACTCGGTGCCCGACGCGACGGAGGCCTACGACGCGGACGCGGACGGGCGACCGGATGTCACGCCGAGCGGCATGGACATGAACCAGGATGGTGTGGACGACGCGTTTGCGATGACACCACCCACCCAGCCGAACACGGACGGAGATGATCAGCCCAACTGGCGGGACCGCGACGACGACGGGGACGGGATTCCCACGGCGCTTGAAGACGTCGACGGGAACGGCAGCGTGGAAAACGACGATACGGATGGCGACGGCCGACCGAACTACCTCGACGACGACGACGACGGGGATCTTGTGCCGACGGCGAGCGAGGCTCCCGACCCCAACGGGGATGAGGATCCCGCGGATGCGAGGGACACCGACGAGGACGGGACGCCGGACTATCTCGACAACGACGACGACGGGGACAGTGTGCTCACGCGCTTTGAGAATCCGGACCCGAACGAGGATCGGGACCCGGAGGATGCGCAGGATACGGATGGCGACGGCACGCCGGATTATCTGGACGACGACGACGACGATGATGGATTGCTGACGCGCGACGAGTCACCGGACCCGAATGGCGATGGCGATCCGAGCGATGCGACCGACGACGATGGCGATGGGACGCCGAACTACCTCCAGCCTGGCGGGTCGTTCGATAACGGCGGCTTCTCGGGCGGGGCGCTTTGTGCGGCGTCGGGCGGGGAGTCGGTGCCCTTTGCGGCGATGGTGTTGATCGGGCTCATTGCGCGGCGGCGGCGGTAGCGGTGCATCGCTTGTGTTCACTCTGCGCGAAGTGACATTGGATCGTGGCGCATGCGAGAGAAGAACTCGCCAAGTGACGCTGCGACGACGATCGGCTGAGCGGAACCGGAGCACACAACACGCTCATCGCCGTTCAGCCGGTCGCTTTGCATCACTACCAGGTACAGAAAAGCCTGGTCGTCTGGTTCGCCTGTCGCTTTGCGTCACTACCAGGTACGGAAAAGTCTGGTCACCCGGCCTGTCGCTTTGAGTCACTACCAGGTACGGAAAAGTCTGGTCACCTGGCCTGTCGCTTTGCGTCACTACCAGGTACGGAAAAAATCTCTACCAGGTACGAAAAGTACCCAATCTCTTCTGGCGGCCGGCGGCCGCCACCTTTGAGTCCGCCAATCCGCCGCTTCGCCGCGTCAACCCCTCGGAATTACTTGGACGGTTT
>JBCDAA010000165.1:0-18282 GCA_039186435.1 Myxococcota bacterium | reverse complement strand
GGTGGGCTTGAGAACGAGCACCGAAAGCGAGTCCGGTTCGACCTGGACGTCCTCGCAGGCGATCCGAACCGTTTCGCCGTCGACCACGCCCCAGGCCTCGACGCGCGACACCTCCGGCGGGAGGATCCCGGCGTAGCGTCCATCGGAGGCGCTTCGGTCGCGTTCGATGTCGAGGGCCGGGGGGAGCGCTCCGTTGAAGTAGATCGAGTCTCCCGCGATCTCGCGATCGTCGTCGAACCAGCGCACCTCGACGTTCTCGAGAGGGCGATCCTGGCAGTCGAGGATTCGGCCCGATACGATTCCTCTCGCGGGGTCGACCGCAAAGCCGAGAACGCTTTCAAAGTCGGCGAGAGTGCCCCGGCTAAAGGTGTTAATGGTTTCTTCGTCGCCCGCGATCCACTGGCTTTCGATCGTCCGCATCAGCGAGCGCGCGGCATCGGGTCCAGGAATCTCGGGGACCTCTGTGACGACCCAGGCGCCCGCGGGAAGCTCCGCGCTCGCCATGCCGGTGTCGTCGCTGAGGGTCATGATGCAGTCCGGAAGCTCGCAGGTCGCGGTGACGCGATCGCCGAGAAAGAAGCGAACCGGCACGCCGGGAATGGTGACGGTTGGTGGCGCCCCAAAGGGAACGACCGGCCGCGTGACAAGGGTGGTTTCGCCCCCCATCGGCGCGCTTCGAACGCCGAGGCAGGAAAGATCGGGCGCGGCGCCGGTTGCCAGTACAGGCGGGTCCTCGGAATCGCCGCACGCACACACCAACACGAACAGAAGGAGAAACGAATTAAGTAAGCGAATCATGGATACCTCCGCGGGAAACCATAGGAAGCGAGCCAGAAGCTCCCAGGGCGTTCGGCGCCAAACCCCTGACCCTCGACGACAGTGCCGCTGTTTTCAATCGCAGAGCCGCCTTCAACCGCCGTGTCGCCTTCAACCGCCGTGCCGCCTTCAACCGCCGAAGCGATGACCGCGGTTCCGACGTCGGTTCTTCACCGCATTGAAGGGGCGGCCCACCGTCTCGGCGGTCCGGCGCCACGTCGCCCGACGACGGCTCGTGTTTCGGTCGACATGCTCTACGACGCGTGGCTGGCACACTACGCGCGCCATGGCCAGCGCCTCATCACGGAAGTCGCTCGGGCGATGCGGCTCGACGATCTCGGCATCTTTGGGTTCGCGACGCTCACGGCGGCCTCGGCGATCGACGCGCTGCGAACGGCGGTTCGCCTCTACCCGCTGATCAATCCTGATCGGCGCTGGCGTCTTCGCGACGAAGGGCGCGAGCTCTCCCTGGTTCTTGAAACGCATGACGAGGTGTCCGCCGGACGACGGATCTCGGACCACGCCGCGGTCGCCCAGTTTCTCGCGGGGATCGGTCAGGCCTCAACGCATACACGGGTGCGCGAAGTCGTGGCGGGTCAGGTCGCCGACGATGTGCTCACGGCGCTCACCGGTGTCGAGCCGACGCGCGGTTCCGACCTTTCCGTTACCTGGGAACGCGCCTCGCTCCTCGCGCCGATGGCGCATGCGCACCCGGGAATGCACGCCCACTTTCTATCGCTCGGAGAGGCCACGATCGGCGATGAGCCGACGACCTGGTCCGAGCGCGCGCGAAGGATCCTCGCCGAGGGAACCTCCTTCGACGCGCCGCCCGTCGCGAACGCTCTCGGCGTTTCATTGCGCACGCTGCAGCGACGTCTTCGCGCGGAGGGCACCTCGCTTCTTGCGATCGTCGACGAGGTTCGATACCGGCGTGCGCGGCAGCTTCTTCGAGACGGCGCGTCGGTGGAATCCGCGGCGCTTTCCCTCGCCTTCGCGGACGCCCGCTCGTTTCATCGCGCGTTTCGACGCTGGTCCGGTCAGTCGCCCGGCGCGTTTAAGACGTCGCGCGATCCAGAAGATCGGTGAGCGCGGCGCTGCTCTTGCTCCGGCCGACGGCGCGCTCGAGATCGCGGGCCACGGTCGTCATCGCCGCGAGTCGCGCCCGCCGCGGAAGACCGTCCGCCTCGAAGCGCTCGCGCGGCAGGGGGAGCGTCCAGTCGTGTCCAAAGCCGAGCTTCTGGCCGTAGGCCTCCGCGAGCTCCGGCCCCAGATCCGCAAGCGCCTGCGCCACGATCTCGGCGATCAGGGCCTCCGCAACCGCGGCGTCTTCGTTGAGCTTGGCCCAGGTCGCGTCGGGATCGAGCTGCACCTGGAGCGCGAGATGCTGGTCCGCGAGCACCGTCCGCGGCGCGGGCATTGGCATCCATTTCTTGCGACCGCCATAGGTGTCGCCCTTAAGCTCACCCCACGCTTTGAGGGCGCGCTGCGCGTGCGTGTTGAGGTCGTACCAGCGTTGCCCCATCGCGCGAAAGCGCCGAAGCTGCGGCGCGTCCAGTCGCCAAATCTCCTGGAAGAAGTGGGCGCACATGAAGCCCCAGTAGTTGAAGAAGTCCCACCAGACTTTGGCGCCGAAGACTTCGCCGTGGGGAAAGATCGACGAGTTGCGGGAGAGCGTTCGCGACGCATCCCGCGCCAAGAGCAGGATCACCTCGTTCAGTTCGTGCACGACCTGGCTGTCGAGTTCGCGCTGAAGGTCGTCCGCAATGCAGCGAACCGCGTAGGAGTTCGAGAGGGCGAGGAAGTCCGAGCCAAGCGAGTAGAGCGGGTCGAGAAAGAGCGCCGCTTCCCCCACGCAGGCCCAGCGATCCTCGGAGAGCACCTGCGAGGTGAGATAGCTGTAGTCGTGAACGACCTTGAAGTCTTCGTACTCCAGGTCCTCGAGGCGTTCCGCGAGCACCGGTTCGTTCGCTTCAAGCCAGGCTTTGGCGCGGTCTTTCCGGCTGAAGGTCGCAAAGGGGTGACGGTCCGCATTCGCGACGATGCCCACGCTCGTGTAGCCGGTGCTGAGGGGGATGAGCCACACCCAATAGCCCGGACCCATGAGGTGCACGGTGCTGAGCCAGCGGTTCTTGTCGATGTCGCGGGAGTGCCACGCTTCGTCCTCGCTCGGGACCAGCTCGTCGATCAGGATGCGTTCGCGAACGCGAAACCAGGCGGCGCTTGCCTTTTGCGGGCTCTCGCGCCGCAAGCCGAGCTTCTTCTGAAGGATTCGGCGCCTTCCTGTGGCATCGATTACCCAGCGTGCTTCGAGGACGCCTTGCGTGGTGGGAATCGTGTGGGGTTCGCCCAGCTCGATCTCGAGAACGCTTTCACCTTCGAAGAGAGTGACGCCGTCCGCCTCGTTCATCGCCCGAAGATCGTTTTCCAGCTTGCCGCGGTCGAGCTGGTAGCTGGGAACGATCGGAAATTCCGCCGGGCCGATCTCGGGGCGGAGCGCGACGGGTCCCCTGTGGTCGCCGCAGTGAAAGCGGAGCCCGTTTTTGTGAAGGTGCTCGCGTTCGAGGTAGTCCTTAAGCCCCAGGGTTTCGCCGAAATAGTGCGAGGCGAGCTCCACACTCGACTCGCCCACCTTGTGACAGGCCTCCGGAAGGGGCCGGGTGGTGCGCTCGACAACGGCGACCGAGGCTTCCGGAACTTCCTGCCGTAACTGCCGGGCTACAGTGAGACCTGCCAACCCTCCTCCACAGATCACGACGTCAAAGCGCATCCCTCGAGGTTAGGGTCGTCGCCGAGCGCGGGCAAATCCAATGATTCCGAGGAGTCAGGGCCCTGGCCGCCGGTCCGGAGTGAGGCTATATGCCGGGAACGCCCGTTGCATTGAGCAGTGTGCAGGCGAGGAACGTGGAGACGAGATGAAGAAGGTGGATGTGGCCATCGTCGGTGGCGGCCTGGCGGGCGGGCTTCTTGCGCGCCAACTGCGACGTGCCGTCCCGAACGCTTCCGTTGCGGTGTTCGAAAAGAGCACGGAGCGTCGCTACAAGGTCGGCGAGAGCACCGTCGAGATCGCCACCCACTACCTCATCAAACGCCTCGGGCTTTCGACCTACATCTACAAAGAGCACCTCCCGAAGAACGGCCTTCGGTATTTCTTCGATACCCCTGAGCGCGACACGCCGCTTCTGGAGATGAGCGAGCTGGGCGTGAACGCCCTACCGCCTTCGCCGAGCTTTCAGCTGGACCGCGCGCGCCTTGAGCCCGACCTGCTCGAGATGAACCGAAAGGACGGCGTCGAGATTCACGTTGGTGCACGGGTGAAGGACCTCGCCTTGAGCGCCGACGGGCACACGTTCACGGTCGTCTCCGAGGAGGGCGAGGAGTCCTGGGGTGCGCGCTGGGTGATCGACGCCACCGGTCGCGAGGGCATGCTCCACAAACTCCGCGGACTGAAGGTTGCCGAGAAGAGCCATCGCATCGCGGCGAGCTGGGCGCGTGCGCGCGGCGTCAAAGACATGGACGACGCGCACGCCCTCGGAGGTGGACCGGTCGTCGAGGAGTGGCTCGAGCGCGCCAACCACACCAGCCGCGTGCTCAGCACTAACCACTTCATGTACGCCGGGTACTGGATTTGGCTCATTCCGCTTCGCGACGGGCTGACCTCCATCGGTGCGGTGCAGCGCTCCGACCACTGGAACGTCTCCCGCCACAAAGAGGACGGATTTCTCTCGTTTCTTCGGGAGCATGCAGCCCTCGCGGAGCTCCTCGAGGACGTCGAACTGATCGACATCGGCGCCTTCACGCAGCTCGCGTTCCGTACGAAGCAGTTCTTCGACGGGGGCGAGCGCTGGGCCTGCGTCGGGGATTCGGGCGCCTTCGTCGATCCCTTTTACAGCCCGGGATCGGACTTTATTGCCCTCGAGAATGACCTCGTCACCGATCTGATCGCGCGAGACTTCGCCGGTGAAGACGTGAAGGACCGCGGACGTCTCTTCGATGACTACATGCAGTTCCGCTTCGACACTACGATGGTGATCTACGACGGGCTCTACGACAGCTTTGGCAGCTACGAGCTCTTTCGCGCAAAAGTCTTCTTCGACACGGCGCTCTACTACAACCTCGTCTTCGATCCCTACGTCCTCGACAAGCACCTCGACCCGCGCTGGATTCGCACGATGCTTCGGCGGCGCGAGTTCATCATGGAAATGCTCGGCGGGTTTAACTCGCTCTTCCGCGGCGCTGCCAAGGTGCTTCAAACGCGCGGCGACTACCACCGCGCGAACACGGGGCACTATCAGCTGGAAGGGTTGAAGACCTACGGTGTTCTTCTCGATGTGGGCGCGGACCGAACCCGGCGCGAAGTGAACCAGCGCAACGAAGAGATCTTTGCGGAGACGAAGCGGCTTGTGTCGCTCTGCTTTGACGGGGACATGGCGCTCGTGGAGAAGCTGATGAGCGCCGGCACCGCCCCTGACGCGGCCTGGGAGCAGTTGACCGCGTGACCGACGATCGCCGGGTTGTTGTGACGGGAATCGGAGTCACCACGCCGATCGGTCATTCCGTGGGTGAGAGCGTTGTGTCCCTCAAGGAAGGGCGCCACGGCATTCGCACCATGCCCGAGTGGGACTTCATTGCGGACCTCCACGGCCGGCTGGGGTCCACCGTCGAGGGCCTCGACCTCAAAAAGCTCTACCCGCGAAAAAAACGCCGCACGATGGGCAAGCTCGCGATGCTCGCGGTGCACGCGTCCGAAGAGGCGGTCGCGCAGTCAGGGCTGACGGAGGAAGCGCTCATGAGCGAGCGCGCAGGGGTCGCCTTTGGCAGCACCTCGGGCTCGGGGTCGGAAACGGAGAAGTTTTCGATGCCCTTGGCCGTCGAACCCCACACGATGAAGGGCCTCGAGTCGAACGCGTATTTTCGGTTGATGACCCACAGCTGCGCCGTGAACGTCGGGCAGTTTTTCAAGGTGCGCGGTCGCATCGCGTCGACCTGCACCGCGTGCACCAGTGGATCCCAGGCCGTGGGCCGCGGCTACGAGCTCATCCAGGCGGGCATTCAGGACGTCGTGATCTGCGGCGGCGCCGAAGAGATGCACTACATGACGGCGGTGACCTTTGATCTCTTGATGGCCACCTCCCACAAGCACAACGACAGCCCCGCCGAGAGCCCGCGTCCGTTCGACGTGGCTCGGGACGGTCTCGTGGTCGGGGAGGGCGCAGGCGCGCTCGTTCTCGAAAGCTATGCGCACGCGAAGGCCCGCGGCGCCACGATCCTCGCCGAAGTGCTTGGCTACGCGAGCAACTGCGACGGGGCTCATCTCACCGCGCCGCGGCAGGAAGGCATGGAGCGCGTCATGCGGCTCGCGCTTTCCAACGCCGAGGTCAACGCGGACCAGGTGGACTACGTCTGCGCCCACGGAACCGGCACGGAGATCGGCGACATCGCGGAAAGCAACGCCACCGCGTCCGTTTTCGGGTCCGCGATGCCCTTTGCGTCTCTCAAGGGCTACGTCGGGCATACCCTCGGGGCGTGCGGCGCGATCGAAGCGGCGTGGTGCATTGCGATGGGCCAGGACGGGTTCCTCGCGCCCGGGCGCAACCTCGAAACCGTCGACCCGCGCTGCGGTACCCTCGACTACGTACGAACCCCGCGCGACGCCAACGCGCAGATTTTCGTTAACAACAACTTTGCCTTCGGCGGTATCAATACCTCGATGGTGCTAGGACCTGCCCCTTGAGGATGCCGCGGCCGCTTCGTGTGTTCCTGACGGTGGCGTCCTTTGCGCTCTTCTTTGGAATGAGCGTCGTGATCGGGCTTTTGCTCTTTCCGATTCTCTTTCTCATGGCGCTGGGCAACCTCGAACGTCACCGCGAGCGCTGCACCCGCTGGATCGCGTGGGGCTACGGAACCTTCATCCTTCATCTTCGACTTCTCGGGCTGGTATCTCACCGTCCGATCGAGGTTCCCGAAGGGCTCAAGGGCAAGCCCTACATCGTCGTCGCAAACCACCCGACGTTCATCGACCTGATCTATCTGCTTCACTACTTTCCGGGACTGACCTGCGTGGTGAAGTCGAGCTGGTACCGAAAGAGCATCGCCTTTGGTCCGCTCCTGCGAAGCACCAACTACGTCCCCGGTCCGGGGTATCCGGGCGACGACGTGGAGGACGAGGACCTCGACAGCCGTGTGCTCGCGCGGATGGCGGCGCACATCGAGAGCGGGCATCCCCTGCTTATTTTTCCGGAGGGGACGCGATCTGCTGCGCGGCGGATACGGCGCTTCAAGCGCGGTGCGTTCGAGCTTGCGAAACGAACCGGCGTGCCTCTGGTTCCGGTGGTGGTTCGCGTCGACCGGCCCTTTCTGATGAAGGGCGTTCCCTTTTGGAAGGTGCCGGAGGATTCGGTGCGCTTTGAGTTCGATGTGCTTCCGGTGATCGACTCCGCGAACGATCCCCGCGACGGCCGTGAGCTGCGAAGTGACTGCCACCGCGAGTTTGATCGTCGCTTCTCCGCGTGGGTCGAGGAACGGGAACGCCGCGGTTATTTCCCCGCGGCGGCCGAAGCGGAAGCCACGCGCTGAGCGATTGCGCGAGACCGTCAGCGGCGCAGAACCGCGTCGCAAAAGGTGTGCGCGTCTGTGACGAAGGCATCCGGCACTTGGTTCTGCCCCATGTTGTAGCCAGCTTCGCAGACCAGGGGTCCAAGAACGCGTCCGTAGGTGTACTGGCGATCGCTCTCGCGGCTGCGTCCGTCGATGATGATCGTCGCACCGTCGCCTTCGCGGGTGACCTGCGCCTCGAGGCCGTTCGGGACGTAGAGATCCAAGATCCGTTCGTCGAGCGTTTCGGACTCGCTGAGGTTGATGAAGTACATCGTTGTGTACGAGCCGCCGGTCGGCTTTTCGAGGACGTAGGTGATTTTGATGCTGTCTTCGGAGGGTTCGACGGTG
The DNA here is from genome assembly GCA_039186435.1 of Myxococcota bacterium. Taxonomy (GTDB): domain Bacteria; phylum Myxococcota_A; class Polyangia; order Polyangiales; family Houyiibacteriaceae; genus JALVDI01. The sequence continues at coordinate 10,524 of JBCDAA010000165.1, read as the reverse complement.
GCTTCGGGAGGTACGTAGAACGCGACCTCGCGCCCGCCGAGGGGGTGGGAGCTCTCCGTCCATCCACTCGGGAGGGCGGGGCGCGCAGGGCCCGCGGGTGTTTCGTCGGCAGGTTCGGCCGCGGGCGTTTCGTTTGCGGCGGGTTCCTCGCCTCCACAGGCGATGGCAAGGCTGAGGATCAAAGCAGAGATGATTCGGACGTTCATTGGAGCACTCCAGTCGACGCAGGTGTCCCTTCACCAAGGCGGCGCGCCTGGCGCGAAGGGCAACGAGGGGTTCTCTTGGGATTTGCGCCGGTCGGGCGAAATCCGTCACGCGGCGACGTAAAAAACGAAGACCTCGACAATGCGGCAGTCAGGACGAAGCTCAGGAGGAAGCGGACTACTCGAAAACGCCGATGCCTCGGACGTCGAGGCGCGGGGCCGCCGCGTCAGGTCCAAGGAGCAGCTCGCTCTCGTCGGTGATTACGTTTGTCAGAATCGCCCCGGCACCGCTGGCACCGCGACAGCGAACGATGGCCTGTTCCGAGTTGGTGGGGTGGGGCGCCGCTTCGCGTGGATCGCACCCATCGACAAAGCGGGTGATGAGAGCGCTGTCCTCGATGGGACCCATGCGAATCGATCCGGTTCCGACACCTGGACCTCCGCCGCCTGCGGCGCGCGGTGGGTCGCCGACCACGTGCAGTTTGTAGAGCGAGATCGCGCGGACTGTGTCCACTTCCATTCCGGTAAATGGCGCGAAGGTGTGGATCTCATTCGAGTCCCACCCCGCGCCGTAGACAAACCGCGGGTCGCGGTGTGCCGACGCGCCAACCATCTGCTGGGGCGCGCTCCACGCTTCTTCGACTCCGTCGATCGAAACGCCGACAAAACGATCGACGCGGCTGGTGACACGCCACCAGGCGATGCCCATCCAAGGCGGGTCGCTGCGAAGCGCGAAGGCCTGCGCGTCGACAGCCTCCCTCAGTCCATCGCGCTGCCAGCGGACCGTGTCCGTGGCGACGTTGATGGCGACGACTGCATCTGGCCCGACGGCCACGATGACGTCTTCGGTGAGCGCCTCGGCGTCGATCGTCGACGCGGGAAGGGAGCCTTCGGCGGTGAGATCGGGGCAGCGCTGGGGCACGGAGGTGGAGAGCGAAAAGCGGGCGACGAACGCCGCGTCGTCGTTGCTTGCGGTCAGGAGCGCCCAGGGGCGCGGGCAACCCCTCGGAGCGTCCGCGTCCGCGCCGGTATCGACGCCGGTATCGACGCCCGTATCGACGCCTCCATCGGTGGCCGCGTCTGCACTTCCGGCATCTGGCGTCGGATTCGCGTCGCGGCCTCCATCCTGCGCTGCGGCGTCGGCTCCGCGGCGTCCGACGGTCGCGGTGTTTCGGCATCCGGTGACGATCAGAAGCGCGACCAGGACACTCTGGACGCGTCCGGAAAAACGTGGAATGAGCAGGCGAGGCTCATGGCAATGCGACCGAGTCATGCGCTGAGTTGGCTGCTGGGGGGTCTTGCGGTTCTCGGCAGCGCGGCCCCCGTTTCGGCGGACCACACTATACGCTTGGAGGTTCGGGACGCCACCGGCGCATGCGCGAGCGCAGACGAGTTTCGAGAGGAGCTCGCCGCACGCGTGGGAGAGGATCGGATCGACGAGGACGCCTCGCGGGAAGTCACCGTTCAGATCGAGCGCGACGGTCGAGCGTTCGTGGGGACGATCACGATCGTCGTCGGCGGATCCGAGGTCGGGCGTCGCGAGCTGCGGTCCGCACGTTCCCGCTGCCGGGAGCTCGAAGAAGACGTGTTGCTTACGCTGACGTTGATCGTCGACACGGCGATTCAGCTTCCTGAAGCCGAGCCCGAGCCCGAGCCCGAGCCCGAGCCCGAGCCCGAGCCCGAGCCTGAGCCCGAACCCGAGCCCGAGCTCGAGCGGCCCGTCCAAGGCGGATCGCCCGAGGTGGTCGTCGTCCCCGATCCAGTTCGCGACGTGGTCGTTCTGCCCGACTCGAGCTCGCGCATCGCTCCGGAGGAACAGGACAAGCCCGAGACCATTCCGGTGAGCGTCACCCTTGCTGCCGGTGCGAGCTTTGGTGCGCTGCCCAACACCGGATGGGCCATCGAGGCCGATGTGATCCTGCGGAGCGGGCGCGCGGTTTTCATGCTCGGCGGACGGTACACGGGCAACCGCGAGACGCAGGTGCCGCCGGGGGCAGTACGCAGCGCGTTGGTTCGCGCGCGTCTCTTTTCTGGCGTCGACTGGAAAGGATTCACCATTGGGTTCGTGGGTGCCGCAGGCGTTCTTTTGGCAAGCGGTCGCGACTTTGCAGAAACGAATCGGGTGGCTCGCGCTTCGGTCGCGGTCGGACCGCAGCTGAGCTACCGCTTGCGACTCCTTCCTCGCTTCGGACTTCGCCTTTTCGGGGAGCTCCTGCTCGGGGTGGTCGACACGGATGTACAGGTTGACCGCGACGAGGTGTGGGCGAGCGGTCCGGTGGCGGGAACGGTCGGCCTGGGGGTGGTGTGGGGATCCTGAGAGACCAGGCCACCGCGCTGCCGCCGGATCTCTCGCGGGTCTACGAGCAGAACCTTCAGTACATCTGGCGGTTGCTCTCGCGCTTTGGGGTGCCTTCCCGCGACCGGGAAGACGTGGCCCACGATACCTTTGTGGTCGTGCACCGAAAGCTCGGCGATTTCGATCCTTCGCGCCCGCTGCGGCCGTGGCTCGCCGGGATTACGTTTCGGGTTGCTGCCGCCTACAAGCGACGGAAGATGCAGGGAGAGATTCCGAGCGAGCTGCCAGAGCTCAGCCACCCCGCCCAGGACACCACGGAGATTCGCGAGCAAGCGCTCAAGCTCCTGGCGCAGCTTCCGTTTGAGCGGCGCGTGGTTTTTGTGCTCCACGAGCTCGAAGAGTTGACTGCGCCGGAGATCGCCGAGGCGCTCTCGGTGCCCCTGAACACGGTGTACTCTCGCCTCCGCTTGGCGCGAAGGGACCTGCGAACGCTGACCGCCAAGGAGGACGCATGAGCGACGACCGCTACGATGCGCTTCTGGACGAGCTTCGCGCGGACTCGCCAGCACCGTCCGAGGAGGTGGAGCAGCGACTCGCGAGTCGACTCTCCGTGACTGTGGCGAGCAGCGCTGCGGGCGCCGGGGTGTCCGACCTCGCGGCGGAGGTTCTTTCCGAGATGGCGGGCGGCGCCTCGACCGCGGCAGGAATGGTGTCGACGAAGGTCGCGGTGCTGATGACGGCGGCGGGCGTGGTCGGTGGCGCGGCGGGAGGTGCGGCTACGTATCACGCGGTCGTGACAGGCTCGAGCGATGCGAGCGATGCGGTCGTCGCCCCGCTGGATGCGGGCGCGCCGGACGCCAGCGTTGCGGATGGGGGAATGGACGCGGCGACCGACGCAATCATCGATGCAGGGATCGATGCCAATGACTCGGGGGTGGATGCGGCGCTGGCGAGCGAAACCCTTCCGCGAGAGCCTGCGATGGACGAAGGGCCGAGTCGTCGCCGCGAGCGGAGTCTGTTGCGTCAGGCCCAAAACGCGCTTGCCCGCGGCCGACCCGAGGATGCGCTCTCTGCGCTTGCGCGGCATCGACGTCGTTTCGCCGCCTCGACCTTTGCCGAAGAGCGAGACGCGTTGGAGGTGCAAGCGCTCGCGGCTGCAGGGCGCGCGGAGGCGGCAGCGCAGAAAGCCGCCGCCTTCCGTCGGCGCTACCCCCAGAGCATCTTTCTCCCGCGTGTCGAAGCGGTGATCCGCTGACGCCGGCTACTGCAGTCTTCGGTGGTAGATGTCCCCGTTCGGACAGCTCATTCCGATCGTCGAGGGACAACCTGCGGCCGTTCGGTGGTCGACCCAGATGACCTGTACGCGTGGCGTGCCTCCGTTCGCCGCGTAGACCGCGGGATCCTGACTGTCGCTGGTCCCCACGGTCGAGGTGTCCATGCGGTAGTCCTGCGGCTGCCAGGTCACGCCGCCATCGAGGGAGTAGTTCGCAAACACATCGAGCATGCCCATCCGATCGTCCGACCAGGCGGCAGCCACGAGGTCGCCGTCCGCGGCGAGGCTGAGTTCTCCACTCGCCGAAAGGCCCGGACCGGTTCCCGTGTCGACGCGAACGGGTTCGCTGAAGGTTGCAAAGGCGTTGTCGCTTCGAAGCGCGAGAATATCCGGGAATCCGCTACGGCGATCGACCCATGCGACGACGCCTTGCCCGGGGCCGGTGGTCACGACGTGAGGCTCGATCGAGTCGTGCGGAAACGCGTCCTGGTCGAGCTTCACGGCGCTTCCGAGCCAGGTTGCTCCCGAGTTGGTGCTGCGATTGAGCCAGATGTCGAGGGAGCCGCCGTCGCGATCGTCCACCCACACCACGTAGGCGTTGGCGCCTTCGGCGGCGACCTGCGGCGCGGTGCTCGCGTTGCTCCCCGCCGCATCGCCGGTGTCGATGCGCTGTTCGCCCTGCCAGGTCGCGCCGCTGTTCGATGAGCGCCGTAGGAAGATGTCGAGGGAGCCGTTTCGGTTGTCGCGCCAGACGACGTAGACGTTCGTTCCGTCCGCCGCCACGCTCGGCGTCGCAGCGACAAAGGCCATCGCCGTTGGCGTGCTGAGCTGAAAGGGCGTGCTCCAGGTTTCGCCGCCGTCAGTGCTCCGCGACACATAGACCTGCCGCCGCCGCGTGGTCTCGAATGCTTCGAAGACGACGTAGACGTTGTTGCCGCTCACCGCGAGATCCACACCGAAGGAGTCTCGGTTCGAGGTCTCCCCGCTCCCGTTGACGCGCGCGTTGCCGTCGAAGCTCGCGCCGTTGTTCCCCGAGTGGTTCGAGTAGATCTCGCGGAAGTTGGTTCCGCCGCGAAAGTCCGACCACGCCGCAGAGACTTCGTTCGAGCCCGCGAAACCAAGGGAGGGACGAAACGCGGGTCCGCCGGCGGAGTCGAGGCGAACCGGCGAGGAAAACGAGTTTCCGCCGTTGGTGCTGCGAGCGAAGTAGATGTGCGGTTCCGCGTTTCCGTCGCCATCGATGGTGACCTCCATCCACGCGGTGAAGACGCGATTGCCACCGTCCCCGACGACCGCCGGGGCGAGGGAGTTTTCGGTCGTCGCCGCGATGTGCGTGTCGAGGCGGCGGTCGCTTCCGGTGGGGTTCAAACAGCCTTCGTCGTCGCTTCCGTCGCAGTCGTTGTCGAGGGTGTCGCAGAGCGATTCCGTCGCCTGAAATCCGTCCGGCAGGTCGCAGGCCCATCCGCCAGCGCCGCGGCAGGTCGGCGTTCGTCCCGCGCAGATTCCGCGGGTCTCCGCGCAGCTCGCGATCGTCGAGGGCGCCGGCGTGGTGAGTCCGTCGTCCGTGGCACCGTTGCAGTCGTCGTCGACGCCGTTGCAGGTCTCAGTGGTCGGCTCGACGAGCGCGCCTCCACAAACGAACGCGCCCCCGGTGCAGGTGAGGGTGCCGAAGCGACATGCGCCGACGTTGGTCGCGCCGCAGCGATCGCCGACGCCCGGAATCGGCGACGCCACCGTGGACTCGTCGGTGCGCCCGTCGCAGTCGTCGTCGGCGTCGTTGCAGATTTCGCTCTGCGCGCTCACCCCGCCCACGCAAACCACGGCGCCGAGCTGGCAGCTGTTGACGCCCTGAGTGCAGGCGCCTGTTGCGCTTCCGCACGCAGTTCCCACCATCGGGTCGGCCTCGTCGACGGCGCCGTCGCAGTCGTCATCGCGCCCGTCGCAGTCGTCCACGCCGCCGCTTGGGGTGCACTCGTATTCGCAGCCCGTGGCCGGGTCGCTGTCGATGTCTTCGAAGCCGTCGCTGCAGCTCGCGAGCGTGCACACGCCCGCGTCGCAGGCCGCGACTGCGTTCGTGAAGCGGCAAACGCGTCCGCACGCGCCGCAGTTGCTCGTGTCCGCGTTGAGGTCGAAGCCTTCGTCGACCGTGCCGTCGCAGTCGTCGTCGATGCGGTTGCAGACCTCCGCGCCACCGGCGCCCGAGCAGCGGTACTCGCAGCCGTCCGCGGGGTCTTCGTTGAGGTCCACAAAGCCGGCGTTGCACGCCTCCTGCTGGCAGGTTCCGTCGACGCAGGTGGCCGACGCGTTGGCAAAGGTGCAGGTCGTTCCGCAGCCGCCGCAGTTCGCGAGATCGACGCTGAGGTCGAAGCCTTCGTCGACGGGCCCGTCGCAGTCGTTGTCGACTTCGTCACAGATCTCCGGACCGGTTACGGCGCATTCATACTCGCAGCCGTTGGTGGGGTTGCCGTCGAGGTCGAAGAAGCCGACCTCGCAGCTTTCGACGGTGCACTCGCCTTCCATGCAGCCCGGAAACGCGCCCGGAAGAATGCACTCGCTGCCGCAGCCGCCGCAGTTTCGCGGGTCGCCTTGAAGGTCGAACTCTTCGTCGACCAATCCATCGCAGTCGTCGTCCGTGCCGTTGCACATCTCTTCGCCGACGACGACGCAGCCGTCCCGCGGCGTCGCGTCGAAGCCGCTGTCGATGCCCGCGTCGACGTTCGCGTCGCCGCAGTTTTCAAAGCAGAAGGGATCGACGTCGCAACCGCTCGTCATCACAAAGAGCGGGAGACACGCGAAGATCGCGGCGCGTCGCCGGCGCCAGAGCAGCACGACCACAAAGAGCGCGAGCGCAGCGCGCCACGGAGATTCCTGCGGAGCGCCGGCTGCGTCACAGGAGCACCCGCCGCCCCCGGCCGCGAGACCAAGTACGGGGACCGTAGGAATCACAATACTGTCGTCGACGCACTGCCCGTCCTGCGGCCGGCAGCTGCTTCCTTCGGGACAGCGCGTCCACGCGCAGGGATCGTCCACGCACGTTTCGCCGACGCACTGGCGTCCGCGCCCGCAGTCTTCGGCGCAGAGGTTGTTCACGCACTCGCCTTCGATGCAGCTCTGGCTTCCGCTACAGCTTCCGCCGCATGGCGCCTCGACGCAGCTTCCGCCGACGCACCACTGCCCGGCTTCGCAGGGCGTCTCGCACACGGACACGCACTCGCCCTCGGAACAGAACGCGCCGTCGGGGCAGCCCATCCCAAAGCAGGGGTCGGCCTCGCACACGCCGACAGCGCAGCGCTCGCCGGCGTCGCAGCCGCGGCCATAGCAGTTGTCTTCGACGCAGCGACCCCGAATGCAGGTCGCGCCTTCCGCGCAGGAGATGGTGCTGCAGAGGTCGCGGCACTCGCCGGTCGTCGGCTCGCAGACTTCGCCTTCCTCGCACTCGACGCCTTCACACATGCCGCCGACGCAGTAGCCGATGACGCCGGAATCCGGCGGAGCGAGGGTCGCGTCGCAAATCCGTCCCGGGGCGCACGGAAACTCGCTGTCCATGCACGGCGTCAAACAGCGACAATCGATGCAGGCGCCGCCCGGGCAGAAGGTGCCGTCCGGATCCTCGTCGATTTCTCCGTCGCAGTCGTCGTCCGCGCAGTTGCAGACCTCTCGGGTGGGGCTGGTGGCGCCGGAGCAGACGAGCTCGCCCGCGACGCACACCACCTGGCCGGGAATGCAGCGCTCGTCCTCGCCGGTGGGCGGGTCGAGTTCGAAGCCGCCCATCCCGTCGGGTAGACACGCCGCGCCGCCTCCGGGGTTGCCATCGTCGATGATGCCGTTGCAGTCGTCGTCGATGTTGTTGCAGGTCTCGGCGGTCGGCGTGGGTGCGTCGCATCCGACGAACGCGCCGTCGACGCACGTTTCGGTGCCCGGTCCGCACGATGTCGAACACGTCCGCGTGATCCCTTCGTCGATTTCGCCGTCGCAGTCCTCGTCGGTTCCGTCGCAGGTTTCGACCGTTGGGGTCGGCGCGGTGCAGCCGACGAAGCTTCCGGCGACGCACGTCGAGATGCCCACGCCGCAGCTCGTGCTGCAAGCCTGCGTGATCGGGCCTTCGTCGGTGAGTCCGTCGCAGTCCTGATCGGTTCCATCGCAGGTTTCGACCCCCGGAGTGGGCGCGGTACAGCCGCCGAAGCTCCCCGCGACGCAGGTCTCGACGCCGCTTCCGCAGGTCGACGCGCACGCGCGAGTGAGATCCTCGTCGGTGTTGCCGTCGCAGTCGTCGTCGTCGCCGTTGCAGGTCTCGACCGTCGGCGTCGGGGCCGAGCACTCGGCGAAGCTCCCGGCGATGCAGATCTCCGTGCCGCTTCCGCACATATTCGAGCACGCGCGGCTGAGGCCTTCGTCGGTGTTGCCGTCGCAGTCTTCGTCGGTCCCGTCGCAGGTTTCGCTGGTCGGTGTGGGCGCCGAACACGCGCCAAAACTGCCCGCGGAGCAGGTTCGGACGCCCGGACCGCACGTGGTGGCGCATGCTTGGGTCAGGCCCTCGTCAATGGCTCCGTCGCAGTCCTGGTCGGTGTTGTCGCAGGTTTCGGGCTGCGGCGTGCAGAGGGGAACGAGGCCTGTCGCGCGAACGAGCATGTCCTCGAAATCGTTGTCACCGCCGCGAAAGAGATCCTCGAAGCCGAAGTAGAAGGTGTCGGTACGCGTTGCGCTCTCGTAGACGAGGAAGTGCACGAAGTCGCCGTCGTCGTTGAGGGCGCTGCTCGTGAAGTAGATGCGGTTGTCGGTGTCGAGACGACCGCCGCAGGAGTCGTTCGCATTCGGAGTTGTCGGATCGCAACCGACGTCGAAGGGGCAGCCGCTCGGAAAGGTGCCGTTCTCCCGTGTCGCATCGAGACGTTCGGGCGTACGAAGCCAGAGGCCGACCGCCCGACCGGGAACAAAGCCCGGCTGTTCGTCGAAGTCGATGGTGATCGTTCGCGTGGTGTCGCAGGGACAGTTGCAGGTGCCGTAGGTGCGGCAGCCGAAGACGGTGCGGAGGTTGGCGGGATCGGTGACGTCTTCGCCGACCCAGAACCAGCCAAAGGAGTTTCGAAAGCCGGCGCCTTCGCCGATGTCGACGAAGGTCACCCGGTAGTGACCGCTGACAGCGTCGAAGACCGGGCGAAAGGTCTCGGGCAAGACCGCCGCGTCTTCGATCGCATTGACCGCGCCGGCCATGGTCTCTCCGGTGCCAGGCCGATCGAGGCACTGCTGCATCCGGTTGGTTTCGGGAACGACCGTCCCGTCGACCTGGTTAATGAAGGCTTCGGCGTCGGCGCTCAGGGCAATGAGGGCGACGACGAGAACTCCCCGCAAGCGAACTCCCATTGGAATATTTTAGCAGAACTGGATACTGCGGACGGAGCGCAACCTTAAAAAAGTGTGAGATTTAGCTGTCGGCGAACACCAGGGTGCCTCGAGAGCACTCGGTTTCGTTCTTGTGGACCCGAAAGGCGACCTTTGGGCCTGTGCGGGTAAGCGTGAGCGAGAGGGTGTCCCCCGGCCGAATCGCTTGGGTGAACTTCACTCGCCGGAGACCTCGAACCCCCTTCAGCTCCGGCCAGCAGCGGCGAACCGGTTCTTCCGCGAGGGCCACGATTTGCGCCACGCCGGGCATAAGGGGGTCTCCGGGAAAATGCCCGTCGAAGTAGCGGAGGTCGCTCGGGACCTCGACCGTCAGGTGGCGGGTATCTCCCTCTCCCGTCAGCGCAGAGAACTCCAGCTCGCGGTCCATGGGGTGGGGCATAGCAGTCGGTGCGCTGCTAAGGAAGGAGCATGCTGCGTGCTTTGCTCTTGCTCCTGGTGGCGTGTGGGCCCCGAGTTCCAGTTTCGTCCGCAGGTATCGACGGGCCGGGCTATCCGACCGTCATGGTTCCGCCGAGCTCCCTAGAGGGAGACTTCTTGGTCGAGCAGGAAGTGCGGATGGTGCACGCGCGAGGCGAGAACAGTTTTCGCGCGGTGCTTCAAAAGCGCGGCGGTGAACTCTTGATGCTCGGTCTCGCGCCGCATGGAGGCCGAGCGTTTCTTCTGACGCAAACGGACGAGGGCGTGGCCTTTGAAAGCTACATGCCCTTCGAGCTGCCCTTTCCCGCGGAGTACATTCTGCACGACGTGCATCGCACCTGGTTTCTCGGCTCCAACGGCCAGCAGCTCGAGCGTGATGGCGAGCGCGTTGCGGAGCGCGTCGAGAACGGCCGAGTCGTCGAACGAACCTTTGAGCGTCTCGACGATGCGCCCGCGGGGGTCATCACGATTCGCTACGCCGGGGGTCTCCCCGAGGGATCGCCGCTACGTGTCGCGCCGCCGGACGAGGTGGTGTTCGACAACGGCTGGTACGGCTATCAGGCGACGATTCGAACGCTTCGCTGGCAACCGCTCTAGGTTCGCCTCTCTAGGAAGGGCTTGTGATCTCGCGAATCGGGAGACCGGTTTGTGCGCTGATCGCGAGCGCGAGGTCGATCGAGTCGAGCGCGCCGCCCGCGCGGCCGAAGCTAACGTGACCCTGGCTTCCTTGACCGACGACGTGCCACACCCCTTGGCGCCGCGTGAGTTTAAGCTCCATCCCCGTAAGCGATCGTTCCTTCGCGCCGAAGAGACGCGTTGTGAGCGCGCGCTTGCGTTCGCTATCGACGAGCATCAAGCGCGGGTTGAGCACGAAGAGGCCGAGCAGCAGACCGACGAGGGAGTTAGGGAAGAGCGTTGGGATCGCGGGCGCGACG
>JBCDAA010000164.1:0-18299 GCA_039186435.1 Myxococcota bacterium | reverse complement strand
CGCGCCGCGGCCGATGCCCGTGGGTGGAGCTAAGGAGCTCTTCGACCCGCGCCCGCTCCTGCGGGAATCGCCCTTCCAAAAATTCGCGGAGCGTCGGCGTGGGCTCGGTCTCCCCGAGGTCCTGTGCGATGTCTCGGAGCGCCGTCGCCACACTGGCCGCGCTCGACGGGCGCTTCGATGGCGACTTCGCGAGGAGACGAAAGAGCAACTCCACCAGCGCTGGATGCGCATCACGTCGCTCCTCGTAGAGGTCCGGCGGCGGATCGTGAAGCACACTTCGCTCGATCTCCTCCGCCACCTTCGACGAATAGAACCGGCGTCCGGCGAGGCACTCGAAGAGCGCGACCCCGAACGCGTAGAGATCCGTCTGCGGCGTCGGCGACTCAAAACGAAGCTGCTCCGGCGCGAAGTAGCCCACCTTGCCCTTGAGCAATCCGGTGGTTGTCCGGTCCCCGTGGGCGGCCGCTTTTGCGATCCCGAAGTCCGCAAGGCGCGCGACCCCATCAAACCCGATCAGCACGTTCTGCGGTGAGACATCGCGATGCACAAGGCCGAGAGGACGCCCGTGAAGATCCCGCAGCTCGTGCGCCGCCTGCAGTCCGTTCGCCACGTCGAGAAAGATGCTGAGCGCCACCCCTTGCGGAATGCGCTCCCCGGCCTGACCAAGATGCTCGAGAAGCCGCGAGAGGCTCAGGCCGCGAACAAAATCCATGACGAGATAGGGTCCCTCCTCGTCTTCGCCGACGTCGATCACGCTGACCACGTTGGGGTGATGCAGCAGGCCCGCGATCTTCGCCTCGCTCCGAAACATCGCCTCAACATCGGGCTGCCCGCGCAATTCCGGGCGCAGCCGCTTCATCGCGTAGACGCGCCGAAACTCTCGCTCCTCGCGCACCACCAGCTCGACGGTACCCATACCGCCGGTCGCGATCCGTCGAATGTGTCGATACTTGGCCACGATCAGTTGGGAGTCGCTCGTCCGACAACGCCGAGGGAGAAAAGAGGTTCGAGCGGCCGGACCTGATCAAGATACGACGAGACGTTGTCCGCGCGCGCGTTGTTGATGCGAACGCGTCCCGCCTCCTCCTCCACCGCCGCCGCAGACTTCTCCGGGGCCGCCGTTTCCACCGGGCGCGCTCGACGTTGCACCGCCGCCACCCCGAGGACGCGAAATGCAGTAGCGCCCGCCGCCAACCACCTCGCAGCCGCCCTCACACGAGGCGGTCGAAAACCCTTCGCAGCGACACTCGTCCTCGCTCTCGCACGTGACCAGCGGTTGCTCTCGCGTGATCGCGTTGCCGCCGCGCGCGCCGTTGGCCCACACGCTTCCCCGCACGTCGACGATCGGCGCCTCGAGGAGGATCGCGCCGCCGGACCCTCCGCCGGAACACGGCGACGCAAACCCGCCGTTCGCGAGGATCGTTCCTTCCTCTCCAATCGCGATTCGAAAGCGCGCAGACACCTGAAGCGCGCCACCCCCTCGAGAAACGCCCGCGGTGGATCCCGTGAGCAGGGGGACCAGCTCAGGCGTGCCATAAGTCGCTCGGGTGGCATCGTCGCCGGCCTCGAGCGGACCGTCCCCACCTGCGCCCCCTTCGCCGCCGTAACTTGCGCCCGCGCCTCCGCCATCGGCGTTCGGAATCGGCGTCGCACCCGGCCCTCCCCTGACGCCCCCAGGAAGCGCGACGGTGAGACTTCCCTCCACGACCGCCTCCCCGTGGACAAGAAGGATCACCGGAACCGCGGACGCGAACGCCAGGCGGGCACCTTCCTCCACCCGGAAGTCCCGCATCTCGAGCACCTGATAGCGCCCGCCAGACACGTTCTCCTCGCGCCATCCGACACCGTTGGCGAACTCGCCCGGCGGTCGAATCCCGCGGATCTCACCGTTGTCCCCCAGCTGGTGCGATTCCCCCGCAGGAATCACAAGGTCGCCGAACCTGGGAGCGGCACCGACGACTTCCCCGAGATTGCTCGCGAGGACCTCCTGGCAGGCGTTCGGATCGCCGCACCCAAGAATGCACTCCCGGTCGACGATCATTGCGCCGTCCTCGCAGCGCGTCGTGACATCCCCGAGGCATCGCGCACCGGTGCAGGGCTCTTCACACGAGACCGGCCGAGAGCGCGTCACCCCATCCGGAACCGTGGGCTCGACGCACGCTTCCACGCAGCGCCCCTCCTGACAGCGAAACCCTGTGCGACAGTCCCGATCTCGACACGACGCATCGAAGACGACCCACACCTCACGCGTCTCGCCGGCGCGATACCCACCTTCGATCTGCTGCGCACCGAGCGAAACGTCGTCTTCGCCGAGCGCCATCGCCTCGACGGTGTAGCGCCGCGTTGGATCCCCATCGCGCGGACGAAGGCGCAGGACGAACGCCGGCCACTCGGCAATCTCGACCACGCGCTCGTCGACAACCTCCCCCTCCGAGTCGGAGAGGCGAAACCAGAGGCGCTCGACGAGCGGGCGGAGCGTCTCGTCCGCATCGAAGGCGACCACGACCTCCGGCGACGAGGACGAACAGGCGAGAACACTCAGCGCGGAGAGCGCGGCGAGCATCCTGCCCGCGGCGACCCGTTTCTCTGAAGCACCAGCCATTCTCTCGCGCACGTTTACACGCTACCCGATGCAAGGCATACGATCGGACGGGTGGACCCGCGGGACTCGTACGCGCTGGCGCTCCAAGGCGACTTTCGCAGCGCCCTCGCGTTCCTCGAACACGCCAAACTCGACGATCCCTGGCGCGCGATCCTTCGTGCGGAGTGTGCGCTGGCCGGGCTGGCCTCGCCGGAACCGATCGATTGGCCCGCTTCGCCCGAGCTTCGAACCCACCTGGCCGAGAGCACCGCGCGGGTCGCAGTTCTGCGACGCGACGCCACCCTGCTTCGCCAATGTGCCGACGCGCACCCCACGGGGCTACCACAAGGCTGGCACGCGCTTCTTTTCGGAAACGTTGGGGAGGTCAAAAATGCCCTCACCGACGCCGCGCGCTCACCGAGGCCTGCCGTCCGCATCGAGGCGGCGAGTCTCGCTGCGTTTGCCCACGCGCGCACCGGCAACCTTCGTGACGCAACGGCGGCGGCACGACGCGCCTCACGCATGGCCCGAACCGAGGGGCTTCCGCAGTCGCAGTACATCGCCAACCTCGCCCTCGCCCACGTTCGTCGCCTCGCCGGACAACCGTCTCTCGCCCTTCGCATTCTCGCGGGGCTCGCGCGCGTCGTGCCGCCGCTCTGGCAACCGTGGATCGCCTGGGAAACCGCGCTCAGCGGTCGCGCGCCAGCCGCCGACGACGAGATCTCGCGCGCGTGGAACGCGATCTTTGAACAACGTGCGGACAACGCCTGGCCCGCGCTTCAGCGCGTCGCCGCCGCGTGGCCGATGTACGAGGGTAGCCTTCGTCCGGTTCGTGCTGCGTTCGACGTCACGGTTCCACCACCGCCCTCAATCGCCGACTTTCTCTCGGGACGAAGCAACGAGGTCCCACCCTTGCTCGCCGGGTTTTTCATCTCCCCGGACGGAAGCAGTCGCGACACTCCCCGCGCGTACCTCGTGATCAATCGAGCGGACGTTCGCCGCGTCGCCGTTCACGCGAAAGCCTCCCTCGCGCACCTCCCTTGCGTGGAAGCAACCGATCGCGTGGCTCTCGCCCTCAGCGTTTTCGCAACCACCCGAAGCGGCCGGCGCGAAGCGATCTTTCGCGCCATCTACGGATTCCCCTTCGACCCGGATCTTCACGTCGGCGTGCTCCATACGCTGCTCTATCGCGCGCGACAGGCGCTCGGCGACGTGGGAGAGATCGTGACGGGCCCCGAGGAGTGGCGGCTCAATGTTCACAAGGTTTGTTATCTCGCAGACGCCCAGTGCGAGGAGTCCCTGGAGGAGCGCATGATGCGATTTCTTGCGCGCGCCGAACGAAAGAGCGCCAAGGAAGCCTCGTCGTCGCTCGGCATTTCGCTTCGCTCCGCCCAAGAAACACTCGCGCGGCTCGTCCATGAGGGCGCGGTCGCGAGCCAGAAATCGGGGCGCCGGGTGGCCTACCGCGTGGAGGACACGACCTTTCAGGAGCCGACCGGGTGGGGTTCCTCGAACGCACCCCGTTGACTCGCTTCGTCGGCGGCCGCTCTAGAGACGAATACGCGCCACACAGACAACGGACGACGTGCAACCCGCTCCGTAGCATCGGGCGATGCACGTACGGTGGTTGGCGATCGCGCTGTCGATCGGTTGCGGCGGATCCAGCGACACCTCCGACGCCGCAAGGGACGCTGGAGAGGCACTCCGCGATAGCGGGCACGACACGGACGTCGAAGACAGCAGCCGAGATGCGGAACCAACCGACAGCGCGATGGATCGCGGAGTCGATACGGGGCTTGATAGCGAGCCCGCAACGGACGTCGGCGAAGACGCGGACACCCGCGACGCTCCGCTACTCGCCTTTCCGGGCGCGGTCGGTTTCGGACGCAATGCCGAAGGCGGTCGCGCAGGCGAAGTTCTCTACGTCACCACGCTCGCCGACTCCGGCCCGGGCAGCTTGCGCGAAGCACTCCTCACCCCCGGCGCACGAACGATCATCTTTCGCGTCGCGGGCACCATCGCCCTCGACTCGCGGATCCGCGTCACGGAACCCTTCATCACCCTTGCCGGCCAAAGCGCGCCCGGTGGCGGCATCGCCATTCGTCACAGCGGGGCCGCTGGCTTCGGCAACGGGCTCCTTCAGTTCGATACCCACGACGTGATCGTGCGACACGTGCGATTCCGCCGCGGCCCGAGTGCCGAAGGAGAGTGCTGCGGCGACAACGTCACGCTCGTTGGCGGCGAGGACGCCATCTTCGACCACTGCTCCATGAGCTGGTCGACCGATGAGATCCTCAATGGCTTTCCCGCCTCACGCATCACCGTGCAGGAGTGCATGCTAACGGAGCCCCTTCGAAACTCGACCCACGAGGAGGAAGGCATGCGGATCCCGCACAACCTCGGCCCTCTCTTCGGCGCGGCCAGCAACGAGATCACGTTCTACCGAAACCTCTTCACGCACAGCCGCGATCGCAACCCGCGCCTCGCACCCACGATGGGCGGCGACTTCCAGGTCGTGAACAACGTGGTCTACAACGTGTGCTCGGGAATCACGATTCGCGCGACCGGCGAAACCGCGAGGGTCAATGTCATCGCTAACGTCAACCTTCGGGGGCCCGACTCCTGCTGGGACCTGCGCGGCAACATTCTTCTTCGCGACAACCTCAGCGTCTTCGTCGAAGACAACCTCATGCCCCTTCGAGCCGCCGGCGGCGACGAGTGGATGGCGACGTCCGAGCCCGGAAGCGTCCCGGCGTCGCGCGATCGCCAGTCCCTCGTGCGACACGATATGCCCACTCTTCCAACGCTAGCGAGCTCCGCCCTCGTCGCCGATCTTTTCGACGGCGTAGGCGCGACTCTTCCGGTGCGCGACGACGTCGACACGCGAACGATTCGCGAAGTCCGCGACGGCTCCGGTTCGATGATCGACGATCCATCCGACGTCGGCGGATGGCCCACGCTCGCTGCTGGAACGCCGTACCCGGACGGCGATCGGGATGGCATGGACGACGACTGGGAACGGGCAGAGGGATTCGATCCCGAAAGCGCAGACGGCTCCGACGACCGGGATGGCGATGGCTACACGAACCTCGAAGAGTTCCTGAACGGGACCCGCCCCTAGCTTCGTGTGAGGATGCTCAGGCTCTCCGAGGGACCGAGGGGATCCCCTAAAAAGAACGGGGGCGCCAACCCCCAAGCCCGTGAGATCGTGGCGAAATCCGCCAAGTAGCCGTCGTTGCTGAAAAAAAAGATGGCGGAACTCGGAATGAAGCCCCACGTTCAACTGTACGCAGACTGCGCGGATTGTTGTGTCGCTGTGACGGAACAGTCTGATTGAGTGACTACATGGTGTTGAGCAACGGACGACAGCCCAGCGTCGGGGGGCCGGTCACGACCGGACCTTCGCTGCGCACAGCGCTCCCTCGCGAGAGCGCGCCCTCGCTCCAACAGCATCACCCCGATGAACACCATCGGCCACCCAATGCAACTTACAGATGCGTTGTCGGACCAGACAACTCATCTGCTCGTACTTATTGGCGGCAACTACTTACTTAGGAAAGGCGGACAACTTGAATCAGGGAGCACGAGCCTGTCTCGAAGAGCTGACCGCCCGCGGTCAGGAGCAGGGGTACCTGACCTTCGCGGAAATCAGCGACTCGCTCGCGTCAAAAGGCGCAACGACCCCGCAGGTCATACAGCGACTTGTACGTCGACTCGAAACCAGCGGCATCCCCATGGTCGAAAGCAAACGAGAAGCCGACGCGATCCTCGGTCGCCGATCTCGAAAAGAGCAGAAGACCAACAACGAAACCATCCAGTCCTACCTTGATTGGATCGGCACGGTCAGCCTTCTCACGCGTGAGGGCGAGGTTGAACTCGCACGCCAAATCGAAAACGGACGCAACATCATTTGGCAGACGTTCGTCGCATCACGAATCAAACGGCCGGAACTCGACGCCGCGCGTCTCAAGGTGAGCGAAGGTGAGATTCGTCCCCAGGACGCCGTCATCACGGTTGAGTTCACCGCGCTCCGAGAGGATCTCGCCCGCTGGGCCGACCTCGTTGCGACGCGGCGAAAGGCCGAAAAAGCGAAGGCAGAGAAGGAATCTGGCCTCAAGGCGCGAGTGATCCGCGAAGCCCATGCGACGATCGAGGCCGCTGATATCGGCGTCGAGCGCGCAAAGGCGGAGATGGTCGAGGCCAACCTGCGACTCGTGGTGGCCACCGCGAAGAAGTACCTCAAGCGCGGCTTGCCTCTTCTCGACCTGATTCAAGAAGGCAACATGGGCCTCATGCGCGCCATCGATAAGTTCGACTATCGGCGCGGCTACAAGCTCTCGACCTACGCATCCTGGTGGATTCGCCAGTCGATGGCGCGCGCTGCGACCGATCAGGGCCGAACGATTCGCGTCCCGGTTCACGCGCACGAGCTCCTCACGAAACTCATGAGCACCAGTCGCCGCATGACCGCGAAGCTTGGACGGGAAGCGACGCCGGCCGAGGTTGCGGCGGCGATGAGCCTCCCCGTGGAAAAGGTTCGCAATCTT
Organism: Myxococcota bacterium; assembly: GCA_039186435.1. Classification (GTDB taxonomy): domain Bacteria; phylum Myxococcota_A; class Polyangia; order Polyangiales; family Houyiibacteriaceae; genus JALVDI01. The sequence goes on along the minus strand of JBCDAA010000164.1, from coordinate 11,171 downwards.
CTCGCGATCGCCCGCGACACCGTCTCGCTGGAAACCCCCGTCGGAACCGACGGGTCGAGCGAGCTTCGCGATCTGATCGCGGACGAAGCCACGGCCTCCCCGATGGATGCGCTCGTGACCGACGACCTTTCGGCGACGGTTCTGACGGCGCTGGAAACGCTCAGCGAGCGCGAGCAGCAAATCCTTCGCATGCGCTTCGGCATTGGCGACCAGGAAGCACACACGCTCGCCGAGATCGGACGCGAGTTTGGTCTCAGCCGCGAGCGAATCCGGCAGCTCCAGGCGCTCGCGCTTCGAAAGCTCCGCATGGCCGCGCAGAGCGAGACCCTGCGCGCCTTCGTCGCCTAGGTAGAAACCCGAAGAGCGACAGCGCTCAAGCATCGCGGACGTACTACCCTCCGCCGATGTTTGAGCGCATCGTCGTTCTGGGGAGCAGCGGCAGCGGCAAGACCACGTTTGCGAAGCAGCTCGCTCACGCGGGGTGGGCGCATCTCGAGCTCGACAGCCTCTGGCAACGAGGCAAACCGGCTCCTTAGCGACCTCCGCGCACACGCAGCGCCGCAAGCACCTCACGCATCCCGTTGACGAGCCCTGGCGTCGGCGATCCGTCCACCTCGTAACCGCCGCGCGCGCGACCTTCGGTCTCGTCGAGCCACAGGCGCGCCCGGCCACCGTCGTAGGCGTGAAAATCGAGCTCTGCGCGACCCTCGTGAACCTCCAGTCGGGTCCAGCGGAGACTCTCAAAGGGCGCTTGTTCGCGAAGCCGGCGAAGTCGGATCGCGACGGTTCGGGCGGCGCTTCGTTCGCCGAGAGGGACGATCGCCTTGTAGCCCTCGTCGGCGAGCACGTCGGCAAGGTTTCGGTGAACCGACCCCGAGCCTTCGGCGAGAACGTGAACGCCGAACCCTTCGTAGCGCGCGACCCCCGGATTTCGGTTGATACGAAAACGCGCTCCGTCTTTTTCGAGCTCAACTTCAGCGTCGCCGCGCTCGCCACAGGAAAAGCCTTCGCCGCGAAGTCGCGTGGTGAGAGGTCGAAGCTGTCGAGCGAGGAGACGTCGCTTCGGATCGAGTTGAACGAGCTGCGCCGCGGTGACCGGTACCAGCTCCTCGACGCCGTGAAACTGCGCGTAGGTCTCAAAGACGCCGCTGCAGGCGTCGTCGAAGACGCACTGGCGACAGGTCTCCGCTTTGATCTTGTCGCGCCGCTTGATCAGGTATTTGTTCCAGGGCTTGCTGAGCTTGTCGTCTCCGTCGATCGCAACCGTCTCGGTGAGGTTCCCGTCGTGGTGAATCCAAGGCGCGAGCGAGGGAGCGACGCAGTAGGGGACATTTCCTAGGTTGACGTCGAAGCCTGGAAGCCTCGCTTCAAACCCGTTCACCATCGCCTCGAAGGGCGCGCGAAGATCCGAGAGACGCGGAATCATCTCGCGGAGCTCCTCCTCGCTACGCTTTCCCGCATCGAGCGGCCGCATCATGTCGAGGTGGAGCTGCACTACCCCAAAGCGCTCCACCAAATCGACGAACGCCGGCACGTATGCATAGTTCGACTGCACGACGCACATGTTGATCGTGATGCGTTCGCCGCGGGCCTGGAGGTTTTCGAGCGTGCGAAGGATCCGTTTGAAGGACTGCGGCTTTTTGGTCGTGCCGACGTGCGCCTCCTCGGTCGCGCCCTGAATCGAAATTCGCCAGGTGACGTTCGCGCCGGTTGCGAGCACGTCGTCGATCACTTGCCCGCGTGCCGTCTTCACGCCGTTTGTGAAGATCACAACCTCTTCGAAGCCGGTTTTCACGCAGTGGCGCACGACGTCCAAGAAACCAGGCTGGAGCGTTGGCTCACCGCCGAGAAGCGTAATCTTGCGATGGCCGGAGGCCCACGCCTCCGAGATGCGCTCCAGAATCGGCGCGAGCGGTAGCGGCTTCGCTTCCCCCATGGCGGTGCGCTGGCCGCTGACGCAAAAGACGCAGCGGTTATTGCACATGTGGCCGAGCTGAATCTCGACCTGCTGGGACGGCTCCACAAAGGGAGTTTACCCCGGCGATCGAAGGTTGCGCACACTGCCGTTGTTCGGCCGGACTTCCAGGGTCGACCGGCGGATCGGCGGCGTGCGAGTGGCGGCCGCCAGCACGAAAGTAGGACTTCTTTCGCGATTTTTTGGGCGGCACAGCGCTCGCATTGCCGGTCCCTATGCATTTTTGGGCTGCTTGTGTCAGCGACGCCGCCGGGCGAGCGCAAAACGAGGACGCGTTTCGCCTGGACGCCGACCTCGGTCTCTTCGTGGTTGCAGACGGGATGGGAGGGCACGAAGGCGGCGCTCTGGCGTCGAAACTCGCGGTCGACAGCATTCACACGGCGTTTCGTTCGCAGCGCACCGACGCCGACCTCACGCGCCGAGCGGTCACGGCGATTCGAATTGGGGAAGCCGCGCTACGTCGCAAACAACGCGGGGCCCTTCGCAACATGGGAACCACCGTCGTGCTTCTGGCGGTTGCGGGCGACGAGGGCGTCGTTGCACACATCGGCGACAGTCGGGCGTACCGTCAGCGACGTGGTTCACTCACGCAGCTCACGCGCGACCACAGCTACACCGAGCTAATGCGCGCCGCAGGGATGGCGCCGAAACCAAGTCTTCGTCATCTGCTCGTTCGCTCGCTCGGTCATGATGGGAAGGACGCCGAGGTCAGTCGGCTCACGCTCTCTCCCGGTGACTCGTTCCTGCTATGTACGGACGGGCTGAGCGACGTGGTTCCGTCCTCGCTGATGGAGCGTGTTCTTCGCGCCTCCTACAGCCCTCAGGAGGCGAGCGAGCGGCTGGTCTCCCGCGCGTGCAGGCTCGGTACAAGGGACAACTGCACCGCGATGGTGGTCCGCGTGGACTAGAGAGGCGAACCGCATATCTCGCCCGGGCCTTGCTGATTGAGGAATTTCCGAAACGAGATCCCGTATGCGCCTCCATGAAGATCCGCGCTTGGCATTTCGTTCTCGCTCTCGGGTGTGGTGGATCGCAGGCCCAGCCTCAGCCCACGTCGGTGGCCGAGATCGACGATCCATCTGCGCCCGCTGAAGAGCAAGCAGCCGAAGCGCCGCACGAAGAAGCGCCGCACGAAGAAGCGCCGCACGAAGAAGCGCCTGGCATCGCGCTGCTCGTGACCGGCCTTCAGGAACACCGGGGACGAGTCGAACTTATCACCGAGAGCCCGGACCCTCGTTGGCGGTCCATCAACAGCCACCACGGACGGCCCTGCCACGGGGATTGCAGCGGTGGAAGCATCTCGTTCCCTCCGGGTGGATCCGTTCAAACACGCTTGCGTTGCCTTCGCTCCGACGGGCGCCGACACGTCGTGGGAAGCGACCTCACACTCCTCGACGCTGGATTTAGTCCCGTCACCACCATCCGTTCGAACCCGCGCGACGAACGCTGCGAGTTCCACATCCGGATCGAAGATCGGGCTCGCGACACCGAAGAGATTACGCAGTTCTGTTGGGCTGCCGAAAGCTCGGTCTCGGAGGCGCAAGCACGCCCCTGCGATTTCCCGGAAGTCACTGTTCCCGAGCACATGGAGCTAACTGTCGAGGAGGCGACCTTTCGTCCGCCGCCGAACCTCGTGATGGCGGGCTCAACGCCGGACCTCCCGCGACTGACAGTGACACTCGGACTCGTCTTCGGCTCGCAACCGACTTCCGCAATCGTGGGCGAAGCCATCTGCCTCGGTGCCCGGGAAGGACGCTGGACGAACCGGCTCGAACGTGAGCTCAGCGACCAAAACCTTCCCGGCGAAGCCGGATCCCTCGGGCTGCGTTTCGAGTTTCGCGGTGAGGACGTCGAGATTGCAACGTGTCACCTCTTGCTCTCGCAGCAGACCGAGGGAAGGACGCGCGATCTCGGAACGTATTGCCTGCGAAGCCCCGCCGACCAGGAGCGCCGGGCTCGAGAGCGCGCACGTCGCCGACGTCGCCCGTCGAAGCAATCCGCGCGCAGCATTCCGGAAGAGCTCGGAGACTACGGCGGCGGGAGCGGGCTCGCCCGCGCTCTCGCAACGACTCGACCCTTTCGCGTCGAGCCCGGGACGTGTCGCGAATAGCGTGAAGTCAGAGAAGCGACTCGATGTCGCGGCGCAGCTTCGACGGCTTGGTCGTTGGTGCGTAGCGCTTCTTCACCTTGCCGCCCCGGTCCACCAGGAACTTGGTGAAGTTCCACTTGATGCGCTCCGAACCCATCAGGCCCGGCGCAGCAGATTTGAGCGTTGAATAGAGCGGGTGGGTTCCATCTCCGTTCACCTCGATCTTCGCGTGCATCGGAAAACTGACGCCGTAGTTCGACTGGCAGAAACTAAGGATCTCGCCGCTCGACCCCGGCTCCTGCGCCCCGAACTGGTTGCAGGGAAAACCAAGGATGAGGAAACCGCGGTCCTTGTAAGACTGGTAGAGCGACTCGAGCCCCTGAAACTGAGGCGTGAACCCGCACTGGCTCGCGGTATTGACGATCAGGACCACCTTCCCCTCAAGGTCACGAAGATCCTTCGTTTCCCCGGCGATGGTCTCCACCTTCGTTTCGTAGAGCGACATAGACATGGATCTGTGGTGTCGCCGCCCCGTTGGCAAGGCGGCCCTCCCTAGCCGCTGTACGGCTCAAAGAGGCGAATGGATTTGCTCAACCCGAGAAAATAGATGGGGTCGGCGGGCCAGTTCCGGCCCCAGACGGGAATTCGGACGCCAAACTCGAGACTTAGGTCGGTCCATTCGCGAAAGGAATCCCCCGCGAACGCGAATGGGCTGATCGCGATCCCGGGTTGGATGTACGCGACACGCCGCCCGGGGAGCTCGAAAATGTCGTCCTTGCTCGCAAAGCCGTAGAGCAGCTCGCCGCGCAGGGAGAGGTAAAGACCGTCGATCGGACGTCCGCCGCCTTCCGCAACAACGAGGATCTCATCGCCGAGGTTGAGCCCGTCGCCGGTAAAGCCGAGCTCGTCGTTGGGGGTGCGAATTCGGTACCCAACCTCCGCGCCCATCCAAAGACGACCACCGAGGAGCGACCCGCTAATTAGCCCGCGAAACGCGACGTCCCACTGACCTTCGCCAAGCGGTACGCCGACCGCGTCCGCGGTGAAGAACCCCGTGGGTGCTTTGACCTCCATGTTGGCGGCGACGACGACCGGTGAATCGACGATGAGCACCTGTGTGGTCAGCCGAAGATCGCCAACGCCGCGGCGGGTCGCGGGCGTTCCGTCCGAGACGAACTCGCCAGCCAAGATGATCGGAAGCTGCAGACGAAAATCGATGCGCTTGTGAATGCCGAACGCGAACTCCAAGAAGACCTGATCGGTGCGAAGCCCCCCTCCGCCTTCGAGGTTGCAGTCGTAGGGACCACGGTCGCCCTCCTCGAGGAAGCGGTTCTCTTCTGCGCAGAACACACCTTCGCGAAGCGAGTCCACGAAGAGGCGATCGCTATCGAGACGAAACCACGCGACCTTGAGCCACAGAACGCCCTCGGGGGTGGTCCACGCACCGGCGCGCGCCACGGAGTCGACGGTCAGCAGCGCACAGAGCAGCGCGCTCGCGAAGAGAGCCCGCCGCGTTATCGACCCGTGCACTTGCCGTCCCGACTGTCGCAAGAGTTCGTTGGGGACCGCTACTCGTCCGTGACAAGGCTTAGCTCGACGCCGGGTTCGCGCTCAAAGGCGTGCACGTACCACTCGTCGAGGGCGAAAACGATCGCGACTGGCGTTCCGTCGATCTCGTCGTTGAGGACCCCTCGCGCACCGAACTCCGCCCGCAGGGTGTTCCAGACGTAGCCCTTTCGCTGGGCGCCCAAGGTGATGCCGAAGACCATGTCCTTGTTCGCAAACTGCCCATCCGGAAGCGGGTTGGTCTGGCGAAAGGTGTCCGAGTTGTTCGTGCGGTAGTCTCCGCCGCGCGTGTAGGGGTAGCGCGTGTAGTCGCGGCGGTGGCCCGTCTCTGGACCGATCACGACGGTGTCGGGATGCAGCGAACGCCAGGCGCGCCAGGTCATCTCGTGAACCGGCTGAATCGGCGTGGTGTTTCCTAGGTTGTCCCCCTGAATCGACTCGAGCCGCATCTGGCTCCAGAGCGACTCGCTTTCGCGATCCCACATGATGAGGTTCGAGTTGTAGAGAAGACCGCTAACGCCGAGACGAACAGTTTCGCCTTCGACGAACCCCCGACGGTCAAATCGAAGACCACTCCCCGTGAGCGGGCAGAGCGTGATTGTAAACGCTTCGTCGCCGACCTCTTCGTTCACGACCTCGTGCCACCAGAGGATGTTGTGCGGATACGCGCGCGGGCCTTCGCTGGTGACGACGCCCATCACGAGGTCATCGTCAGCGAGGTAGTCGGGGGTCTCACTGACGAAGGTAGGCGAGTCGAGAGGCGGAATGCAGTCGCGGCCGGGACAGCCCGCGAAAATCTCGTCGCACGGAACACCACAGGACTCCTCGGACTCGATGTCGGCCGCCCGAACAGGTTCGGCGTTGTAGAGTTCGGTACCCGGGTTGAAAACGCTCCACGCGAACCAGAACGCGTTGTGCCCCGCGATGGACCGGAGGTTAGCGGACGCTTCGGCAGCGATCCCGTCCACGCGCCAGGTCGAGGTTCCGTCGGTCACCCGAAGCTCCGCGACCGAATCCTCGACGGCCGCTCCGGTGTCGTCCGACCCTGAATCGACGCCGCCACCGCCCGCGTCGGTTCCAGAAAGCCCCGGGCTGTCGCTGCAGCCCACGCCAAGGACCAGTAAGAAACAAAAAGCTCGCATCACAACACCTTCCCGTGCTGCATACGGCGGCACCGACGGGGCAGTTACCGAGGTAGAGTGCAAACGTGAGCCTGCCGACCCGCCGAGGTCCGTATCGAGTTCTGCGCCGTCTCGGCCACGGCGGGATGGCGTGGGTGCTGCTCGCGAGGGCGGTCGGTGCAAGCGGCTTCGAAAAACCAGTTGCGCTCAAAATCCTGAGGCCCGAACTCGCGGACGACGGGGAGCTCGAGCGGCTTTTGGTGAGCGAGGCCAAGCAGGGCGCGCGCCTTCGGCATCGAAACCTCGTGGCGATTCACAATCTCGGAATCGACGACCACGGCTACTTCGTGGTGATGGAGTGGGTCGACGGGAGCAACCTCGCGGCCCTGGTGCGACGGCGGCCCCTCGACGAACGTCTTGCCCTCTCGATCCTGGGGGAGGTCGCCGACGCGCTTTCCTACATCGCGACCGTTGGAGACGATCAGGGCAGACCGCTGGGGCTAGTGCATCGCGATGTCAGCCCTTCGAATGTGCTTGTGTCGCGAAGCGGCGAGGTGAAGCTGGCCGACTTTGGGATCGCCAAGGCGACCAAACTTGCGCAAACCACGCGCGCGAGCATTCGCCGAGGGAAGTACGCCTACATGTCGCCGGAGCAGGTTCGCGGGGAAGCGCTGTCGCCGCAGAGCGACCAGTTTGGGTTTGGTGTGATGTTCTACGAGCTCTTTGCCGGGCAGCGGCCCTACGACGGCGCGACGCCCGCGGAAACGATGGACCGGATTCGAGAGGCCGCGCCTCCGGACGTTCGTGCGTTTGCGGCGGATGTTGGCGCGATCGTCGCGAGGTGTCTCGCGCGGGATCCAGGCGCTCGCTTTGAAACGACCGACGCGCTCGTCGCCGCTTTGAGTGAGGCGCGCTGGCGTCGTGCACCGTGTACCTCGCGCGATGTCGCACGTTGGGCGCAGGACGCGCTGGAGGCGACGTCGTGAGTACGGTTGCCACGGTGTACACCGACCTGCTTCATCACGCGGGTCCGAAAGCCGACCATCAGCTGACGGTGGTGGACGGCCCGGACGTAGGGCGCGCGTGCCGCATCGAAGAGACGATCGTCGTGGGTACCGACCGCACATGCGATCTCGTACTTACGGACGACCGCGTGTCGGGCCGGCATCTTCGCGTGGAACGAAGCGCGCATCGTTTCGAAGCGATCGACCTCGAAAGCCGCAACGGAACGCTCTACGAGGGCTCGCGCATTACCGCGGCGAACCTCCCGGCGGGCGCCATGCTGAAGCTCGGGCGAAGTGTCCTCCGAATCGAACCCTTGGTGCGCTCGCTCGACATCGCGCCGAGCTCGGCGCATCGCTTTGGAGACCTTGTCGGTCGCTCGCTCGTCATGCGCGAAGTGTTTGCGGTGCTTGAGCTCGCGGCCGCGTCGGACGTCACCGTGTTGCTCGAAGGGGAAACCGGGACCGGCAAGGAGCTCGCAGCGCGGGCGCTTCACCAGGAGAGCGAGCGACACCGCGGGCCTTTCGTGGCCATCGACTGCTCCGCGCTTCCCGAGAACCTGATCGAGAGCGAGCTCTTTGGTCACCAGAAGGGGGCGTTTACCGGTGCAACCAGCGCGCGAAAGGGGGCGTTTCAACGCGCCTCTCGGGGAACGCTCTTTTTGGATGAGCTCGGGTCGGTGCCCCTCAAGGTGCAAGCCCGCCTTCTTCGGGCCCTTGAGGAGCGGCGCGTTCGACCGGTCGGCGCGGATCGCGAACTCGAGGTCGATGTTCGTGTGGTCGCGGCGTCGCGAGACGACCTCGACGCGCGCGTGGCGGACGGGCGCTTTCGCTCGGACCTCTTCTATCGTCTTGCGGTTCTTCGCGTACGACTTCCGCCGCTTCGGCAACGCCGCGAGGACATCGCCATCCTGGTGGCCGCAATTTTGGCGCAGCGCGGGATCGAGGTGGAGGAACTTGGGGGACCAACGCTCGACAGTCTGGTTGCGCACGACTGGCCAGGGAACGTGCGCGAGCTGCGGAACATCGTCGAGCGCGCGATCGCCCTTTCGCCGGGCGCGCGCAATCGGGTTCCCCTTCGGTTTCTGCGTCCTGATGCGATCGCTTCGTCCGACGAACTTCGCGTTCACACGGAGCTACCGTGGGCCGACGCGAAACGCGCGGTGGTGGAAGCGTTTGAGCGGAAGTACCTCAAAGCGTTGCTCGAAGCGTCGAAGGGAAATCTCTCGGCGGCGTCGCGGACGTCAGGGCTGGATCGCAAACAGCTACGGACGCTCGCGCGAAAGCACGGCTTGCTGGAGGACTAGCGCCCCGGTGGCGGGGTGAAGGTGGGGTGTGTTCCCCCACCCAAAGGGCATTTCCTCCGCAAATGGCTGGGCACGAAGTTCGCTCTTCACGAGGGCATGCAAATCGTTGCCGCTGCCCACAGTCACGTCGGACGTCGCTCGACGAATGAAGACGCCTTTCTTGTTGCGCCGAAGCTCGGCCTCTACGTCGTCGCAGACGGGATGGGCGGGTACGAAGGAGGGGAAGTTGCGAGTCGCCTCGTCGTGGAATCGCTCCGGGACTTCTTTGCGGAAAACTCGGTCGACCCCGATCTGACGTGGCCGGTGGCGCTCGATCCAGCGGTAGGAATGGTGGCGAACGAGCTCTTCGCGGGGGTCATGCTGGCGCAGCGGGTCGTGCTCAAGGAACGAAACGGGCGGCTGCAACAGATGGGGAGCACGGTGGTGGCGGTCGCGCTCGATGTGGACCAGGCGATCATCGCGCATCTCGGGGACAGTCGAGCGTATCGATTTCGTGATGGCGTGCTGGAACAGCTCACGCGAGATCACTCGTACGCGGAGCTACTGCGCGCGTCAGGGGGTGAGGTGCCTCCGGGGTTTGGGCACGTGATTACGCGAGCGATCGGACGACCGGAGGAGGGACCGCCGGAGATGATGCGAACGCGTTTGCGGGCGCGGGATCGGTTGCTCCTTTGCTCCGATGGGTTGAGTGACGTCCTGAGTGCGGACGAGATGACATCGATCTTTCGATCGAGTGATGGGCCGGAGGACTTGGCGCGCTGTTTGGTGGAGGAGGCGTACGTCGCGGGGGGCAGCGACAACATCACGGCGTTGGTGCTCGAGGCGAAGGCGTAGGCGTGGGCGTGGGCGTGGGCGTGGGCGTGGGGGTGGGCGTAGGCGTGGGCGTGGGCGTAGGCGTGGGCGTAGGCGTGGGCGTGGGTACAGAACGCTGGACCGCGTAGTCGCTTGGAACCGTTCGAGTGTGGCGTGCGCGGAAACGCTGCGAGCGACGCCGTGAGATGCGACGAGAGCGATTCGACGAAGTGACGGGCGACGGCCTGAAAGGCGATGGCGCGAGAAACGATCGCGAGAAGTGGCCGCGCCAACGTGCGCTGGTTCGTGAGCGACTGCATGGACCCGCGTGTGGAAACGCCGCGAGCGACGCCGTGAGAAGCGGCTAGCGACGTGAGATGCGACGAATTGACAGACGACGGCGTGAGAAGCGACTAGCGACGGGAGATGGGACGGCGACAGACGACGGCGTGAGAAACGATCGCGAGAAGCGACCGCGCACCAACGCGCGCTAGTTCGTCAGCGACTGAGCCAATCGTTTGCCGCGGACCCATTGGCGCCCTTGTGCGTCCGAGAACGACTCCACGGCGTCGATGCGGCCGAGGACGCTCACCGTCTCCAGGCTATGGCGCTTCATCATTGCAAGGAACGCTTCGGGATTGAGTTGGAGCGCGCGAAGTTGCGGAGGGATGTTTTTAAGCGCGCCCTTTGCGCGCACCGCTCGGCCCGTCCAGGTGAGGAGTTCGAGGTAGTCGACGTAGTGCATCGGGACCTGCGAGCGGCGGGATCGTGCGGGAACCTGATCGGCAAAGGGGACGAGACCGCGAGGTACGGGCGCAGCGTCAGACTTCATCGCGGCGTCGACCTGCGTAATGCGTTTTGCGATGGACGTATGCGTTGACCCCTTGAGGGATTTCGCGAGGCCGGCGCGCACGGGGTTGAGGTCGACGTAGGCCATGCAGGTGAGGAGTGCGGTTTCGTCGAGAAGAGGTTGGCAGCGAAAGCGGCCTTCCCAGAAGCGGCCGCTGCACTCGTCTTCCGCGTTCGCGCGACGTGCGATCGATTCGTTGAGGCAGCGCATCATCCACGAAAGGCTCCAGAGGCGTTCCCGCCAGGACGCAATCCGAACCTTTCGCTCGTGGGCAGAAAGCGCGGCGAGCTCCCTCGTTTTGAAGCGGAAAAGTTTGCCGTAGCGGCGAATCACTTCCTGGTCGCTCCACCCTTCGGCGCGTTCTTTGTCGACGCGGACAACGACATGCAGGTGGTTGGACATCACCGCATAGGCGTGGAGATCGACCGCGAAGATCTGCGCGAGCTCGAAGAGCCGCTCCTCGATCCACT
>JBCDAA010000163.1:0-18303 GCA_039186435.1 Myxococcota bacterium | reverse complement strand
GGCGGCGAAGCCTCGGTGCAGAAGCTAATCGAGTGGCTCGGCGCGGACCGCGACCTCCGGGAGATTCTCCAGGACTACGTCACGAACACCGAGAACGATTGGTTCAACCTGATCACCGACGAGATGTTCGAGAGCGGTGCGATCTGGACCCGTCTCCGCGCGGCCCAGCTTCTGAAGGAAGGCAACGAGGAGACGAGCTACAGCTACGCCTGGGCCAAGGTCATCGCGGTTCTTCGCAGCGGCTGGCAGGGCGTTGGCGGCGTTTCCCCGCAGCAGATTCGCGACCGGCTTTGGGAGGGTCTCTCCGGCGACAGCCCGCTGCGTCGCGAGCTCGCCGCCGAAGTCCTCGGCGACCTTCCGGAGACCGGCCTGCTTCTTCGCGCCCGCGACGAGGGCGGCGAAATGGGCGAGGTCGCGCGCGGCATTCTCGACCGCGCGCGACGCTAGACCGTCGTCCTCAGCGACAGCTCAACGAATCGTAGCCCTCGCAGGACGCGGCGTCCGGGCTGCGATCGTTGATGCAGCCGAGGCTCGGACACCAGCCACAAAACCCGTCGCGAACGCACTCGTCGCATCCTTCGTAGCCTTCGCAGGCGGTGCAGCGTGACTGCACGGTCGTCCAGCCGCTTGTGCACTCGCTGGCTGCGCCTCGTCCCTGGCAGCCCTCCCCGGGACACCAGCCGCAGCCATCACTACGGGTGCAGGCGCCGCATTCCGTGATCTCGCTGCAGGGGTCGAAGCAGAGCGGCGACGATTTGAACGCGGTGGCCTCCTCCGCGGCTGAAAAGCTCGCGCTCACGCCTTCGAGTTCGACACCGACCGAGAGCGCGTCCAGGGTGCCGTCCCCATCGAGGTCGATGTCGGGCGTCAGGCGCGTTTGGAGCGGCTCAAATCCCTCGAGCTCTTCGACGGACACGCGCCCGTCTTCGTTGGCGTCCAGCATCGCGAGAACCAGCGTGAGACTCATGCTTTCGCAGCCCGCCGGACAGCCTCGGTCGCCTTCGATCATGATCCGAAGCAGCTCGGCAACCGGGTTGAAGAGTCCGGCGCGTAGATCGCGGGTCGCCACTGCACCCCCGAGAGACGCCTCCAGCTCAAAGTCGTTGGCTTGACCCGCAAGCGTCACGCGCTGAAGCGGAAGCTCGATCACAGGGCCTTCCTCGAGAAGGGGAATGCGCATCACGAAGCGCTCCGCCGAAACCTGCCAGGCGTCCTCGTCGCGTCCCCCAAAAAACTCGTCCACCGGCGCGCCGGGGGCGATTTGGTAAATGCCGCCGCCCGCTGGATTCAGGGGTCCGCCGCTTCCGGGATAGACCTCGACGCTCGCGCGGCCGCCGGAGAGCTCGGTTTTCACCAGCAGCTGAAGTCGCCCGCTCGCAATCGACTGTCCAAGAGGCGCACGAAGGGAGATGCCAAGGTCGTCGAAGAGAGACACCACGCGTCCGAGTGCCGCATCGACGTTCCCGTCTCCATCGAGATCGACGCCCAGCGCATCCTCGCTTCGCGGAAGTCGAATGAACGAAACGATGTGTTCAAAGCTCTCCTCGGAGCCCGGCGTCGACGCGTCGATCGCCGCGTCGTGTTGGCTGCCGACGTCCACGACCGCTGCGTCCGTTCCAGAGGCATCGACCTCGTCGCTCCCCGAACTTCCGCAGCCGAGCGCGAGCGCCAAGAGCCATCCGCGCTTTCGAAACGACCGAAGAAAAAAGAGCAGCGCCAAGAACGTCAACGCACCCGCACTTCCGCTGGAGGTCGCGCATCCGGCGGCCGTCGCCGGGGGCTCCTCGGTCGAGGGCGGAGGATCCACGGGCGGCGGTGAAGGAACGAAGGGAGACGACGCCACCGGACCGGCCGTCCCGCAGAGATACGACGGGTACGGCCCGCCGTGAAGGTTAAGAACCGGCGGTGGCGGCGTACCGCTCCCGGGCCAGGGACGCGCCCCACAAAGGCTGTCGACCGCGCGGTAGATAAGGGAGTGGTCGGTTCGCGAGAGGTTGTTTTCGGCGCCCTGTGTTTCGACAAGGCAGCCACTCTCTCGGCGACAGTAGTGGCCATCGAGGGAGGTGCCCGCCGGACATCGCCGCGCGCTCTGCGACCACACGCCAATGTGCGTGAGCGCGCCCCCCATTCGCACGAAGATGCCCCCGCCGGAGTCGCCGCCAATGCCGTCCAGAGTCGAGAACGCCCAAAGGGGCGTGACCTCACGAAGCGGCGAGGTTTTGAACTTCATCGGGAGACCATTGGGAAAGCCGATGCCGTAGCCGGTCGTGCCAGCTGCGATCGACGGAGCGCTCCGCGGATCCGCCGGAACAGGCGCCGCGCCGTAGGGTTCGACGACAGCCTCGGGTGCTGCGCCGTCACGACTTCGCTTCAGCGTCAGCAGCGCAACGTCGGACGAGTTCGCGGTCGCGACGTTCAGCCGACCCAGACGCGCAAACTGATGAACGAGAACCTCGTGGCAGTAGTAGACGTCTCGCTCGGTCACGATCGGTGCGACTTCGCCTCCCGTTTCCCCCGGCGGAAGCGGTCCCGGGCGCGTGCCTTCCTCCTCGCGCCAATTGAAAACGATCGCGGTGTTGTCGCACCAGCGCTGCGCGCGCTCGCGAATCTCCGCAAACTCCTCAGCTGTAGCCTCTCCGTTCGGGGTCGGAATCCCGAGACAGTGCCCGGCCGTCGCAAAGAGGTTGCCGTCGACGAGCGTTCCCGAGCAGAACCCGACCCGAGGTTGGCAAAGGTAGGGTGCGTCGTCGCAGAAGTCGCGCTCCGCGCGGGTGCTCGTAAGAAGGACCGCGTTGTCTGGCGTACTCGTCCGGCCGATGTTGAATCTCGACACCAGTACCCCCACGGAGCGCCGCCCCAGGGCCTGCAGTTCGCCGTCCACCTCCCGCCAATCCTGGCGGTCGTCCTCGCCCCAGATCGTCGCCTGGGTGATCGAGGATGGATCCTCGACGGGCGCGCACGCCGCGGCACAGACCATCAACACCAACTGAAAACGTTCACGCATAGGGTACTCCTGCCCCGAAAAGCAGAAGGGTTTGGCGACCCTCGCTGCATCGCCACGACGATCACGGTTCGCCCCCTGCGCGAAGCCCCTTCACCGGCCCGAGGGTAAGGTTGTCCAACCCCTTGGCCTTGGTCCTACCCTTCTGTCGTGGACGCGGAGGAGGTGAAGAGCGAGTTGATCTCCATTCAGGACGCCGCCCGTCTTTTGGATGTGACGCCAAAAACGCTCCGGCGCTGGGATGCTGCCGGCAAGCTACGCGCGATTCGCGACCCCACCGGGCGCCTTCGCTATCGCCCCTCGGAGCTCTGGGCCATTCGCCCTCCTCGGCTCTTCGGACGCGAGGCCTTGCTCCGCGAGATGCTCGATGCGCCAAGCCGGCTCCTCACGCTGGTGGGCCTCCCCGGGATCGGACGAAGCGCACTCTGCCGGGTGTTCGGCTCGCGGTGCCCTAGCGCGTGGGTGGACCTCCAGCACCAACCCGACGTCGAAGGCGCGGTGAGGTCAGCGCTTGGGGGCTCCGTGAAGTCGGCGCTTGCGGGGCGCACGCTTGTGCTCGACCACGCGCTCACCGCGGCGGTGCAACCGTTCGCAAAACGTTGGCTCGCCGATGGCGCGCGACTGGTCGTCGTCCCGGACGCTCCGCTTCGTGTACCGGGAGAACGTATCTTGATTGTTCGACCTCTCGACGGCGATGCCGCGACCGACCTCTGCGAAGCCCAAGGCGTCTCCCCGGAGGAAACCCACCGCCGGGTGCGTGGCGCGGCAGGCCATCCAATGGCGCTCCAGCAGCAAGACGTCGCACCTCGTCTCGCCGCCCGGTGGAATGCAACGCCTACGCCGCTTCGAACCGCGCTCAGGGCAGCCAGTGTCTTCGCGAGCGCGTTCGACCTCGACGCTGCCGAAGCGGTCCTCGGCGTCTCGGTGGACACGCTTGAAGAACTGGTCGCCCGGGGATGGCTGCTTCCCGGCGGTGACCGTTTCACCGTTCATCCGATCCTCCGCGCGTACCTTCGAGAACCTGCCGCGGGCGCGAACGAACGACACGCGGACTATCACCTCGAACCGTCCGCACCCGCTCGCGTCGAAGAGCTCCTCGCGATCGCGGAGCGCTTTCCAGAACTGGGCCCAAGCGCACTCCTTCGCGCCCCCGACGCCCTCCTCGAAGTCTCCGATCGCGACCGCGTGCGAGCGGCCCTCAGCCACGCCATCGACAACAGTGATTGCGGCGTACAAGCGCAGCTCCTCGCCGTTCGCGCGCACCTCCACGCGATCGTCGGTGACAGCCAGCCCGCGAAGGACGACGTCGCACGGGCACGTCAGGTGAACGCTCCGGCCGCGGAACGCGCCCTCGTCGCGTGGCGAACGAGCTGGGTTCTCCTCTACCTGCTGAAGGATCCACAGAGCGCTGCCGCCGGTTTCGAAGAAGCCCGCGATGCGGCCCAAGCGGTCGCCGACGTCGCCCTCGAAGGACGAGCGCTCGGCGGTCTTGCGAGCGCGCTGCAACAACAGGGAAAGTACGACGCCGCGATCGAAGCGTATCGGGCGTGCCTTGCCCTTGCAGAGCTCACCACGCGCCCGGAAGATCGCGCGGCCGCGTACGCTAACCTCGCCGGCCTCGAAATGCGGCGCGGTCACTACGGCGAAGCCGTTCGACTCTGCGAAGCCGCGATCGACATCTACCGGCAGGATGCGCCGCGAAAAGCTGCCATCTCTCGAGGCAACCTCCTGCGGGTCTTCCTCGAAGCAGGCGACCTCGACGAGTGCGCCGCGCGTTTCTCCGAGGCGCGCGAGAACGCCGTGGCGATGGGCGAACAGAACCTCATTGCGTTGATCGACCTCACCGGCGCGTGGCTCGACGCGGAGCGCGGGGATCTCGAGAAGGCCATCGCCGCAGCGTCAGCCATTCGGCACCGCGCAAGGGCTCATTCCCTCGCGCACGTCGACGCAGTCGCCTCGCTCGATCACGCCCTCTTTCGCCTTCGTCGCGGAGATGCCGTCGTGCCCGAACTCTCGACCGCCGCAGGCGGGCTCGACCTTTCGAACCCTCCCCTCGCATTGCTGGCCCGCGCGTTTGAAGCGGCGGTTCGAAGCGACTCGGATCACCTTGCACAAATCGCCGGCGAGACCGCCCAAGCCTCGGTGCATATTCGCGACGCGATTGCGGCGCTCCAAGGAAACGCAACCTCGGTTCGTGGTTGTCGCGCGCGCCTCGCCGCCGCCTGGGTCGTCGATCACGCCCAGACCCTCACGATCACCGCCGAGGGCTTTCGTTTTGGCGGCCGCAGCGTCTCCCTGAAGGACCGCCCGACGCTCTTGCGGATCCTGACGCGGTTGATCGAAGGCGGGGATGTCCAAGCGCTCCTCGATTGTGGATGGCCGAGCGAGTCGCTCCGTGCGCGCCGAAGCCGGCACCGCGTGTACGGCGCGATTCGAAGCCTTCGATCCATGGGCCTGACGTGCATCACCAACGTCCGGGGGTGCTACCGAATCGACGCTCGCGTTGTTTACGATGGCGGATGATGTCCTCACGATCGCGGCCGCCGCTGCGCTGCTCGGGGTGACCGCGAAAACTCTTCGGCGCTGGGACGCGACGGGCGTACTCCGCGCCGTTCGCGACCCGATGAGCGGGTATCGCATCTACCGGAAATCCGACCTCGAGCGTTTTCGTGACCAGGGGCCGGCACGGGCAACCTTGATCGGCCGGGAGGAACTCCTCGAGGAGCTTCGCGCGGCCCGCGACCCGATCCTGACGCTCGTTGGGCTTCCGGGCGTCGGTCGCACCGCCGTCGCGCGGGCACTGGTCCGCGACCTCGGCGGCACGTACGTCGACGCCGCCGAGGAAGCGCTCCCCGAGCTCCAGGAAGGGTTGTTCGTCCTCGATCACGTCGGCGCTGTCTCAAGCCGCGGCGCGCGTCTTGTGGTGGTCGCCAATGCCCCCCTCGAACTTCCGGGAGAACGCGTGGTGATCATCCCGCCGCTCTCGCTCACCGCATCGCGGGAGCTCTTCCTGCGTCATGCCCCCCAAGCGTCCGGCATCGACGACCTTCTTCGCTATCTCTCAGGGCTGCCCCTCGCGATCGAGCTCGCCGCTCAACGCGCCGCACTTCTCCCGGGCTCCGTACCGCGGCTTCAAGACCCGTCGCTGCTTCGACGGACCGGCGGGCTTCCGCGACACCGGACGTGGCAGAGCGCATTCGCGCACGGGTGGCAGCTCCTGCCCGACAGTGACCGGCGCGCTCTCCTCGACGCGAGCGCCTTCGCGCATCCTCTCGTGCCAGCGCACGCCCGGGTCTCTCTCCGGCGGAGCGGATGGATCGACACCAGCTCACGCCTCCCCCCGCTCATCGCCGACACGCTGCGACGGATGCCCTCGTTCGGGGCGGCGGCCCTTCGACATGCCCGCACGGTTCGTCATGCACCCATGGAAGCGCACCCGGACGACGTCCTCCTCGCCATCGAGCGCGACCCGGAGTGTGCTTCCTCTCTCGCGGACGTTCCCTTCCGTATCTTCGAAGCCGACCATTCCCGTCTTCGACCCGCGCTCGAAACAGCCCTGGCGCAGACGCCGAACGACGCTCTACTCCTGGCGATGCGCGGTCGCCTCGACGCGTCCCTCGGGCGAATCGCGGACGCAAGGACATCGCTCGACGCGGCAGAGCGCGGGCGTGGCGCACACGTTCCTCGCGCGGCCCTCGACCTCGCCCTCGACCTCGCGGAGATCGCACTTCCTCCCGCGAAATCCATCGCCCGTCTTGCGCGGATTCGTGCGGACGTTCCGTCGCTTTCGCACCACGCCGCCCTTCGCCTCGGCGTCCATCGCGAGCGAAGCGGAGATCTTCGTGCCGCGGCTACTCTTTACCGCGAGGCCTCAGCCGCGCACGACTCCGCCATCCGGGCCCGGGCACTCGCGCGCGGCGCCCTGGTTGCGTGGCGCCAGGGCGAGGATGTGGCGCTCGCCGACGCTCTGGACGACGCCCTCAAGGTCGCAACCGCCTGCCCACGCACGGCAGCGCAGCTTCGGAACTGGAAGGCGTACGCCGCCATCGAAGCGGGTGAACTCGCCGACACCCCGGCGCACGAAGACCCCGAACTGCGAGCGGAGTGCATGCGGTCGCGCGCGTGGGCGCTCTTCGACGGCGGCGACTGCGAAGCGGCTTGGCGGGCCATGGAGGGAGCACGGCGACTCGCGGCCGAACGCTTTCCTGCCCTCGAAGCCGTCGCCACGTTGGACCTCGCGCTCTTTGCCCTCGTCCTCGGAGAAGCGAGCGCGCGCGAGCAGCTCGAAGCGGTCCGTCCGGCCCTTGACGTGCACGACCGGGTTCTCGCGATCCTCGCAACCGCGTACCTCGAGAGCGCCAACCTCAGCGAAATCGAAGCGACGCTCGTTGCACGGGGAGCGTCCCGGGCCGCCGAAGCCGCGGCCGCCCTTCGCGGAGTGGTTCCTCGGGTCTCGTCCACGCGAGCTCGCCTGGCGCTGCAGTGGTCCGCCGCACGCTCGGGTGCATCACTCGTCGTGTCCGACGACGGCTTTCAGTACGGCGGACAACCCGTGTCCTTGGCCGAACGACCGGTCCTGCGCGATGTTCTCCACGCGCTCGCTGACGCACCTGCCGGCCTGCGCATCGAGGAGCTCCTCATCCTTGGCTGGCCGGACGAAACGCTCCGACCTGAGCGCGCCCGACATCGGGTCCATCGCGCCATCGGTGCGCTTCGCCGGCTCGGTTTGACCTGCATCGCGACCGAGGGCGGCGCGTATCGCCTGACAGTTCCCGTTCGAAGAAAAGACGGCGTACACTCCCGCCCGACATGAGCGACAAAGACCGTCCGGACACCCTCGCCGTTCACGGGGGCGAACCTCGGCGCTACCCCTTCGATTCTCTCGCGGCCCCAATCGTGCAGACTGCGACCTACACCTTCGCGGACACCGCGGAGCTCTGCGCCTTCTTCGAGGGACGCACGGATCGCGAAGAAGAATACGGCCGCTACGGAAACCCGACAGTCCGTCTCGTGGAAAAGAAGATCGCCGCCCTCGAGCACGCGCCGGATGGGCTTGCGTTCGCGAGCGGAATGGCGGCGGTCACCACATCGATTCTCGCGCTCACCCAACAGGGCTCCCACGTCGTTCTTTTCTCCGACTGCTACCGCCGGACGCGTCAGTTCGTGACGCACTTTCTCAATCGCTTCGGCGTCGAGTCGACCCTCATTCCTCCGACCGACCTCGATGCCCTCGAAGCTGCAATTCGACCGGAAACTAAGCTCGTCGTGAGCGAGGCACCCACCAACCCGTACCAGACGGTCCCCGATCTCGATCGACTCGCGCGCATCTGCAAAGAGCGACGGATCAAGACCATGATCGACAGCACTTTTGCGACGCCGATCAATCTGCGCCCCTTCGAGCACGGCATCGACCTCGTGGTTCATAGCGCAACGAAATACCTTGCCGGGCACAACGACGTCCTGGGCGGCGTAGTCGTCGGCAAAGAGGGTCTCGTGTCCATCGTTCGAGATCTCCGAAACGTGCTTGGCGGCGTCCTCGACCCCCATGCCGCGTACCTGATTCACCGGGGCATCAAGTCTCTCGCCGTTCGCGTACGACAGCAGAACGCTAGCGCCCTTGCGCTCGCTCGCGCAGTGGAGGCCCATCCGCAGGTTAAACAGGTTTGGTACCCGGGGCTGGAGTCGCACCCCAATCACGAGGTTGCGAAGTCGCTCATGACCGGCTTCGGCGGCGTCGTCACCTTCGAGTTGGAGGGCGACCTCGCGCGCGGCACTCGCTTTGTCGACGCATGTCGCATCCCGCGAATCGCTCCGTCGCTGGGCGGCGTGGAGTCTCTGGTCGAGCAGCCGGCACTCATGAGTTTCTTCGAACTCACAACCGAGCAGCGCGAAGCCGTCGGCATTCGCAACGGCCTCATTCGCTACGCGGTTGGAATCGAGGACGCCGACGACCTGATCGCGGACGTGATGCAGGCCCTCGACGCGTAAACGATGTCGGTCGCTGAAACCTCCTGCGGCCGGGACGAAGCGCGGCGCTAAGCCGTTGGAACGGTGGCGAGGAGCTCCCCGAGTTTTCCCGCGAGGTCGGGACCTTCGTAGAACGCGTGGTCGCGAAAGATCCGCGCGGCATCTCGATGGGCTTCGTCCAGCGCATCGATCGTCGCCGGGACCACATCGCGCACCCGGTCGAGATGCTGCCGCGCAAACTGCAGCCGCTCCGCATCCACGTAGCCGGCCCGAATGAATCCGTGGGTCTTCTTTCGACAGCGACAGGAGTTCGCCGGATCCATAAGACCGCAGTTCCCGCGGAGAAACGCCCGGAGGTCTGCTCGCGCTCGCGACAAACGCTTTCGAAATGCCGCTGGCGAAATCTGAAGGATCTCGGCGGCAACTCGATCCGTCGCACCGAAGACGTCGCCGATCAGGAACGCGAGACGTTGCTCCGGGCCGAGACAAAGCAGCATCGCGGTCGTGCAGCCAACCATGCTCTCGCGCACCAGGAGCTCCGCGGGGACCCGACTTCGAGGGACGGGCGCGTCGGGAACGTCCCGCAGCCCCGCCCCAAAGCGCTCAAAGGTGATCCCCTGAAAGGAGCGCGGCGTGCGCCTTCGCCGCAGCAAGTGATTCGCGGCGATTTGATAAAGCCACGTTCGAAACCGGCTTCGTCCTTCGAACTTCGAGAGACCCACGATCGCCTTCACCATGATCTCCTGGGACGCATCAGCCGCGTCCTCCGGATCGTGGAGCATTCGAAGGGCCAGGTTGAAAACCCATCGCTGATGGCGGCGCACGAGCCGATCGAGGGCCGCGTGCTCTCCCGCATTCGCCGCGCGGACAAGCGCCTCGTCAGCGTCGTCGTCCGCGTCACCGAAGGGATAGGTCACCCTTCGAGGATCGCTTTCAGGCGCGAGACCTCGCTGCGCATCCCTGCGACCTGCCCATCAAACTCTGCATCGGAAACGCCTGGGAGCTGCCACCCGGTGAACGCGACGAGGCTTCGCCCACCAGGCAGGGCAACAACCACCATTGGGTACGTGGCGAGGCCAGAGTGCTCTCGACCAAAGCGGAGGCACACCGTTTGGGTCTTCGGCTCCGCGCTCAGGGCAAACGCCAGGCGTCCCTCCGGCGAATGAACAAAGAGCTGTCCGTCTGTCTCCTCGAGACGCCGGCAAAACGGAATCGCCCACGCGGGGAGATTCGCAACGTCCGCGAGGTAGCCAAAGACCTCCTCCGCTGGAACGTCGAGGGTTTCGTGAATCGTCTGAGCCTTCATCTGTCCTCCTACTCGATGAGACTCCCGGCGGAGGCGACTGTGACCGAAGATCGACGAAAACGTCAGCCGTAGGTGCGACGAAGGTAGGCGACAATGTCGTCCGATTCGTACATCGCCACATCCCCATTCGGGTCGAGCAGGTAGGGAACCATCATCTTTCCGCCAAGGGCGACGAGCTCTGGGCGATGCACGCTGCGCTTTGCGACATTGACAACGCGGTACGAGAGGTCGAGTTCCGCGAGGACCTCGCGCACTTTGCGACAGTAAGGACTCGCCTCGAAGTTGTAGAGCACCATCAGCTCGAGGTCCCCGTTGTCATGCGCGCTCTTCACCTTGCCGCCGCGCGGTCGGGAGGCGCTCGCGAGTGCCGCGCCCAGCGTGTTGAGCGGCGACACCACACGCAGAAGCGGACTGCGTTTGGTGCCGTAGGTTCGGTGGAGGTAGTCGATGATGTCTTCCGACTCGTACATCTCCACCCCCTCGTTCGGATCGACGAGGTAGGGGAACATCGCTTTTCCGCCTCGCTCCACCACGACGTCTCGGTTGCGCGATCCCTTGGCCGACGGGTGGCAGATATAGCCGAGGTCGAGTTCCGAAAGCTCCTCCCGAACCTTTCGACAAAAGGGGCACGACTCAAACTCGTAGAGTTCAAGGGGAAGCTCCGGCTGGCGGGTCGCGCCGCTCCAGACCACGAGACCTCGACCGCCGCGAATCACGCTCGTCGCGAGCGCATGAAGGTTGTTGCCGGTTAGCTTGCTACTCATTTCCACTCTCCCATGCCGCTCTAGAGTAAGGACACGACGCCTCAGCACAAGTCAGCGCAGTTTCGTTTGAAAGCCTTTGAGCCACTCACGCAGCAGGTCGAAACGCTGCAGGCGACAGGCCGCGACGTAACGAACGATTTCGTCTTCGTCGTCGAGCATTGCCGCTGCCGCGTTCGGGTCCGTGTCCAGGTGAAGCTCTGCGTAGAGACGCTGCAGTTCAACCGTCGGTGCCCTGGACCGAAGCTGCCCCGCAACGGTAGCCCGTTCATCCTCGGGCGCTGCCTCCCACGTCTGCCAAAGCCGCGTTGCCTCCGGCTCTTGCGGCTCCAAGGGTGAGGGGGGCTCGAGCGTCTCTTTCGCCGCGGCGCGAGTTCGAAGAACCTCTAGCGTCGAATGCTCCGGGTCCTCGGCCAATGCGCCGTCGGCGAGTTCAATCGCCTCGTCGAAACGGCCCGCCCGAAGCAGCGTTCGCATTTGCACACGAAGCGTCGTTCGAAGCGAGTCCCCGACCCCGAAATGCGCTCGCTCTTCGGCGGCCGCCCTGCGAAGTGTCTCGATCGCGTCATCGTAGCGTTCGACCCGCCCTAGAAAGAGTCCATGGTTGTGAAGGGCGTTGCAGCGTTCCCGCGGGTTCTCCTCGAGCGAGATCGTCTTCTCCATTTCCGAGAAGGCGTGCGTCGCCATCTCCGCAAGCCCGAGGGACTTCGCCGCTTGTCCCATCGCGTGCCACGCCTTCGCACGGTGCGCGTTCGGCGCCTCCCTCCCCACACGCCGCAACACCGCGAGGCCGCGCCAACGCTGCCCCTCCTGCTCCAACGAGATTCCGAGGTTCCACCATGCGGTCGACCAGTCCCCATCCGTTTTGCGATGAATCTCCGCCGACCACCGCGTCAGAATCTCGAGCGCATCCACGTTGCCAAGCCGCTTAAAATGCAGCCCCAGATTGTTCAGCGTCCCCGCCGTCTCGGGGTGCATCTCGCCGTACCGCGCGATTTCGATTTCGAGCAGTGCGGCCCAGACCGGCGTCGCTCGCTCACGATCGACCGATCCCAAATACGAAGCTAGGTAGTAGTGCGCCGCCCCCGCCTGCGCGCTGTAGCTCCCGTGCTCCGACTCCATCGTCGTCAGTGCTTCACGATAGGCGGCCTCCCGATCTCCGCTCGTTGCAAGCGCGACTTCGTACGCCTCGGTCGCCTCCGAATACCCTTCGTGACTCGGGTGGTCACGGTGCACATAGGCCATGCCCGAGAGTACGCGAGCTTTCGTCGTCGTCCCCCTCGAGCGTATCCGTACGGTTCGGGTGGACCTACAAGGAAAGGGATCGTATCAATCGCTGGAGCGAAAAACACGGGACGCTCGTTCACTCGAAAGCCGTTTATTATCAAGCATTTGCACTAAAGATCGCAGTAGGGGGATCAGCTCGTCAGGGGGCGTTGTCACCGATCTTGCGATCGCAGCGCTGACCCGTGTGCGGGCTCAGTGCGCTTGTTTTCGGCGAAAACAGGGACGAACAACACGTGGGTGTTCATCGGGTTCGAAAGGGACTGGATCTCCCGATTTCAGGGAGACCTGACGCGACGGTCCACGACGGTCCACGGGTGCGTCGAGTGGCCACCCTGGGGAGCGACTTCCAGGGCATGAAGCCCAAACTCCTGGTCAGCGAAGGCGAGCGTGTTCGCATCGGGCAGCCGATCTTCGAGGATCGAAAAACCCCGGGGGTTGTGCACACCGCCTTGGCCGCAGGGAAAGTCGCGGGGGTTCATCGTGGGGCAAAACGAGTTTTCGTCTCGCTCGTGATCGAGGTCGACGACGCCGAGGAGCACGTCAGCTTCGAAAGTTACGACGCCGCCACCGCCACTCCCTCTGCGAAAACCGTCTCGGATCTACTGCTCGAGTCAGGCTTATGGGCGGCGTTTCGCACCCGGCCCTTTTCGAGCGTGCCCGAACCGTCGACCACGCCTCACTCCCTCTTCGTCACGGCGATCGACACCCACCCTCTGGCGCCGAAACCCGAGGATGTCCTCGCCGGTCGAGAGGAGGACTTTGCCCTCGGCCTCGCGCGTATCGCATTACTCACGGAGGGCCGGACCTACCTTTGCCGCGCGGCGGGCAGCGACCTCGGGGGGTCTCCCGACGGAATCCAGGTCGAGGAGTTTCGCGGACCCCACCCCGCTGGAACGGTCGGCTATCACATTCACAAACTCGACCCGGTACACCGCGAAAAAACGGTGTGGCACATCGGTTACGACGATGTCGCGCGGATCGGCGCACTCTTTCGAACCGGCCAGATCGATCCGACCACCGTTGTCGGTCTCGGGGGCCTCGGCATCGAGAAACCGCGACTGCTGCGCACCCGCCTCGGCGCGGACGTCGACGATCTTGTGGAGGGAAACCTCATCGAAACCGACACAGCCCTACGGCGGATCTCAGGATCGGTTCTTCACGGCGTTCGCCTTCACGGCGACGCCTGCTTTCTCGGGCGCTTTCACCGCCAGATCACCGTGCTCCCAGAAGGAACCCGTCGCGAGTTTCTTGGATGGCTGAGCCCAACTCCGCGGAAGTTCTCCGTACTCCCCCTCTTCCTCTCCAAGCTCCTCCCCTCAAGGGTGAGGTTCAACACCTCTACCAACGGGTCGAAGCGCGCGATGGTCCCGATCGGCTTGTACGAAAAGGTCATGCCCCTCGACCTCATGCCGACGCACCTCCTTCGGGCTCTCGCAGTCGGTGATCTCGAGTGGGCCGAAGAGCTCGGGGCTCTCGAACTCGATGAAGAAGACCTCGGCCTCTGCACCTTCGTCTGCCCGTCAAAGGCGGACTACGGCCCGATGCTGCGCGAAGCGCTCACGCGAATTCAAAAGGAGGGCTAATGAAGAGAATCCGCAAAGCTCTCGACCGAGCCGGCAAGCACTTTGAACCGGGAGCGCGCTTCGAGAAGTTCTATCCGCTCTATGAGGCGCTGGACACGATCATGTTCACGCCTGCAAGCGTGACGAAGGACGGCGTGCACGTCAGGGATGGGCTCGACTCCAAACGCATGATGTTCACCGTCCTGCAGGCGCTTTTGCCGTGCCTGCTCTTTGGGATGTGGAACACCGGCTACCAGACCCACGTCATGGTCGAAGCCGGCGGCGCCCTCCTCGACAACTGGCAATCCGACCTCTTCCTCTGGTTTGGTTTGGAGCCTGACCCGGAGAGCATCGGCGCCTGCATGCTTCACGGCGCGATCTACTTCGTGCCCATCTTTCTAGTCGTCCAGATCA
The DNA here is from genome assembly GCA_039186435.1 of Myxococcota bacterium. Lineage (GTDB taxonomy): Bacteria > Myxococcota_A > Polyangia > Polyangiales > Houyiibacteriaceae > JALVDI01. The sequence goes on along the minus strand of JBCDAA010000163.1, from coordinate 4,005 downwards.
CGGGCGGCATCTGCGAGCCCGCGTTTGCGATCATTCGTAAACACGAGGTGAACGAGGGGTTCCTCGTTACGGGAGCGCTCATCCCACTGATCCTTCCTGCAACCATTCCCCTGTGGATGGTTGCGCTGGGGACGGCCTTCGGCGTCATCGTTGGCAAGGAGATCTTCGGCGGAACGGGAATGAACTTCCTCAACCCCGCCCTCACCGCCCGCGCGTTCTTGTTCTTTGCGTACCCCGCCTACATGTCCGGCAACATCTGGATCGCCGCCGAGGCGCCCGACGGGGTCAGCTCCGCAACCTGGCTCGCGTCCTATGCGGAAGGCTCGGGGCACCTTGACGGGCTCGACTGGATGGACGCGTTTCTCGGCGTCGTCCCCGGGTCAATCGGCGAGACCTCCACGCTCGCGGCGCTGATCGGCGCTGGCGTGCTCATTTTCACCGGCATCGGGTCCTGGCGAACGATGGTCGGGGTTGCGATCGGCACCTTCGTCACCGGCTACGGCCTCAACCTGATCGGCTCGACAACCAACCCGATGATGGAGCTCCCGGTGCACTACCACTTCGTCATTGGTAGCTGGGCGTTTGCCACCGTCTTCATGGCGACCGATCCGGTCAGCTCGGCGTTCACCCAAACGGGGAAGCTCATCTACGGGTTCTTCATCGGCGTGCTCGGCATCATCATCCGCTCGCTCAACCCTGCCTATCCGGAGGGAATGATGCTCGCGATCTTGTTCATGAACATGTTCGCGCCCCTCATCGATCACTTTGTGATCGAGGCCAACAAACGAAGGAGGGCGCGCCGCTATGCCCGCGCCTAAAGAGTTCACCACCAAATACGTGGCGGTCTTTGCCATCGCCGTGTGCTTTGTCTGCGCCATCTTCGTCGCGTCCATCGCGGTCGGTCTTAAGTCCAAGCAGGAGCACAACGCTCGGGTCGACCGACTCTCGAAGGTGCTCTCGGTAGCGGGGCTCGTGGCGGAGGGCGAAGTGCTGACGCAGCAGGAAGTCATCGACCGTTTCGAGGAAAACGTCGAAGCTCGCGCTGTCGACCTCCAGACGGGCAGCTACGACGAATCGATCGACGTCGCGACCTACGATCAGCGGGCTCGTGCGAAGGACGAGGCAACCAGTCGCGTCGCTCCGGCAAACGACGCAAAGGTACGGCGGCTTCCAAATCGTGCCCTCGTGTATCTCGTCAAGGATGGCGACTCCATTCGCCGGGTCATCCTTCCCATCGAAGGATACGGCCTGTGGTCCACGCTCTATGGGTTTTTGGCCCTGGACCGGGACCTGCGAACGATCCGCGGAATCACGTTCTACGAGCATGGCGAAACGCCCGGACTCGGCGGCGAGGTTGAAAACCCCCGCTGGCAGGCAGGCTGGGAAGGCCGCCTCGCCTTCAACGACGAGGGTGAAGTCGCTCTCGAGGTCGTGAAGGGAACTGCCGGTTCAGTCGACGCCGATCCCTACAGCGTCGACGGTCTTTCCGGCGCAACGATCACCTCTCGCGGGGTGACCTACCTCATTCAGTTCTGGCTTGGCGACGACGGGTTCGGACCCTACCTCGACTCGATTCGCGACGAACTCGCGGCAGCTGATTTCTCAACCCCTACCCGCTTCGCGCAAACGACTCAGGAGCCGAACTGATGGCGTCGCCCGCAAAGACCGCGCTAACCGAACCGGTGTTCTCCGACAACCCCGTTGCCCGGCAGGTCCTTGGCATCTGCTCAGCGCTGGCGGTGACGACGATGCTCAAACCCTCGATCGTGATGTGCCTTGCGGTCCTCGCGGTCCTCGTGTTCTCGAACGTCTCGATCAGCCTGATCCGCAACTACATCCCGCCAAGCATCCGTATCATCGTGCAGCTCACGATCATCTCCTCGCTCGTGATCATCGCCGATCAGGTGCTCAAAGCGTTCGCCTTCGAGGCGTCGAAGCAGCTCTCTGTGTTCGTGGGACTTATCATCACGAACTGCATCATCATGGGCCGCGCAGAAGCGTTCGCGATGCAAAACGGACCGGGGCTGAGCTTCTTTGACGGACTTGGAAACGCCGCTGGCTACTCCGTCGTCTTGCTAATGGTCGCGTTTTTTCGCGAGCTCTTCGGCGCCGGAAAGCTTCTTGGATTCCAGGTGCTGCCGCTGGTCTCCGACGGAGGCTGGTACACGCCAAACGGCCTGATGGTCCTCTCTCCCGCCGCGTTCTTCCTCATCGGCGGCTTCATCTGGGTTGTACGCACGGTCCGCCCTGAACAGGTCGAAGACGAACCCGCAGTCGAAATCGAACACGACGATCACCCCGTCCATGTGGCGCCGGCGAAGGCCTAGGAAAGAACATGTCATATCACCTCAGTTTGTTTGTGAAGGCCGTCTTCGTCGAAAACATGGCGCTCGCCTTCTTCCTTGGGATGTGCTCATTCCTGGCCGTCTCAAAAAAGGTCAACACCGCCATTGGGCTTGGCCTCGCGGTCACGTTCGTCCTCGCGATCACGGTTCCTCTCAACCAGGTCATGCTGGCGTACTTCCTGAAGCCCGGCGCGATGGCGTGGATTCACCCGTCCCTCGCGGACGTCGATCTCAGCTTTCTGGTCTTTCTGACCTTCATCGGCACCATCGCTGCGATGGTCCAGATCGTTGAAATGGCGATCGACAAATACGCGCCGGCCCTCTACGGCGCGCTCGGCGTCTTCCTGCCTCTCATCGCCGTGAACTGCGCGATTCTCGGCGCCAGTTTGTTCATGGACCAGCGCGACTACGGCCTCGTGGATTCGCTGGTCTTCGGCCTTGGCTCCGGCGTTGGCTGGCTCCTCGCGATCGTTGGCCTTGCCGCGATTCGGGAAAAGCTCCGCTACAGCAACGTTCCGCCAGGCCTCCGCGGCCTCGGCATCACCTTCATGATCACCGGGCTCATGGCGATTTGCTTCATGGCCTTCGGCGGAATTCAACTCTAGGCCGGGAGTAGCTCCATGGAAACCATCCTCGTCGGCGTCGCCATGTTCACCATCGTCATTCTGGCGCTGGTCAGTGTTCTCCTCTTTGCGAAATCAAAACTCGTCGCGTCCGGATCCGTCGACATTCTCATCAACGACGACCCCGACAAGACTCTCAAGACCTCCGCCGGTAGCACGTTGCTCAACACGCTCTCGGCGAACAAGATTTTCATTCCCTCGGCGTGTGGTGGAAAAGGCTCCTGCGGCGTGTGCAAGGTCAACATCTCCGACGGAGGTGGCGCGCTCCTCCCCACCGAGGTGAGCCATATTTCTCGCGGCGAGGCTCGCGAGGGCTGTCGCCTCTCCTGCCAGGTCAAGGTGAAGGAGAGCATGAAGATCGAACTCCCCGAGGAGACCTTCGGCATCAAGAAGTGGACGTGCACGGTTCGCAGCAACGACAACGTCGCCACCTTCATCAAGGAGCTTGTCCTCGAGCTTCCCGAAGGCGAAGCCGTTCCGTTCCGCGCTGGCGGCTACATTCAGATCGACTGCCCGCCCCACGAACTCGACTACAAAGACTTTGAAATCGGCGAGGAGTACCGGGGCGACTGGGACAAGTTCAAGCTCTGGGACATTCGATCGGTCGTCACAGAAGAGGTGACTCGCGCCTACTCGATGGCGAACTATCCCGAAGAGGCCGGCCTCATCATGCTCAACGTGCGTATTGCGACGCCACCTCCCCGCACCACCGGAATTCCTCCCGGCATCATGTCCTCGTACATCTTCAACCTGAAGCCCGGAGACAAAGTCGTCATCTCCGGCCCCTACGGCGAGTTCTACGCAAAGGAAACCAAGAACGAGATGTGCTTTATCGGTGGCGGCGCAGGCATGGCCCCGATGCGCTCTCACATCTTCGGCGATTTTGTCGAAGTGTTCGATGTAGAACGCTTCTCGAAGCGATCGCGCGCCGTACCAGAATGTGACCTTGCGGTCCGTGGCAAGCCGCTTGAACTGGTCGAAGATGTGAGAGCGCATCGGGGCCATGCCTGCGCCGCCACCGATAAAGCACATCTCGT
>JBCDAA010000162.1:0-18398 GCA_039186435.1 Myxococcota bacterium | reverse complement strand
GCAGGGTCATCACTGCAAGGCTAGGACGTGGATGCACGCGGTGTCAATAGATATGATTGTCCTAAATACTACTAAGCACGCAAAATCTTCACCAGTTCGAGGATCTCGCCCGCACAAATATGCTCGGCGCACACATCGCGAAATGCAGTGATAGAACGGGGTCGCATCGAGATCGACCGACTCGGATCGAGGCAGGGTCATCACTGCAACGCTAGGACGTGGATGCACGTGGTGTCAATAGATATGATTGTCCTAAGTCTTACGCAGCTCCTCCCATAGGTCCAAGGGCTCGGTGTTAGGTGATCCAGCTGATTTCGTAGACTCCGGTGGGGTCACCGAGGGCGGCGGAGGAGATGAGGCTGACCTCGACGTCGGTTGCGCCGAAGCGGTCGAGGCTCCGGTCGAGGAAGCCGATCAGGAAGACGCTGAACATGAGGCTCGACTCGCCGCCTTCGTCGACCTCCACGCGGCCATAACCACGCCCTAGCCGCCCCACGCTGATCTCCACCCCCTGGACCAGTCGCGCGAGGACCGCCGGCATCTCCGCGAGCAGCACCTCCGGCGGGGGCGCGGGCGGACGAACATCCCGCATCAAGTCGAACGCACCTTCCGCCGCCGCGCGACCGCACTGAACAACAAGGTGCAAGTCGTCACGCCCAAGTCGCGCGTCCACGTGCTGAATCAACGCGTTGACCGCATCGTACGCAACCCACTCCGTCGGAACGATCCCAGTCTCGAAGATCGCGCGAGGCCCCTCCGGGACAGTCGCGAGCAGATCGGTAAGCGCCCGCTCCCCAAATCGGTGAGACACATAGCGCAGCACCGAAAGCGCAACGGCCCCCGCGTAGCACCGATGCGCAGGCGGCGCCGCATCCGCAACGGTCGCATCGATCATGGTCGCGTCAGGCGCCGCTGGCACCACCGCCTGCGCATCAGGAACCGTCGCAACCGGCTTCGTCGCAACCGGCTTCGTCGCAACCGGCTTCGTCACAACCGGCTTCGTCGCAACCGGCTTCGGCCCCCCGGCGGACTTCGCCCCCACCGGCTTCGACAGCGGCCGCCGAGTCGCCGCCCCAACCTTCGGAACCTTCGCCGCCGGGTCGCGCTCCGCCAGATGACGACGACGAAGCTCTAGGAGCTCCTTCGCATCGTCGGCGCTGATAATCCGCTGCTGCTGCGTCTCACGCGCCCGAATCCGCAGCAGATCCATCGTAAAGCTGTCGCTCGGAATGTCTTCGAGCGGGATAAAACGACCGCCGAAGGGAACGAGTGCGGACGCAAACTCCTGCGCCGACGACCAGCGATCCTTGGCGTCCTTCGAGAGCGCCTTGTTGACCACCTGCTCCAGCGCCTTCGGAATCTCGGTTCGAATCGCCCGAAGCGCCGGCGGCGGTTCCTTGCGAACCTTTCGCGCAAGATCGCGAAACGTCGGCGCATGAAAGGGCCGTCGCCCCGCGAGCATTTCGAAGAGCACAACCCCTAGCGAGTACACGTCGATCCGCGGGTCGCGTCGGTCGTCCCCTCGCAAACGTTCCGGCGCCGCATACGCCGGCGTACCCACGAGGGTTCGCGCAGGTGTGAGCGTCTTGCCCTCGTCGATCCGTTGGGTCGGCACAACCAGCGCCGCAAACCCAAAGTCGCAAAGCTTCACGAAGTTCGAATCACCAAGAAGCGCGATCAACATCATGTTCGCAGGCTTGAGATCCCGATGGAGGATGCCGCGATCGTGCGCGGCCGCTAGACCGGCAAGGCTGTGCGTCGCGATGCTACAGGCGGTCGCCACCGACATCGGTCCTTCCGCAGCCAGCGCCTCCGAGACCGACCGACCCCGGAGATACTCCATCACGAGGTAGGGCCGCCCATGCTCGTAGCCGAAGTCGAGAATGTCGATGATGTTGGGGTGCCCGATCGCCGCCGCTGACCGGGCTTCACGCACGAAGCGCTCTACCGCCGCGGGGTTTTTCGCCGTCGATGGATGAAGCAGCTTGATCGCGACGAAGCGCCGCAACACCTGGTCCGCAGCCTTGTAGACCGCACCCATGCCGCCGTCCCCGAGCATTCGCACCAAGTGATAGCGACCGGCGAGCGTCGTTCCGATGAGCGTCGGGTCAGCCGTTCGCCGCTTGGATTTTCGGGGAGGCTGCTCGCGCGCCACCAGGCGAGTGTCGTTGGGACACGCCTCGCAGGCAAGCCCCTCTCCAAGATGTGGCATGATGGAGCCATGAGGCGGGGGCTATCGCTGATCTTCGCATCGGTCTGCGCGTGGGGTTGCGTCGCCGATGCCGGTGGAAATGGCGACTACTGTCGAGAGAACCGTGACTGCGACCAAGGTTTGCTCTGCCTCTCCAACGAATGTTCGCCGGCCCCGGGTCGCGACCGGGACGGCGGGCTCGACGCCTTCGTTCCGCCCCGACGCATTGATGCGGGAGTCGACACGGGAGTCGACACGGGCGTCGACACGGGCGTCGATGCCACTCCCGATGCATCTCTCGACGCCAGCGCAGACGTCAACGCAGACAGCGCAGACAGCACCGACGCGAGCGCGGACACCGAACCCGACACCGCCGAATAGGACAGCGCCTAACTCGCGAAGCGCCTAGCTCGCGAATCGCCGGCGGCCTTCTGACTCCCACCAGCGGCGGTACTTTCGCTGGGCGATTTCCCGATCCCGCTTCGGCAGCGAGGGATGATACCCGTAGTACTCTTGGGTGAGCTGCTTGAGCTCGTCGCCCGCCTTTGTCCGCATGCCTTCGTCCGAGTGCAGGAGCGCGTCGATGAGCCACTCGACGCGATGACGGCCCGCGTTCTCATCGGCCCACTCTTCCCAGCGTCGGCGACCGCGACCGAAGTCTTGCCGCGTGAGCACCCGCAAGGCCGCATGCGCGGCGCCAATGATCGCTTCGTCACGTGCGCCGAGGAGCTCAATCAACAGGTCCAGCGAGCGTACATCGCGAAGTTCCCCAAGGGCTTTCGCTGCCCGCCCGCGCTGCTCCGCGGAACGTCGAGGCACCCGCGCCGTCGCACGAATCAACTCGAGCAACTGCGTGAAGTCTTCGTTGTGGCCGCGAAGGATTCGAAGCACATCGAGCGCCAACGCACTCGTGCCGCGATCGTCGTCAAAGATGCGCCGCCCTAGTGGACCGATCAGATCTCGGTGCGCAAACTCCGACGCCAGAAGCGTTGCGTAAAAACGAACGTCGATGTTGTCGCGATCGAGAAGAGACGAAATGTAGGGGAGGGCCCGCTCACCAAAGGACGCCATGGCTCGACAGATCGCGCTGACGTCACGCCCCCGCGGAAGACGCCGATGCGGACGATGACGATCAAACCAGAGCGGCCCCGGAAACTCGCGCACCAGTACCGGCAGGGCTGCTTCCCCAAACGAGACGACCGAATCGATCAGGTTGGACTGGTCGTCCGGACCGATCATCTCGAGCTCCCGCACCAGGTTTTCCACGTCATCGCCCATGTCGACGATCACGGTGGAGCGCGGCGTAGACGCATCGCGACCCGGAGGCTCACTCGGTGGACGTCCCGACCGAACTCGCGGCGAAGACGTCGGCGTCACGCCCGGAAGATGAACCACATCGACCGCCTGCGGGGAGCGTGGCCGCGTGCGAATCTCGTCGACCGGCCCCGACATGCTGTACTGACCGGCGGAGCGAAAATCGTCGAGGTCGAGGTCGCCTTCGTCGAAGTCCTCATCGTCGAGCTCGCCCACTTCGATCTCGGGCTCGTCGTCGTCTTCGTCGGGCTCGGCGGGGGGCTGAGAGATCGCACCGACGACGATCTCCGGTTGTGACCCAGGCTTCGGAGGAGGAGGCGCACTTCGCGGAACGCCAAGCACGTCCATCGCCTTGGTGCGCTTCTTCTTGGCCGGTTTGCTAACCAGCGGCAGCGCCTCCGCGGGAACCTCCGCGGCGGGGGGGAGACTCGAGTGAACCGCCCGGCGAATCGAACTCGGCGGAGACTCTTCCAGGTCCTGAGTCTCCTCGGCGTCGTCGACCTCCGGAGGGGGCGAGGGAATCGTTCGCGGGCCCTCAACGCGAACCGGCTCCGGCGCGGTTGGCTCGGCCGGCGTATCGGGCTCGTCGAGAACTTCCAGACGCGGGGGGCTGACCGCCGGACCCACGGGGGGAGGCCGCAGTGTTCCCGAGCGTCGAGTTCGATCCTTCGGTTTCGGTTCGGGCTCCGGCTCAGGCTCAGGCTCAGGCTCGACCTCGGTTTCCGCCGCGTCGCGACCCTTCTCGTACCCCTTGAACTTTCGCCGCAGGATCAGTCGCTGAAACGCCTCGCTAAGTCGCGGCGCAAAACCCAGCAGCTCGGGAACGTCCGCGAGCCCAAAATCCTCGCCGGCGCGGTCGCCGAGCATGAGGACGACAACCCGGGATCGAATCGCGACCGGAACGATCACCAGCGGCATCGACTCGTCCCGCTGCAGCTCACTGCGTAGCTTGCGGTCCGTCTCACTCTGGTCGAGGTGCGTGATCAGCGGCACGGCTCCCTCGTGAACGATCGACACCGCGCTCGGCTCGTCGAGGGGAACGGCGATCCGCTGAATCTCCTCGTAGCTCGCGCCCGGACCGACGGCGTCCAGCCCTTCCGCATCCCCCTCCTGCACGACGAAGAACGCGAGGTAGTCGAAGAACTGTCGCGCGAAGGCAAACGCGATCTCGAGGATCTCGTCACGCTCGCTCGCATCGCGAAGGAGCTCAACCGCGCGCCGCGCCGTGAGCGGTCCCCGCAGTCGCTTCAGCAGCTCACTTCGCGGCTCCGCGATGCGCCGTACCTCGGGAACCTCCGTTCCGAGGGCCGCCTTCGAGGGTGGCGGACGATTGCTGCGACGCGCGCCGACCACCTGCGGGACGGCCACGCGTACAACCTCTTCGCTCTCGCCCTCCGCAGGCACCGCACCAAAGCGTTTGGTCTTCGGTGCCTCCTCTTCTTCCTCCGACGCATAGGTCTCTTCGGGCGCCGGACGCTCCGCGACGTTGACCTCAAGCGGCGCGACGAAGGGTATCGCTCCCGCGGGCGCATCCGTCAGCTTGTCCGAAAGGCGCCGCATGCGCGCGACGAGATCCACGTTGTAGTGATGCTGGAGACCCGCCGCGATGCGCACCTCGGTGACGACCCGCTGCACGAGATCGACGCCGAGAAGAAAGCCGAGCTGCGACTCCACGATCTCGTCGAGAGGATCCGCGATCGCCACGACGAGCGTTCGTCCCTCCGCCGCAACCGGAATGATGCGATGCTTCGCCGCGATCTCGCGCGGGACCAACCGCACCACGTCACGAGAAACCCGCATCACTTCGTCGCGCGTTGCCGGAAGCAACCCGTGAATCACCGCCAGGTAGGCACTCATCACGTTTTCGGCGACGAGCCCGAGCTCAAGAAGAATGGTGTCCAGTCGGCCGCCGGAAATTACCTGCCGCTGAATCGCCTCCTCGATGCGGCGAACCGGAACCCGCTGGTCCCGCACCAGCAATGACGTCAGCGCAGACATAAGCCGCGGATCTCACCGAAGGCGGATCTCACCCCGCGCCGCAATTTCGCACCCGAAATTAATCGTGCAGAGGACCCACATTCCACAAAGGTTTCGCGATGGTCGCAACGGCCCTCGGCGGTGTCAACCAACGTGAAAAGGGTGCCAGGTGTTCAGCCCTGACTCCGAGAGCGAGTATCGTCGCCCTGTGCAGCGTTGGCCCCAGCTTCGCGCGCTTCTGATCGTCGCGGCGGTGTCGGTGAACCTCTTCCAAGGGTGTCCGATTCCCAATGTTCAGCGCCGGCATATCGAACGGCCCCTCGGTCAGCGCGAAGTCGCTCGGTGGGCCGAGTTCCTCGATTCGGTCGGCTGGAACACAACGCCCGCGGAACTCACCGAAGACGTCCTGACCGCAAGCGCCGAAGCAACGCGCCGTCATCAAGCCCTCCTCGCGCCCTTCTCCCCGTGGTTTCACTACACGCAGACGCGCCAGCGCTGGGCGCTCTTTCCGGTCGCGGATCCCGACCCGTGGTGGATGCACCTCGAGGGCAGCACAAACGGCCACGAGTGGGAGCTTCTCTATCGGCCCCTCGACGAGGAGCACACCTTTCTTCGCGAACCGCTGGAGTACCGGCGAGTGCGCGCGGTGTGGAATCCGGGGACCGCTGGGCCGCGGGCCGACCAGCCGCGCTTCATCGCGTGGGTTGCGCAGCGCACCTTTGAAGAGCGTCCGGACCTTTGCTTCGTCCGCGTTCGCTATCAGCGCTTTCGAGTGCAGGTTCCCGGCGATGGCGAAAAGCCTCCAGAGCCTTCCTGGCATTTCGAAGAGGTGCGACGACGGGATGAGGTGACGCGGTGAGCGGTGACGCGGTGAGCGGTGACGCAATGAGCGGTGACGCGGTGAGCGGTGCTGCGCAGCGCCGTGCCGACCGCGAACGCCCGCCCTCCCTGACGCCGAGCGAAGGTCGCTGGACGCGCCTCGTGAACATCCTCGACGAACGGGAAGCGCCAACCTCCCTCGCGATGATTCGCATCGCGGTCGCGATCGTTCTTCTCGCCGATTGGTTTACCGCGCTGCGCCTCGGGCTCGTTCCGACGATCTGGGGACCAAGCACCGCGGGCGGCCTGGGCGCCGCCGATACGTGGGCCGACCCGCCTCTCTTTCAGGTGCTCTTCGGAGCCAGCACCACCGCGACGTGGACCGTCTTTGCGATCGCGGTCGCCGCAACGATCACCCTCGGCATCGGCTTGATGACGCGCACCAGTGCGCTGGTCGTCGCCCTCGCGTCCGCCCAGCTCGCGATGGCCATGGGCCAATCCGACCGCGGCATCGACATCGCCCTGCGCATCGTCCTCATGCTTCTTGCGTGTAGCGGTGCGGGCGCACGCTGGTCGCTCGACGCGCGCCTTCGTCACGGCACCTTCACGCCGGAGCTCACCGTTCCTGCGTGGCCCCGCTACCTGATCATCCTCCAGCTTCTTTGGATGTACTTCGGCGCTGGCCTGCACAAAACCCAGTCCGCGTGGTGGCCCCAGGGCGACCTCAGCGCGCTCTACATCATTCTTCGCGATCCCCACTTTGCGACGGCCGACTTCGCCAGCCTCGACGCGCTCTACACCGCAACGCAGCTTGGCACCTTCGCGACGATGCTCTTCGAACTCGGCGCGCCGCTCATGGGATTATCGCTCTGGTACCGGCGTACGCGCGAGCGCCCAGGGAGGCTGCGTCGCTGGTTCAACCGCCTCCGCGTCGGTGAAATCTGGCTCGCCCTCGGCATCGCGTTTCACATCGGCCTGATGTTCACGCTCCGCCTCGGCATCTTTCCCTACGGGATGCTCGCGTTCTATCCGGCGTTCTTCCCGCCCTCGGAACTCGATCGAGGTCTCGAGCGAGTGCGCGGACTGATCGAGCGAGTGCGACTCCGCCTCGCGAAGACGAGGACGTAACTCCATCATCAGCACCACCGCGCTGACGATCAGCGCAGACGCGATCCAGGTCGCCGCTGTGACCGTCTCGCCGAGAAGGGTCGCGCCCACAAAGACGGCGATCAGCGGGTTCACGAAGGAGTGGGTAGCCAGCAAGCCGGGACGAACCCGCGGCACAAGCCAGAGGTACGCGCCAAATCCGATCAGCGAGCCAACCACCACGAGGTAAGCGAACGCCGCCCACGAACTCGCGGAGGGCGTCCCGAGTGTTTCTCCGCGGACGAGGCCGATCAGCGCCATGCCGAAACCGCCCGCGAGCATCTGTAGCGCCGCGCCGCGGAGACCCTTCGCGCTGCTGCGATAGCGTGCGTAGAGGCTCCCCACGGACCAGCAGAGAGCAGCCAGGAGCATGGCGGCAACGCCGAAGGTATCGGTGGATCCAAGCGGCCCGACCAGCACCACGACGCCCGCGACGCCCGCGAGAACGCCCACCCAAACGCGAGGTTGAGGGGCGCGCTGGCGAAAGCACAACCATTCGAGGAGCACGGTAAAGACAGGAGCGGACGCCACGATGAGCGCCGCCACCGAGGACGAGACGCGGAGTTCCGCCCAGCACACGAGACCGTTGCCAAGGGCGAGCAAGAGAAGCCCGCCGATGGCGGCGGAGACCAGTTCCGATCGGGACGGAAAGGGACCGGCACGGAACGCAAGCGCAGCAACCACCGCGCCTGCAAGAAGCCAGCGTAGACCGGCCATGAGGAAAGGCGGCAGCGTTTCCACTGCCACCGCAATCGCTGCGTACGTGGAACCCCACGCGACGTACACCGCAGCAAACGCAACCACAATCGAAGTTCGCATGGGGAAGATTTGCGTCGTCCACGTTTCAAGCACAGATTCAGAAAACTGTTTTTGTAACCAGTACAGTGCAGAATCTGAAGCATCTGTACTGGTCACAACGCTCGACGCCTGTACCTACCGGGGACCCTCAGAAATGCGCAGAACCAAAATCATGCGGACGGCAAAGGTCACCCTCTACGAGGAAGTCGCCTCCAAGGTCGAGCACCTCATCGAAACGGGAACGCTCCGGCCAGGCGAGCGCATCCCAAGCGTGCGCGCCCTTCACGCGCAGCTTTCGGTCAGCATTTCCACCGTACTGGAGGCCTACCGGCTGCTCGAGGATCGCGGACTCGTCGAAGCGCGTCCGAAGTCTGGCTACTACGTCAAAGCGCGTCTTCTGGTGCCGGAACCGAAGAGCAGCACCCCGCCCAAACGGCCGCGGCGTGTTCGCGGGAGCATGACCTACCGGCTGATGGCCGAAGTCACCAAACCGGATCTCATCAAGCTCGGCGCGGCGGTGCCCCATCACGAGCTCTTGCCGACCAAAGCGTTTCGTCGCCACCTCGCCGAGGCGATGCGGGAACACCCGGAGCTCTGCCACGGCTATGCGGTCGACTCGGGGCACCTGCCCTTTCGAAAGGAAATCGCCCGCCGCATGGTGAGCGCTGGCTGCACCCTCGGCCCGCGCGACATCGTCGTTACCTCCGGCGCGCAAGAGGCCGTGTACCTCTCGCTGCGAGCGGTGACCGAACCGGGCGACACGGTGGTGGTGGCGTCCCCGACCTACTACGGCCTTCTCGAGACCTTGGAAGTGCTGCACCTTCGCGCCCTCGCCGTGCGAACGGATCCGCGTGAGGGCATCGACCTCGACTCCCTCGACGAAATCCTCTGTGAGCAGCACGTCGCGGCGGTGGCGCTGGTAACCAACCACTGCAATCCGCTCGGTTCCGTGATGAGCAACCGAAAGAAGAAGGAGCTCGTCGCCCTTCTTGCGCATCACGACGTCCCGCTGGTGGAGGACGATATCTACGGCGAACTCTCGTTCGAAGGGCCGCGGCCGAAAGCCGTCAAAGCCTTCGACGAGGACGACGAGCACGTCCTCTACTGCGCGTCGTTTAGCAAAACGATCTCACCCGGCGTCCGCATTGGCTGGTCTGTCCCCGGGCGCTACCTCGAAGACGTTGCGCGCCTCAAGCTCGTCACGAACACGGCGGCGCCAAGCGCGCCGCAGCTTGCGCTGGCGCGCTTTCTTCAGGAGGGCGGCTACGACCGGCACCTTCGGCGGTTGCGAAAGGCTTACCGCGACAACGTCCAGCGGATGACCGCCACCATCGCGGCGACCTTTCCGGCGGAAACCCGCGTCACGCGACCGGTAGGCGGTCATCTCCTCTGGGTGGAGATGCCACGCGGCGTCGACGCGATGAAACTCTACGAGCAGGCCGCACGCGCAAAGATCAGTCTCGCCCCCGGACCGATGTTCTCGGCGAGCAACCGGTATAGCCACTGCATGCGTCTCAACGCCGGCCTCCCGTGGAGCGAAGCCGTCGAACAAGCCGTCTCCACGCTCGGGCGCCTCGCCCACCGCCAGCTTCGCTAAGCGATCAGCGCGGCGATGCGGCGATGTTGCCGCCGTCGACCGTCACCACGCATCCGGTCGTGCTCCGCGCCAGCGCAAGCTGCAAGAACGCCTCGGCGCAATCGTCCGCGCTCACCTCTTGCGCGAGGAGGTTGGAGCGAAAGTATGCGTCCGCGCTCAGACCCCGCGCCTTGGCCCGCTCTTCCACAAACGCGGGCGGCAGCAGTCCGGTGCGAATCCGGTCGGCGTTGATCGCTCCCGCGCGAATTCCGACCGACCCGTTTTCGAGCGCGTATTGCTTCATCAGCGCGACGACGGCCGCCTTGGGCAGCGCATAGGGTCCGAAGTCCTTGCCCGGGTTAAACGCCGCCTTGCTCGCGTTGAAGAGCAAGAAGCCCCCGCGTCCCTGCGCGCGAAGAACCCGCGTCGTCGCGGCCGCAAGACGTTGATGGGCAAAGAAGTTCACCTCAAAACTCGCGCGAAGGACGTCTTCCCCCACTTCGTGCATGGCGCCCTGGGGCGCGACCCCCGCGTTGCTGATCAATCCGTCGACGCCGCCAAAACGCTCGACGCAGCGGCCGATGCTCTCCCGCACCGCGTTCGCGTCGGTCACATCGAGGGCCTCGAACGCGGCACCGAGACCTTCGGCAACCTTCGCGAGCGCCGCTTCGTCGCGGTCCACGAGATAGAGGCTCGCGCCCGAGGCCGCGAATCGCCGCGCCGTCGCTTCGCCAATGCCGCTAGCGGCGCCGCTGATGTAGACCACCTGGCCTTGAAGGATCGCCGGCTTTCGTTTTCCGAGCTTGGCCTGTTCGAGGGACCAGTACTCCATGTCGAAGACGTCAGCGAGCGGCAGCACCTCGTAACGGTCCACCGCTTCGGCGGACTCGATCACGTCGACGCAGTGCTCGTGCAAATCCGCCGCGATGCGCGCCGCCTTTTCGCTGGTGCCCGCCGCGATCAACCCAAGACCCGGAACGAGGATGACGCGCGGATCGGGATCGAGCTGCGTGACCGTTCGATTCTTCGCGGCCGCCTGCTCCGACACGTAGCTTCGGTAGGCGTCTCGATACCGCTCCAAACGCTCTTCGATCTGCGCGCGAATCTCGTCGTCGCTCATCGCGTCGTTCAGGTCGAGCAAGAGCGGAACGCGCTTGGTGCGTATCACGTGATCCGGCGTCGGGGTCCCGCGCTGCGAAACCTCCGGCAGGTCGTCGCGCTCGAGGTAGCGCAGGATCGCGTCGCTCGACCGGCGATGGAGAAGCGTACGCGGACCGAGAGCCCCGCGGAGCAGCGGCGCAATCCGGCGATACGACACCGACTTCCGCGGCGTACGCGAAACCGTCGCGTTCGCACGTTTGGCCGCGATGAACGCCTCGGCCTTGGTGACCGCTGCGACGTGCCGCTCGTAGCTTTCCTGCGCGGTCGCCCCCCAGGTGAAGAGGCCGTGCCGAAGGAGGAGCAAACCCTCGACGTTGGGGTGCGTTTCCTGCACTTCCGCGGCGAGCTTACTGAGGGCAAAGCCCGGCATGATGTAGGGCACGATCGCCAAGGTGTCGCCAAAGACGTCCGCGCAGATCGCCTCTGCGTTCGGCTGATCCACCAGCGCAAGGATCGCGTCCGCGTGCGAGTGGTCGATGAACTTCGCGGGGAGAAACGCGTGAAGCAATGTTTCCACCGAAGGGTTGGGCGACGTCGCATCGAGAAGACGCGTGCGCTGCGCGTTGACCATCGCCTCGTCGGTGAGCGACTCGCGCGCACGAAGTTTGCCCAGGCTTTCGAGACGCACGGCCGGCAATCCGGGCGGTTCGATGTCGCCGAGATCCCAGCCGCTTCCTTTCACGCAGAGGACGTCGACCTCTTCGCCGGTATCGTCCCGAAGACGCGTCTTTACCGAGGTGTTGCCACCGCCGTGCAGCACGAGCGTTGGCTCGCGTCCGATCAGACGTGAGCTGTAGGCGCGAAGCGCGAGGTCCTCGTTGACGCGTTCGCCGTCGGCCCAGCGTTCGATGGCGGCTTTCGCGTCGGCGTCACTCCACTGGCTTTCCATGCGCCGGGACCATAGCGGCCCGCGCGAGGGACTCAACCGAATGCGCGCGCGAAGGTTAAACCGGCGCGAAAAAGCCAGCGACGATAGCCCACCACGACGCGGTCATCAGCGGTGCCCGCCACGCCGCGGAGGAGTGCGCCAATCCGCGCGTCGAGGCCCAGGCTCCATCGCGGTCGCGGACGCCATTGAAGGGCACCACCGACGGCGAGCTCCGCCGTGACCTGGCGCTGATCGGTTCGCTCGATCGCGTCGCTCGCAGGACTCCCTCGAAGGAACGTGGCGCCCGTACGAAGCTCGACCCGGGCAAGAAGCGCGACCCGTTGGGTGTGCCAGAGATCGACCAGCGCGCTCAGCCCGAGAGCCGGCGCGAGAAGTCGAATCTCGCCGAGGGGATCGTCGCCGCGTCCGAAAATGAGGTGTGCCGCGATTTCGAATCCGAGACGGGCGGTGGCGTACACGCGAAAGCCGGTGCCAACGTCGAGGAGCGGGGAGTCTGCGCTGCGCGCGCCGAAGACCGAGACGGACCAAGCAAAACGCGCATCGCTCGAACTCGCGTCCGGGTCGGAGCTCGCATCGCTCGAGCTTGCATCGCTCGAACCCGCATCGCTCAACGCATCGCTCGTCGTTTCGCCTCCAGGGTTCGCATCGCTCGAATTCGCGTCCGGGTCGGAGCTCGCCACGCCCGACGCGGGGGCATCCAACTGACCTGGCTCCTCGGCGGTCCTCGCGTCCGCGCGCTCGTCAACCTCCGGCGTCTCCGCGGTCGCGTCCCCGGAACCGTCTGCCACGCGAAGGCGCTCCGCGAGCAGCATGGCCATGACGCGAACGCGCTGCGACGGGGGTGCATCGTCGAGCCGCAGCGTTTCGGCCTCGCCATCGTCGACCAACGTCACCTGCTCTAGGCGGTCGCAACGCTCAGTCTCAAGCCGAAGGGGCCGCGCGTTCGCTGCGCGTCCCGAAAGCTCCACCTGGAGCTGCCGAAGAAGCTGCGATCGAAGCTCGACGCGATCGCCTTCACAAACGACAACGAGTTCCGGCTGCGCCGCGGCGCGAACCGAAAACGCGACACAGAGAAGAAAGACGACGCGAGCGATCACTCAGGTTGTGTCTCCGCGAGACGGCGCTCCACGTCCGCCCGAAGCACCCGCGGAAGCCCGAGCTCAAGGGCTCGCTCGAGCGAACGCCGTCCCGCGGCAGGCTGACCGAGTTGCTCGAGCTGAAGGCGTCCCAAGATCACCGCGGCGAGGGCGGCCTCCGGCTGCTCGGAATGATCGCGAAGCAGCCGCTCGAGAGGCGCGACGGCCGCGGAGGGATGCCCGGAAAGACGCGCGACGTCGGCGAGAAGCATGAGCTCCCGCGCCGACGCGCGCTGGCTTCGTGTGGCGACTCCCTCACGACCGAGCGCGCGGTATGCCTCCGCATGCTCGCCGCGTTCTGCAAGGGCGCGCCACGAAACACGTCTTGGCTGCGGCGCAGAGCCGACCGCCGGCTCGAGCGGCTCAACGACCGCCTCAGGCGCCGGGTCTTCAACCTCGTCCGCCGCAGGTTGCTCGCTCTCGATGCGAACCTCGTCGCCAGCTTCGAGGATCTGCGTGTCGATGCTGGGGTGACGAACCCGGACGCGACCGCGCGACACGGAGACGATGACCGAGGCCGCGTCATGCGCGATCGTAAACTGCGTACCCAGCACCTCAACGCGGGCCTCGCCGGCGCGGAACACCCAGCGACGCGGCCCACCGGGAACGATGTCGACCACGATGCGACCCTCACCGACGACCGCTTCGAAATAGTCCGCGCGATTTGCGACCGGGGTCAGCGACGTTCCCGCCGTAAGCACCACGGTCGATTCATCGTCAAAGGCAATCGAGGCTCGCTCGCTGGGTTGAACCGCCGCGACCGCCGAGCCGTCCGCGAAACGAAGCGGCGCAGGACCCTGAGGCCAGAACAAGAACGCGACGGCCGCCGTGAGCGCGAGAGCAGCCGCCTGCGGGGCACGCGAGCGGCGCGTCATTCGTTTGCGCGTGCCCTGCCAGAGGCGATGGGCGCGCTCCTCGTCGACGTCGCTCTCGAGGACGTCACCGATCCGCTCGGGGAGATGCTCGGGCGCAAAACTCACGGGGACCTCCGGCGACGAAGGCCCTCGCTCGCACTCGCGATGCGGCGCTTTGCGGTGGCGAGGGAACATCCGAGAACCTGCGCGATCTCCGGAAGCGTTTGCCCTTCGACGTGGCGGAGGATCCAGGCGATGCGCTCGTCGCTCGAAAGCTCCTTGAGCGCTTCGTCGATGAGCTTGAGCTCCACGAGCATCTCCGGCGTCGCGGTGGGGGACGCGAGTTGATAGAGAGTTGCGTCTTCGAGGCCGCGGTCGAGGCCCAGCATTCGCGTCAGCTTTCGTCGGCGCGCGCGCTTGCGAACCCGATTGACCGCGATGCGATGCAGCCACGCCCGAAAGGCGGCCGGCTCCCGGAGCTTGCGAATGTCGCGAAGCGCCTCCGCGAGCGCGTCCTGTACGATGTCATCGGCGTCCTGATGGCGACTCGTCAGACGGATCACGAGCGAGGTAAGCGGCGCCACGTGTTTTCGAAAGAGCGCCTCGAGCGCCCACGGCTCTCCGTCCTGGGCCCGCAAGACGAGGTCCCGATCCTCGGCCTCGACACGAAGAAGCCGAACCGGTGTCGCAGGCGCCGGTGGAACGGAGCGTCGGGCGGCAGGGTCCACGGAAGTCTAAGGTCCCCTGGGCGGCCAAATCGGCTCAAGGAAAATGGCTCCGGCCCGCCGAGGGACGCCCTTCGTCACGTTGGTCACTTCGGAGAGGACCCTCCGCTCGTGTCAAACTGAAGAAAGTGACGAAGAGCGTCCCCACCAGGCTTGAGTGATTTCGGAGCGTTGCGCGCCAAACTGACGAAAGTAACGAAGAGCGTCCCCTGAACATCTTGCGCGAGGTTGGAGAAAGTCTGAGCCGGTCCGAGCCGCTGGCGGACCCTTAGGCTCCATGATGTGGCGGACACTCCTCTCGCTCTGTTTTGCCCTCGGGTGCAGCTCGAGCCGCATGGTGCTTTCGTCGGACGACGCCGGCACGCGCGACACGAGCTTTTCGCGACCCGACGGCTTCCTCGACGCGACGAACTCCGATGCCCCCGACAGCGGGCCGCCCATCCTCGACCCGACCGACCCTCGCGTCCAGCTCACCGAAGAGGAGGCGGCGTGCCTGGGCCTGACGGTCGGTGGATGTCCAAGCTGCCACATCCAGGACGGCCTCTGGGTCCTCCGCCCGGTCGGCGTGATGGCGCCAGATACGCCCACGCCACCCGCCCGCACGCTGCGGGAATGTGGGGTCACCGACCCGGGTCGCCTCTTTCCAAGACGACCGGACATCCTCGACGGGGTCGATACCGCCGCGCGAACCTTCGCGCTCCGCGACATCGTTCTCGATCAGCGAGAGGTGTGGGAGGACGTCGGGTGGAACCTCGACGGAGCCATCACCGACGATGTGTCTGACGAGCCCCTCTGCATTCCACCCGAGGGCGATTTCCCGCCCCTGGATGGTAGGGGTGGCGTCGACAACGTCTTCGGCGAGCGCGTTCTCGCAACCCTCGCGGACCTCTACCCCGGCTTCGAGGCGAACGCACGAGCACGGATGGTCCAGGGCGAAACGATCGTCGTTCGGCTACGCGACTGGAACGGCATGAACAACGACCCGAACGTCGAGGTCATCGTCGCGATGGCAGCCAGCGTCACCCGCGCCGACGGGCTCCCGGAACCGCAGTGGGACGGAAACGATCGCTGGAATGTGGCAACGACCAGCTTCTCCGGAGGCAATCCAGACCGGCCGCTGATCATCGACAACAACGCCTATGTCGCCGACGGACGGCTCGTCGCGCGGATGCCCGATCGTCAGCCCGTAGTGATTCCCTGGCTCGAGACGAACCGCTTTCAGCTTCGTCTGACTGAGGCGCGGCTTAGCGCCGAAATCACCGACGGGGGAACGCGCCTTCGCGACGTCACGATCTCCGGTCGCTACGGCGACATCGACCTCGCGGACGCCCTCACGCGATCGGGCCTGTGCGAAGGCGGAAGCGCGCGCGACCTCCTGGATCGCGAGCGTCAGGAAGACCTCGATGTGCGAGGCATCGCTGGCTCCGGTGGACCAGGCGTCGCGTGCACCGCAATGAGCTTCTCGATCGGCTTCACGGGCGTTGGCGCCGTCTACGGTGAGATCGTCGAGCCAGCCCCCGAAGATCCCGTCGACTGCCTGCCCGATCCCTTCTGATCCCAGATCTGATTCCTAGGTGTGATCGTCAAGGCGAAGCGAGGATCGACGAGTAGCTTCGGTCGCGGTCCTTGCGGATATCCTGAAAGCGCGCCTCCACCGCTTCAAGGCCGAGCCGCTTCACCGTCTCGAGATTCGTCTGCGCAATGCGTTCGTGAAGGGGCTTTTTCAGCGGCCGCGCGAGAAACGCTGCCAGGTCTACGCGGCTGAGATCCACAAAATCCGTTCCCTCGTCGAAGGGCGCGCGCAGCGCTTCGAGCACCGAGATTCGCACGAGTTGAATCGTGGGGTCCGGCGTTCGCCGAACAAAGGGGACGAGCTTCGCTGCGCTCTCGAGGTTTGCCTCCGCTTCGTAGTGAAAGGGAGCCATCGCCAGCGGTGGACTGCCGCCGTGCGCCGCCGCGTGCGCCTCGCGAAGCTTCGCCACAAAGCGCTCATGCTGAAGGCGATCCCGATCCGAGAGCGGAAGGATCAGAAGACCGACGTGAATCGTGTCGTCCGCCGCGACCGCCTCCACCAGAGGCGCAACACTCTCGAGGTTGTCGCCCAGATGCACCCGAAAGGAGAGCTGCTGGTCAAGACGCGCCTTCTCCGCAAAAGGGCAAAAGGAAAGCCCTTCCACGATCTCCTCCTCGTAGCGCTGATAGACGCGAAGAGCCTCCTGCGCGAGGGCCTGGCGCTGCAACTCGGAGAGCTCGTTGGGCTCCACGAGACGAAGGATACAACACGCCGCTTCTGGGAGTCCGACAAGAAGGGCTATGGTGAAGCGTGCGCGCGATCGCGTCGCTGGTGATCCTCCTCGGTTGCGGCCAGTCGGTCCGCACGGAAGCGCGTCCCTCGCCCGCCGAGGATCCCCCACGGGAGCGCGTCGAAGTCGCCCCCACGCCGGAACCGGAGCCCGAGCCCGAACCGGACGACCCACCGATCGTACGCCTCGCTCTCCAAGACGAGCGCGCGATCGACCGAGCGGTGGAGCAGGCCCTTGCCGCGGGCGACCTGCCCGGATGCGTCGTTCTCGTCGGCCGAAGCGACGGCGTGGTCTTTCGTAGAGCGTACGGCGCGCTTCAGGTCGAGCCGTCCGAGCGTCCCATGCTGCCCGACGCACTCTTCGATCTCGCGTCCCTCAGCAAACTCTTTACCGCAGCCGCGGCCATCCGCCTTGCCGAACGCGGAGAGCTCGATCTTCGCGCGCCGGTCGACCCGGTGTTGCCGGAGCTCGCCGGCCACGGGATCACCGCGGAACATCTGCTGACGCATCGCGCTGGACTGAAGGCGGTCAATCCTCTCAGCGACTACGACAGCGATCGCGACGCGTCCATGCGGCGTACGCTGGAGGGTGCACCGGACGGACCGGTCGGCACCTATCGCTACAGCGATCTTGGCTACATCGCTCTCGGCGAGTTGCTCGCGCGCCGGACCGGTCAGCCTCTCGACGTGGTGATCACTCGCGAGGTGAGCGAACCTCTTGGCCTCGACGCGACCTTTCGACCGGCGCCACTCGCGCGCGTGGTCCCGACCGAGCGGGCCGCCCACCGGGGTGATCCGCCGCCCATCATTCACGGCGAAGCCAACGATCCTCGCGCATGGCGCCTCGGCGGCGTCGCGGGACACGCGGGACTCTTTGCTACCGCGAACGATCTCGGCGTGTTCGCCGAGGCGCTCCTCGAGGGCTCGTGGCTTCGCCCCGAGAGCCGCGCGCGTTTTTCGACGCCCCAATCCCTTCGCGACGCACGAGGTCGCACCGCGCGACGAAGCCTCGGCGCGGACATGACCCTTCGCGCCCACGGCTGGTCCGAACGTTCCTTCGGGCACGGCGGCTACACGGGAACCTGGCTTTGGGTCGACCCAGAGCACGACGTTTACCTCGTGGTCCTCTCCGCGCGCGTTCACCCGAACGGCGGCGGTCGCGTCGGCCCTCTCCGCTCCACCCTGGGGCGTCTCGTGCATCAGGCGCGAGCCCGGATGCGCGGCCCCGTCGACTCCCCCATCCGGCTCGGCATCGACGTCCTTCGAGAAAACGACTTCGCGCGCCTCCAAGGAAAACGCGTCGCGCTCCTCACCAACGACGGGGGTCGCGCGCGTGACGGAGCCCGCACCTGGCAGCTCTTTCAACGCCGCACCGATCTCCGGAAAATCTTCACGCCCGAACACGGCCTCGCGGCGCAGCAGGAAGGCGCGGTACGCAACAGCCGTATTGGGGAAATCGAAATCGTGTCGCTCTTTGGCCGAACGCGGCAGCCAACGCCGGAGATGTTCG
>JBCDAA010000161.1:0-18433 GCA_039186435.1 Myxococcota bacterium | reverse complement strand
GTCGGCGAGGCGAGCAACGCCAAGACCGCACTCGACGTTGTGAAAGACGCGTCCCCGCACGTGGCATTCGTGGATCTCCGAATGCCCGGCCCCGACGGGATTGCCCTCGCCGAGGCGATGAAGCAGCGCCATCCGCACGTGAAGGTGGTTGTGGTTTCCGCCCACGACGACGGAGCGCTTCGCGCGTATGAGGCGGAGGTACTCGACTATCTTCTCAAGCCGGTTCGTCTCGACCGGCTAAAGTCGACCCTCGAGCGTGTCCGCAGCACCGTCAAGCCGGGACAAGGCGAAGAGCGCCTCGATCGTCTCGCGGTCCGCCGAAAAGGCGGCTACGTGGTCGTCGACATCGACGACGTCGTCTACTTTCGCGTCAAAGATGAGCTCGTCTGGGCCGTCACCGAGAGCGACAGCTACGCCCTCGACCTAACCTTGGCGACGGTGACCCGGCGGGTTCCCGAGGGCGAGTTTTTTCGAAGCCATCGAAGCAGCCTCGTGCGCCTAAGCCGCATCAAAAGCCTGCAGCCGAGCGGCACGGGGACCTACGAGATCATCCTCGATCATCCGGAGTCGCCGCGGGTTCCGCTCGCCCGGGAGCGCGTCCGGCAGCTCCGTGCCCTCATTCCCTTCGCGGGTTGAACCTGTCTACCGAATCTCGATCGTCGCGCCGGGAACGACCGCCCGATAGAGTTCTTCCGCTTCGTCGTCGTTGACCAGCACGCAGCCGGCTGTCGAACGAAAGCCGTGAGGCACCCAATCGTGTCCGCCGGTTCCATGAATTCCGATCGCGCCGCCGATGCCGACCGGGAGCCCCTGGTCGTCCTCGGGAACCTCGCCGCGCCTCAGTCGCTGGCGATAGCGGCGACGATCGGCACGGTTCGGATACGAGATGTGCAGGAACCGGTGAAAGTTCGTTGAACGATGGCGACGGTCGATTCGGTACACGCCCTCCGGTGTAATCCCATCGCCTTCCCATCCTTTGTGACCGTCCCCGCCGCGACCGATCGCAACGCGGTAGCGCTTGATCAACTGCGAGCCGCGAAAGACCTCCATGGTGCGCGCGTCTTTGTCGACGACGATTCGGTCGATGCGCGTGCTCGGTGTGATCGGATCGGCCGAGGCGTTCCGCAGCGCAAACGAGCCTGCGCAGGCAGCGAGCAACGCGAGACCGAAAGAGGTCACCTTCCGCATGCATGTGAAACGCGCCCGATGACGAAGTCGATTCCCAGCGGCGCGTCCTTCGAACCGACGTCTAGCGCGCGGTCGCCGGAAAATACGCTTCGTTGCCCGGGGTGCGGACGATCAGGCGGTATTCACCCACCGGCAGGTCCGGGGGCACACCCACCGCTGCCTGAAACGCGCCGCCTTCACGCGTCACCGTCACCCCGAGGAGACGCTCGGTGCGATCGCGAAGGAGGACCTCCACGCGGAGACCTTCCGCACCCTCGCCATCCGGGTCGGTCGCGCTGCCCGTGACCTGAAGCGTGCGTCCGCGAAACACATCGTGACGGCGCCGGTCGAGGCGAAGCCGAAGGGGTCGCGCGACCTCGGGCGCCGCTTCGTCGTCGAGGAGCGCCTCGAGTGACACCGGCGCCGGCTCCGTCCCGGTCGAAGCCGCGCCCTCGTCGCTGGGCGCGGTCATCGGAAAGTTCGCGAGGCTCGCGCCGTTGCCGTTCCCCTGCCGAAGACCGCGAACCTCGCCTTCGAGCTGCGAGTACCCATCACGAAACACGCGCGGGCGCGGAAGCGGATCGGGTTCCGCCGGTTCGTACACCGGTCGGTCTTCCCCTCCACGCGCCTCCAGCGCCGACGCGGCCCCGCCAAGATCGATGCGCATCCAACCCAGGTCGGCGATCTTCGCTTCGACCCACGCATGCGCTTCGTTTTGGACAAAGCGCGTCGGAACACCGAGCGCTTGCGCCGTAATCACGAACGCGTACGCGCGATGGCGACAAACGCCTTTGCCGCCTCGGGCGAGGTCGAGAAAGATATTGCCGGTCGCCTCCGGAGGCTCGCGCGACTCCACGAACGCCCGAAAGTGCAGGGTCAGCTTCTCGAGAACGTCGCGGAGCGAGGAGCCTTCGTCGAGACCGATCTCTCGCGCGAAGGTGAGGGCGTCCTCACGCACACGGTCCGGTAGCGCAAAGATCTCGTTCGCGAGGGTGTCCGCTGGCACATCCGGAATCGCCGCGACGCCGAAGTAGTCACGGCGCGCATCGGTCAAGAACACCGCGCGCACCTCGGTGGGCTCGCCGGCTTCAAGCACCGCAAAGAAATTATCCGCGCGGTCCTTTTCGAGTCGAACGCTGACCTCGGGCTCCGTGCGGAGCGAAAGGATACGCGAGTCTGGCGCGACGCTCGGAAAGGGCACGACGCGGCCGGCCCGAAAGTCGAGCACCACGTTTCCCCAAAAGCGATCGCGCGGTTCTGCGCTGGGCGCATCCGTGCCGATCACGTCCACGACCTCCGTCTCCGGGTCGGCGACACCGAGCACGGGCGTACCGTCGGTACCGAGGACCGCTGCATCGAGCGCGGTGACGCGTTTGAAGGGCGTGATGGTCGGGTTGAAGACAGTGTAGTAACCGAGGGTTCCCTCGAGCGCGGTGATGCGGTCTGGACGAAACGCGGGGGAACGACGGCCCGGCGACTCTTGGCCATGGCCGTCTCCGGGCGTTGCACTCATCGCACGCTCGTCGGGTCGCCGTTCTCCACCCTCGGGTGCAGGAAGAATCTCGCCGTCGTAGACGATGCCGGTCGGCTCGCCGCCTCCGCGCATCACGGGCAGGTCGTCGTCTCCCGCTCCCGGAACGTATTCGTGAAGAACGGGCCCATCGGCGAGCCCCAGAGACGCGACCGACCCAGCGAGCAGGAGCGCGAGAAGCACGTAGCGAGGGGACGTTTTGCTCACTCTCGACCCTCGAATCGCACGGCTGCACTATGCCACATCTTCCTCGACGGGGGCGCAGGGCGCGGTACTCTAGGGCCAGTGGGCCCCCTCGAAATTCTCCTCATCGTCGTCGGTATTTCGATCCTCGTGATCGTTCACGAAACGGGCCACTACCTGGCCGCTCGCGCCTTCGGCATGCGCGTCGTGAAGTACTCCATTGGGCTCGGACCCACGCTCTTCAAGTACAAACCCAAAGGCAGCCCAACGACGTTTCAGGTCGCGGCGATTCCCTTCCTGGCGTATGTGCAAATCGCGGGCATGAACCCGCACGACCCCGAGGACGATCCCGACGACCCGGGTGTGTTTTCGAACCAGAGTTTGCTCGCGCGGACCGTGACGATCGCGGCTGGTCCCTTCGCCAACTATCTCGCCGCGGGCGTCATCGCGTTCTTCATCGGCCTGGGCGGATGGCCGGCGTGGGTTGAAACGTTGCTCGCCGAGCCTGCGCGCGTTGGCGAGGTAACCGCGTCGTCACCGGCAGCAGCGGCAGGCCTTGAAGCCGGCGATGTCTTTCTGACGGTCGACGGAGAGGAAGCGCTCACCTTCGCAGCGATTCAGCGGGCGACCGCCTCGCGACCGGGCGAAGAGATTCAGTATCGCGTGCGCCGTGGGAACGAGACCCTCACCGTGCCGATCTCACCGGCGGCCGTGGTGGTGCGCACCAACGAAACACCGCTGGCGGAAGCCGGCCTCGAGTCGGGGGATGTGCTGCTCTCCGTCGAGGGTAGAGAGGGAGCGGTCTTAACCGCGCTCCGCGCCGCCATCGAAAACAACGAAGCCGTCACCGTCCACATACGCCGCGACGACGAGGAAAAAACGGTCACCTTCAACGCGGAAGCCGTCGCGGCCCTCGAGGGACGAACCCTCGGACAGATCGGCGTTCGCTCCCCGGAATCACGGCCCTACGACGTGGGCGAAGCGGCGTGGACGGCCCTCGTCTACCCCTGGCGACTGACCCGGCTGCAGCTTGAAGGCATCGGGCGAATGTTTCGGGACGCGGACACCAGCGAGCTCGGCGGACCGGTTGCAATGGGGCAGATGATCGGGACGGCCGCGAAGCGAGGCGCGTCACACTACTTCGCGATGATCGTGATCCTCTCGGTGGCGCTTGGGCTCTTCAACCTGCTGCCCTTCCCGGCCCTCGACGGGGGACGCCTTGTCTTCCTCGGCTACGAGGTGGTGACGCGGCGAAAACCAAACGAGCGCCTCGAAGCGTGGGTGCATACCGTCGGTATCATCTTCTTATTAGGGGTACTGGTGCTGGTGACGTTCCGCGACATCGGAAACCTATTTAACTAGCGCGGACAGCGAAGTTCGCGACGACGAGAACTTTCCTCACGCTGCGTCGTCTCTCTCTAGGTGAGGCGCGCTCTTCTCGCTGTCCTTTTGCTCGGCTCGGGTACCGCCCACAGCGATGCCACCTTCGAGCTCCCCCTCTGCGTGCACGTCGCACCCGAGGTCGAGACGAGCGAGCTTGAGCGCTGGGTCGTGGAGACGAACGCCTTCTTCGCACCCGCTGGCGTTCAATTCCGGATCGCGGAACGTCGACCCCTTCGGGAGCGGGTCCTCGAAAACAACCGCGACCGCCATCGCCTCAAGCGCTACCTCCGGGAGCGCCGCATCAACGTCTTCGTAGTCGACGAGATTCACGACCCCTGGCCCTCATCCGCGACGAGACGCGCCGCAGCGCGGGTGGGCCGTACGCCCTCTGGAAGGCTTGGCGGCGCTCACATTCCGGCCTCGGGCCATCGACCTGGAACCTACGTGATCGCGATCCAGCAGAGCATGCCGCTCGTCTTGGCTCACGAACTTGGCCACGTCTTGGGCGCGCCGCACCATCCAGACCCGACCAACGTGATGAGCTACGGCGCGCACCGCGACCACTTCGACGAAGCCCAGCTCACGCTCTTTCGAGCGCGCGCGCGGCGACTGATCATTTCGGGAGGTCTATCCCTAGACCTCCCCCCACGGGGAGTAAATCCCCGCGGGTCCCCCCTCCAATGACGCTTCGCGCCTCGCTTCGCTCGGATCAGGTTCGCGTCCGCGAACCTGTTCCCTTTGGGAGGTCTATCCCGCGGGTCCCCCCTCCAATGACGCTTCGCGCCTCGCTTTGCTCCGAGCTTCTCGTTGTCCGAGAAGCTGATCCGGCGGCGTGATGTGACGCGCTAGATTGCTCGTCGCTTAAACTTCTAACCGGTGTTCAGGACGAGGATTTCTTGGCCGCTTTCGCGGCGGCAAAACGAGCGCGCAGTTTGCTCGCGTAGCCCTCTTTGTTTTCCTGCTTTCGATGACGCGCAATCGCGAGCGCGTCCTTCGGAACGTCTTTCGTGATCGTCGAGCCGCTCGCGACGTACGCGCCTTCCCCGACAGTGACTGGCGCGACGAGCTGCGAGTCACTTCCCACGAACGCACCGTCCTCAAGCACCGTCGTGTGCTTTTGCACGCCGTCGTAGTTGCAGAAGATCACCCCGGCGCCGACGTTGACGCCCTTGCCGATCACGCCATCGCCAACGTAAGCGAGATGATTGACCTTGGAGCCCTCGCCGAGACGGGTCTTCTTGGTCTCACAGAAGTTTCCAACTTTCGTGTCCGCACCGAGCTCCGACTTCGGCCGCAGATGCGCGAAAGGGCCCACCTGGGCGCGGGGCCCGATGCGACTGTCCGCGGCGACGGTGTACGGCTTAAGGTAGGCGCCCGCGTCCACTTCGACGTTTTCGAGCACACACCCAACGTCGATGCGCGCGCCGCTTCGAATGACGCAGCGACCGCGAAGGTGCACCCCGGCTTCGATGGTAGCGTCGGGTTCGACTTCGCAGTCCGCATCGATGGACGTCGTTGAGGGATCGACAAGGCCAGCGCCCGCCCTCGCGAGAGATTCGTTGATTCGCGCGCGCAGAACCTCCGCGCAGGAGGCGAGCTGCCAGCGGTCGTTGACCCCCTGAAGAAGTCGCATGTCGCCGGCCACGTCCGCCACCTTCGCCTCTTCAGCGGCCATCGCGACCACGTCGGTGAGGTAGAGCTCGCCTTGCGCGTTGTCGCCCTGGAGGCGCTGGATCGCCGTGCGCAGGAACGTCGTCGCAACGGCGTAGATGCCTGGGTTGACCTCTTTCATGCGTCGCTCTTCGTCCGAGCAGTCGCGTTCCTCACGGACCGCGGCGACGTTTCCATCCGTGCGCAGGATTCGCCCGTAGCCGGTCGGATCCTCGAGGGTAGAGGTAACGATGCCGAGCGCCCGACCTGCGGACTGCTCGAGGAGCGACCGGAGCGTCTTCGGCGGAACGGCCGGACAGTCGCCGTAAAGGATCAGAAGCCGCCCTTCGAAATCCGTTAGCTCGGTCAGCGCGCATTGCACCGCGTGACCTGTACCCTTTTGCTCGGCCTGAAGCGCAAAGCGCACGAAGGAACCGAAATGCGTCGTCAGTTCCGCTTCGACCTGCTCGCGCGCGTGCCCAACTACGACAACGCACTCCTTGGCGCCGGCGTCTTTCGCGGCCTGAACACTCCAGGCGGCCAACGTGCGGCCGGCGATGCGATGCAGCACCTTGGGAAGCGCGCTCTTCATCCGTGTGCCTTGGCCTGCGGCGAGGACGATGGCGACGACGTCTTCGTTCATGAATTCCTCAGCGAGTTAGGTGGTGAGCGATCTCGGCAAGGGCGCCGATGTCGTGAACGTCTTCTTCCAGGGCAGGAACTTCCACGAAGCGCACGTCCCGGCCGACGCGGTTGCGAAGGCGGTCGCTTTCGATGCGGTCAGCGACGCCGCGAAGACGCTCGTCGTCGAGGGCGCGGCGTGTTTTGGTGAGGGTGCGGGCGGCGTCGAGGCTCGGGGCGCTCGCGGCGAAGGCTTCGGTAAGAACCTCGTCGCTTGCGGAAGGCTCCGCGAGGAGCTCGTGGACCCCGTTGACGACGAAGCCGTCGCGGCGCATCCCCGACTCGCGGAGGCGGTCGCTGAAGTAGATCGCTTCGCGAATGGCCATGGGCGCGGGGCTCGTGACAACCACAAAGGCGACGTCGCTGCTCCGGAGGGCGCCGCTCACGTCGGCCGCACGCTCTCGAAAGCCGCCGAAAAGATCGTTCAACCCGGAGACGAACTCGGCGACCTGTTCGAGAAAGCCGGTGCCGGTGAAGCGGCTCAGACCCCGCAGAAGAAACGCGGCGCCTTTGCCCACCAGACCGAAGGAGAACTTTCCGGCGCCTTCGAAAGCCTGAATGAACCAGCGCATGGCCGGAGAGTCGATGGCCTCGACCATGCGTTCGGGGGCGTCGAGAAAGTCGAGCGCGTTGGAGGTCGGCGGCGTGTCGAGAACGATGAGATCCCAGTCCTCGTCCTGGCGCACGGCGTGGAGTTTTTCCATTGCCATGTACTCCTGGGTGCCGGCGAGAGAGGTCGCGACGTATTGGTAGATCTTGTTGTTGAGAATGCGGTCGCGAATTTCGGGTGAGGAGGCGTAACGGCCGACGAGGTCGTCAAAGGTACGCTTGGTGTCGAGCATCATCGCGAAGAGCTCGCCCTTGTGCGCGAGACCGTGTCGCTCGAAGAGCACGGCCGGGACCTCCTGCTCGTCGCGGGTCATCTCCTCGAGCCCGAGACTGTTCGCGAGGCGCCGCGCGGGGTCGATCGTGAGGCAGAGGACGCGACGCCCTTCCATTGCGGCGTGCACGGCCAGAGCCGCAGCGGTTGTGGTCTTACCAACACCGCCGCTTCCAACGGTCACCACCACTTTTCGGGTCGCTAGAAGGTCGGAAAGCCCGCTCATGCGCATGCGGGCCATACCAGCTTCATCAGCGGCCGGCGAGGCGAAGCCGCTTTCTGGACGCCATCGTTTCAATAGGTAGGATCGTGTCCTACATATGCCTACCACGGAACAAAATCATGATGTGGACCATCGAGGAACGTCGCCAGCGTCGCAGTTCGGAACCGAATACGGCGCTTCGCTATCAGCTGGAACATGTACGCGCGCATGGTCGCTTCGAGGCGCTCGTGCTCGCCGACGACGCCGGGCTAGTGCTCGCGCGCGCGGGGGAACGCGGGATTTGTGACGAGCTCGGGGCGATCGCGCCCCTGATGAGTCGCTCGCCCCTCGGCATGCGTCTTCCGCCCCTTCTGCGCGGCGGTGAAGTGGCGGTGCGCCCGATCGAGCTCAACGGCCAGGACCTCTACATCGCGTGTATTGGCGGAAACGTAGCCCGCGATGCCCACCTCAACGCCTCCGAGCGAGGCGTCCAGCGCATCCTGGCGAGCAACTAGACAGAGGGAAGCCCACGCGGGCTTTCCTTTTGTTTCGTAAGTACATACCAACCACTTTTTATTGACATTCGCCCTAAACCAGGCGGCCTTGGCCACAACCGCGCCCAAGCGGAATCAGGGACCCGTCGCAATTAAAAGCCTACCTGATTTTGTTGACGTCCGAGCGCGAGCGAACGCAGTCAGATTCGGGTTCTGCCAATCGCAGCCCAGCTGTTTTGTTCAAGTGTCGCAATTAGGAGCCCACCTGATTTTGTTGGCTTCCAAGCGCGAGCGAACGCAGTCAGATTCGGATTCGAGCCGAATGCCCGCCAATTTCAGCCTACCTGATTTTGTTGACGTCCGAGCGCGAGCGAACGCAGTCAGATTCGGATTCGGGCTCGAATGTCCTCGCGAGGTGACTACGGTCGTTTTCGTCGTGTCAATAAAAAGTGGTTGGTATCTTGATGACCGTTTTGATGATCGGGCGCGCGAGCGCCAACCGGGGTGGCTAGTTCCACTTTTGGGAGCGGCGAAGCACCGTGGCCTCAGCCTCGCGCATCATCTTCTGCGCACCCTGAGCAATGAGCGAGTCCGCAACTTCCTGGCCAAGGTCCCGTGCCTGATCGAGCGCGTTGCCGCGCAGGTAGACGTCACTACTCGCCGAGAGCAGCTTCTCCCCATCGACGTCGCCCACCATCGCGCGAAGGCGCATGCCGCGCTCCGTCAGCTCCGCAAACCCCGCGATCGGCACCCGGCAGCTCCCCTGAAGCCGCCGCAAGAGCGCACGCTCCGCCGTCGTCACCAGCCGGGTCGCTTCATCTTCCAGCGGCGCGAGCAACGCCCGAAGCTCGTCGTTGTCCGCTCGCCCCTCGAGCGCGAGCGTGCCCTGCCCCACCGCCGGCAAACATACCTCCGGCGAAAGCACCTGATGCGGCGTCCCCTCGAGCAACCCAAGCCGCGTTAGCCCGGACGCTGCCAATACGATCGCGTCGAAGTCACCCTTTTGAAGTCGCCCCAGACGCGTCGGCACATTCCCGCGAAGCGTCTCAAACGCAAGGTCCGGTCGCTGGGCCTTCAGCTGCGAGATCCGCCGAAGCGAAACGGTGCCCACGCGACTTCCCGCGCTCAGGCCCATCAGCTCGGTTCCGTCACGCGTCAGCAATACATCCCGCGGGTCCTCGCGCTTCGGCAGGCACAGCAGATCACACCCCTCCGCGAGATCGACGTCGCCCGGCACATCCTTCAGCGAATGCACCGCGAGGTCCGCTTCCCCGCGCGCGACGTACGCCTCCACTTCGCTCACGAAGAGGCCTTTGCCCCCCACGGTATGCAGCGGTCGATCGGTCACCTTGTCACCCTTGGTGACCACGTGAACCTCTTCCACCTCGAGCTCGGGGTTGCGCTTCTTGAGCTCCGCCGCCACCCAGCGCGTTTGCCAGAGCGCCAACTCACTTCGGCGCGTCGCGATCCGGACCGTCTTCATCTTCACCGCCGAGCGCGACCCTAGCGCAAAACTCGCCCGAGGGCGTCAACACACGCAGAAGCCAGCGTAGGAGCGCGTCAACTTGCGCTCGGCCGCCTAGCTCTTCTTCGTCGCGAGCCGACGCTCCACCACGCGCGTTTCCGGCGCTTCCGGCGCCTCTTCGTCGAGCTCGAAGAGACGCCTCGCGGTCGCGATCAGCTCCGCGGCCTCTCCCGGATCACCCTTTTTCAGCGCCATGAGCGGACGGTGCAGGAGCTTGTTCACCATCGCCTGGGTCATGCGGTCGAGAGCCTTTTCCTGCGCGCTCGTCATCTCACCCAGGCGAGGGCGCGTCCGCTCGAGCTCGCGGCGTACAACCTCCTGAAAGTGCGCTCGCAGCGCGACGATCGTCGGCGTCAAGTCCAGCGAGCGCCGCCACGCTTCGAACTCGGCAACCTCCACCGAGACGATGCGCTCAGCGGCCGCTGCCTCCTTACGCCGAATCGAGAGGTTCTCTTCCGCAACCCGCTGCAGGTCGTCGACGTCGTAGCAGAACACCGTCGCCAGCTCGCCCACGCGCGGGTCCACATCACGCGGCACCGCAATGTCGATCAGAAAGAGCGGGCGATGACGTCGGGCGCGCACGACGTCCCGCATCAGGTCCACCGTCAGCACGTAGTTCGGGCTCGCCGTCGAGGTGATCACGACGTCCGCGGCGACCAGCTCTGCGGCCAGCTGCTCGATGCGAACCGCCTCGCCCCCGCAAACGGCGACGACCTTTTCCGCACGCTTGGCGCTTCGATTGACGACCCGCAGCCGCGCGCCGCTGCCCGCGAGGGCTTTCGCGGCCGCCTCGCCCATTTCGCCCGCGCCGAGGAGCACCACGCGGCGTCCCTGAAGATCGCCGAAGATCTTTCGCGCGAGCTCACTCGCGATCGACGAAACACTGACGGTGCCTTCGGCGATCCCGGTCTCCGTTCGCACTCGTTTCGCGACGGCCAGGGCGCGCTGAAAACAACGCCCGAGAAGCGGTCCCACCACGCCGACCGACGAGGCCGACTCGAACGCCTGCTTAACCTGCCCGAGGATCTGCGGTTCTCCCACGACCATCGAGTCGAGACTCGATGCCACACGAAACGCATGCCGCACTGCGTCTCGCCCGCGATGGGTGTAGAGCTCCTCGTCGAGCTTCTTGCCCGCCTTCCCGGACAGAAACCGCCGCGCGCGCGCCGCCGCCGCCGCTGGATCGTCCGACGCGCCATAAAGCTCAACGCGGTTGCAGGTCGAGATCACGACCGCCTCGCCCACCACTTCGGAGGTCGCTTCCTTAAGAAGCGCCGCAAGCTCCTGGTCGTCGACGGCGAGCTTTTCGCGGAGCTCAAGGGACGCGGTGTGATGCGAAAGCCCAACAACGAGCAGGTCGCTCATGAAGCCGAACCCGTAATCCGCATCACGTAGCCCACCAGGACCGCCGCGGTGCAGAGAAAGCCAACGATGGTTCCGATCGCCGCGCGACGCCCTCGCCAGCCCGCAGCCACCCGAAGCAAGAGAACCCCCGCGAAGAGCACCCAGGCGACCAGCGCAAAAGCGTGCGCCGCGCTGATCATGGGCGCACCGGGACGAATCCGAAACGCCCAGAACGCGCCCGTGATGATCCCGATGGTCAGCAACGGAAAACCAACGCTGACGGCCCGAAGCCCGAAGCGATCGAGAACATCAAGGGCCGGAAGCCGCTGAAAAATGCCTCCCAAACGCTTCTGCCGAAGCTGTCGCTCCTGAATCACGTAGGCGATCGCCGCGCCAAACGCGAGCGCGAACGCGACGAGGCCAAGAACGTTCACGCCGATGTGTAGCGGCACCAGCAGCGACCGCACCTCGTCGCTGACATGCTCGACGCTTCGTCCGAGACCCGAACCCATAAAGAAGAAGAGCGCCACCGGCGTGATGAATGCACCGAGGACGGTAATCGCCTCGCGCCGAATACTCGCGAGTAGGAACGCGACGGTCGTCCCCAGTGAGAGGACAGTGAGCGTCTGGTGAACCCTCCCCATCGCTGGTGTGCTCGTATCGAGCATGTCGACGACGAGATACGCGGCGTGAAGCAACACCGCGCCGACGAGCGCCCAGCGGGCTCCTCGCTTCAACCCAGCCGTCCCTCGCGTCAGCGCGCTCGTGAAGAGCCCGCACGCCGCCGTGTAAGCGAGAGCCGCAACGATGAAGAGAACGCCACCCATCGCGCGCCTTTATCGTCTCCCGAGAAAGAACCGCGCGAGTGCTGCGACCTGATCGCCTGCCGGCGCATCCCCGGTTACCGGTGTCGCATTCTCATCCCAGATCGGTTCACCGAGGAATCCCTCGACGACCTGGTAAGCGGAGTCCTGATAAATGACCGAGTCAGCGACGTGTTCGCCGCCCATCTCCACCAGCGCTTCCACGTCTTTGACCTTGCCGATCAGCTCGGCCTCGTCACCCCCTGCGAGTTCCTCGACAAAGTGGACGGCAGTCTTTAGCCGAAAGCGCTGACGATCGGGCAGCAATGTCATCACCTCACCGTCCACTTCGACACGGCTCTCGGTCATCCAAAGATCGAGGGTTTCCTGCGAAACGAATAGGCGATGTTCGACCACGACTCGATAGCTTAACAGGGTCGCCGCCCCGACGTCACGCTAGCGCCCCCGCTGCGACCAAGTCTTCGAGGCTCACCGATTGACAGCAGGAGCTACACTCTCTAGGAAATTCCCCCGGAGGACCGAATGGCCAACGTATCGAAAGTAAACGATCTTAACTGGGACACTGAAGTATTGGGCTCCGATGTGCCCGTCCTCGTCGATTTCTCCGCCACCTGGTGTGGCCCCTGTAAGCAGATCGAACCTTTCGTGAACCAGCTCGCCGAGGAGTTCTCGGGCCGGGTAAAGGTTGTAAAGGTCGACATCGACGAGAGCCCCGGAACCGCTGCCGCCTGCGGGATTCGCGGGGTGCCCACCCTGAAGATGTTCAAGGCGGGCGCCGAGGTTGCGCACCAGCAGGGCGCGGTGCCGAAGGCGAAGATTCAGGCGCTCATCGAACGCGCGCTCTGAGTCATCGAACGGAAGAGAAGAAAGCCGCGTCTTCGGGCGCGGCTTTTCTCATTCCTGCTGGACCTGCTGAAAGCGTTCGAGGAGCCGCTGTCGACGCTCGTCGTCCGCCTGATTCTGGCGATGCCGAGCGTAGAGAAAACTCCCGATGATGATCCCAAGACCGAGCACAAGCGCGGTCAGGATGATCGTAACGCCAAGACGCCGCGAACCTTGCGGCGCATCGGCCGCAGCAACGTCCACCCGCGGAGGCCGAGGCGTCGCGGCCTGTGCAACCACAGGCACGCCGATCCCGTTCGGCAGGGTGAGATTGCTATCGTCGTAGAGCGACGCATCGGTCGGCGTCGATCCGGAGTCCGCTTTCGGTTGCGGAATCGCCTTCACGTCCTGCGGTACCGCGGCGCGACGATGGTCCGCCGCCATCTCCTCGAGATCGGAAAGCGTGATCTGCGCCGTTCCGTGCGTTTCCTTCGCGGGCGCGTCGTCCTCCACGACATCGAGCTCGTCCATCGCGAGCTCCTGCGTTCCATCCTTCCGTGCTTCCACCGGAACCGAAGGATCGAGAGGAACACCATCCACAAAGTCGAGCTCGTCCATCGCGAGCTCTTGGGTCCCGTCCTTTCGCGGCTGCACCGGCACCGAAGGGTCGAGGGGCACCTCGTCTTCGCTGTCTTCGGTGACGCTCAGCGCCGCGCGCACGAGCCGCGGGTCGAGGCTTGACTCCTCGTCGCCCTCCTCCACGGCAAGCCCTGGATCGCTTGGAAAGCGTCCTCGCCGCGCGGGCTTTTTGTCCGCCGCAAGCGCCATCCGCATGAGGCGCGGGTCGACACTCGACTCTTTCGCGGGCGGCGCCTCGATCGCAGGATCGGAGGGCACGCGACTCTCCGTCTCGCTGAGATGATGCGACCCTTCGTCGCCCTGCTTGATGCCGAGCGCGGCAGCGGCAGCTTCGGCAGTCATCGCCTTCATCTTCGACGTCGCGGCGATGTCATCGCTCACCGTGGAGACCACCGTGGCCACGTCCGGAATCTCACCGGCGAGAGCCCGCTCGGCCGCGGCTTTCGAAAGCGCGCGCGCCTGCGTGGTCGGCTGTTCCGAACTCGGCGCTTTCGAGCCCGCTGCTTTCGAGCCTGCTTTCGAGCCCGCTGCTTTCGAGCCTGCTTTCGAGCTCGGTGGCTTCGAACTCGGCTTCGGCATGGGCGGCTTCGTCGAGCGACGCCGGGAAAGCTGCGTTCGAAAGGGTGCCGGTTCCAGGTCGGGCACGCGAAGTCCCGCCACCTGCGCCAGCGTCTCCACCAGGTGATTGAGGTTGGTCGCGCGGCGTTTGGGATCCGCATGAAGAAGCGCGCCAAGCGGACGCGTGAGCGCACCGAGGTCCGATGAGACCGCCGTTCCCGGATCGGGCGGGGGCTTAAGGGTCAACGCCTCGTAGGCGATCGCGGCAACCGAATAGAGATCGCTCGCCTCGCCACTCGGTCCGCGCATGACTTCCGGCGCAACACGCCGTCGAACGTCCCCATGCCGCTGGAGCACCGCCGCGACCACCCCTTCCGGAATCGACGGTACGAAGAACGCGCCTTTAACCTGCAGACGATCCGCATCGAGCCAGATCTGCAGCGCGGTTAAATCACCATGGCGCAACGTCGGTGGAATCGCCTCCACCGCGGCTTCGATCTGCGCGATGACGGGGAGAAGCTCGAAGGGTTTGAGGGGCTCCTGCTCGGCGATGCGGAGGTCGAGCACGTCGCGAAGGGCCACGCCCTCGGGGAGCGCCTCCGACGCGTAGACGAGCGAGCCGTCACGATCCGCGTCGATGAGACCGGGAAGGTACTTTCCGCCCATGCCAACCATGCGGCGAAGCGAACGCGCAACCTCGGTGCGCGCGGACGGATCGAGAAGCTCGGGCCGCACAATGCGGAGGAGCACCGACTCTTCGGTCTCCTGATCAAACGCGAGGTACCCGAGCGAAAAAGGATCGTCGCGAAGACGATGACGCAGTTCGTAGCGCTCGCCCACGACCTGACCCGGGCGCGGCATCGCAGACCCGGGAAGCGGCGCACCAGTGACCGCAGTACGATCGGAGGACCACATCGGCCGGTCCATCATACGCCTGTGCTGCCAAAACCGCTCGACCCACGAGCAGTTTCGTCGAGAAGGTCGACTTCGCGCACCAGAGCGGGCGCCACCGCCGCAATCACGAGCTGGGCGATGCGATCTCCGTGCTTCACAACGAAGCGCTCAGGGCCGTGGTTGATCAACACAACCTTCAGCTCGCCGCGGTAGTCGGCATCGATGGTCCCCGGCGCGTTCAATACGGTTACCCCAAGCCGCGCTGCGAGCCCCGAGCGCGGCCGAACCTGCGCTTCGTAGCCCTGTGGCAAGGCGATGGCGATACCGGTGGGCACCGTCGCCCACGCGCCAGGCATGATCATCATGGAATTGTCGAGGGCCGCCGCCAGATCCATGCCGGCAGCGGCCTCCGTTGCGTAACGCGGCAACGTCGCGTCGGAGCGCAACCTACGAACGGGCAGCTCGACGCGACCTTGCATACGGCTCAGGCGTCCGTGGCGGGCGGCGCGGGATCGTCTCCGTCCCGGCGGCGACGGCGGCGACGACGACGCGGCTCTTCACCTTCGCCTCCGCCCTCACCGGACGCCTCGCGACGCTCGCCACCCTCGCCGTCTTCACGACGCGGACGACGCTCGCCCCCTTCACCGTCATCACGACGCGGACGACGGCCTCGGCCGCTGTCACGACCACGACCTCGGTCACGACCACGACCCCCGTCACGACGGCGTCCGCCATCCCGACGATCGCCACGGCCCTCCCGCTCACGCGGCGGCTTTTCGACGTAGCCCTCGGGCTTTTCGAGGAGCGCCTTGCGGGACACCGTGAGGCGCCCTTCGCGGTCGATGTTGCTGACGACCACCTCGATTTCGTCGCCGAGCTTCACGACGTCCTCGACGTTTTCGACGAACTCCCACGCGAGGTCGGTCACGTGAAGGAGGCCTTCCTTGCCGGGGGCGATCTCCACGAACGCGCCGTAGCGCTCCACGCGCTTCACGACGCCGGTGTACTTCTGGCCGACCTCGGGCTCGGTGGTGAGGCTCTCGATGATCTCGATGGCCTTCTTCACGCCCTCCGGATCGCTGCCCGCAACCGCGATGGTTCCGTCGTCCGCCACGTCCACCTTCGCGCCGGTCTGCTCGACGATCGCCTTGATCATCTTGCCGCCCGGTCCGATGACGACGCGGATCTGGTCCGGCTTCACCTTGATGGTGGTGATGCGCGGCGCGTGCTTGCTGAGCTCGGCGCGCGGCTGCGCGAGGACCTCGTTCATTTTGCCGAGGATGTGCATGCGGCCGTCGCGCGCCTGCTCGAGGGCCTCGAGCATGAGCTCCTGGCTAAGGCCGTCGATCTTGATGTCCATCTGGATCGCGGTGATGCCCTTGTCGGTGCCGCAGACCTTGAAGTCCATGTCGCCGAGGTGATCCTCGTCGCCGAGGATGTCGGTGAGGACGGCGTAGTCGTCGCCCTCCTTGATGAGCCCCATGGCCACGCCGGCGCAGGGCGCACGAAGCGGAACGCCCGCGTCCATCATCGCTAGCGATCCGCCACAGACCGTCGCCATCGACGACGAGCCGTTCGACTCGGTGATCTCCGAAACGATACGAATCGTGTAGGGGAAGTCCTCGGCGCTCGGCACCAGACCCTTGAGCGCACGCTCGGCCAGGTTGCCGTGACCGATCTCGCGACGACCGGGGCCGCGGAGGAACTTCGTCTCACCCACCGAGTAGGGCGGGAAGTTGTAGTGAAGAAGGAAGTTCTTCCAGTAGGGCTCGAGGAGGCCGTCGATCTTCTGCTCGTCCTGACGGGTGCCGAGGGTCGCCGTCACGATCGACTGCGTCTCGCCGCGCGTGAAGAGCGTCGAGCCGTGAGTGCGCGGAAGAAACCCCGCCTCGATGGCGATGGGGCGCACGGTCGTGAAGTCGCGACCGTCGACGCGGCGCTTTTCGCTCAGCACCTGGCCGCGCATCGTGTGATAGCGAAGGTCCTCGTAGGCGCCCTTGATGTCGCCTTCGTTGTCCGGGAACTCCGGAAGAAGCGCGGCGACCACCTCACCCTTGATCTCCTTGAAGCGGCCGTAACGGGCGTGCTTCTCGGCGATGTTGCAGGCTTCCTTGATGCCGGCGAGGGCAACGTCCTTCACGCGCGCGTCGATCTTCTCATCGCGGCTCGGAGGAACGAACTCCCACTTGGTCTTGCCGACCGCTTCCTGCATCGCGAGCTGAAGCTTGAGGATCGGCTGAAGCGCCTCGTGACCAAACTTGAGGGCCTCGATGAGCTCGGCCTCGGGGACCTCCTTCGCCTCGCCCTCGACCATGACGATGGCGTCCTGGCTCGCAGCGATTTGAATCTCGAGGTCGGCGTTTTCCAGATCCTGGAAGGTCGGGTTCGCGATGAGCTGACCTTCGACGCGCGCGACGCGAACGCCCGCGATGGGACCGGCGAAGGGGATCGGGCTGATCATCAGCGCCGCTGACGCACCGGTCATGGCGAGGATGTCGGTCGGGTTTTCGAGATCGGCCGAAAGCACGGTGGCGATGACCTGAATCTCGGAGCGATAGCCGTCCGGAAAGAGCGGACGACAGGGCCGGTCGATCAGGCGTGAGGTCAGCACCTCGTGCTCCCGAAGGCGCGCTTCACGCTTAAAAAAGCCGCCGGGGATCTTTCCGGCGGCGTAGGTCTTTTCAACGTAGTCGACAGTCAGCGGGAGAAAGGACGTTCCCGGGCGCGCGTCTTTGGCGCCACAGACGGTCACCATCACGACGGACTCGCCGCAGGTTACAAGAACGGCGCCGCCTGCCTGCTTGGCGATACGGCCCGTTTCCAAGGTGATGGTTTTGTCCCCCACCTTGACGGATTCACGAATAATCATGGGTTCAGATCTCCGCCCAGCCTCGCGGCGCGAACCACGAAGCGGGCTTCAGTAGGTAGGACTCGAGCGATTCTCGAGGCCCGGTTGTTCGTTGAGACCTGGGAGGCGGAAACTCTTTCCTCGGTTCCAGGGCTCGAGCCGGAGCTCAAACACTCGAAACGAAGAACGAAGTCCGCGCCTTGCCAGGTCTTGCTCTTGGCGCGCACCTTTGTCGATTTCGCCTCAAAACGCAAAACGACAACGGCGCACCCCGAATGGAGCGCGCCGTGTCATTGCCCTTAGGCGAAGAAAGCTTGAGTAAGTTCAGTTACTTACGGATGCCGAGGCGCTGAATGATCGAGCGGTAGCGCTCAACGTCGTTGGCCCGGACGTAGTCCAAAAGCCGGCGGCGCCGGCTAACAAGCTTAAGAAGACCCCGGCGGGAGTGATGGTCCTTCTTGTGGGTCTTGAAGTGCTCGGTCAGATAGATGATCCGCTCGGTGAGGAGCGCGATCTGGACCTCGGGAGAGCCGGTGTCGCCCTCACGGGTCTGGAACTCTTTGATGATCTGTTCTTTTCGGTCGGTAAGAAGCGCCATGTTGTGCCCCTGGTACTGGCGCGCTCTCTAGGCACGGTGAGAGCGCGTGGTTGTTGGATTGGGGTTTTGCCCCCGAGAAGGCGCGGATTATGGCAGTCGCCCTCCCCTCGTCAAGGTGCGAAATCGCGTCGCTTCGAGCATCATCGCCGGATGCGTTTTTTCTGTCTCGTTCTTCTCCTGGCTCTTGGCTGTGGTGACGACGACCGCCCG
>JBCDAA010000160.1:0-18434 GCA_039186435.1 Myxococcota bacterium | reverse complement strand
TGATCCTCTAGCGCACGCTGGTAGCCATGCAGAATCATGAACACACCGTCCATCTGACGCTCGATCGGCAACTCGGGGTCCCCGACGTACATGGAGGGCCGCATTCTGATTTCATCGAGGAGACGATCGACACTCATCGCAAGATCCGCACTCGTGTAACTCTAGGCAACAAGCCCGCGTTTGTACATCGCGACCGGCCGTCTCTCAGCGCCTCAGTCGTCCACGCGCTCGTCGAACAGACCCGCGAGTTCCTCGATGGTGCGCGGGCCCTCCGGTCGCTCCGCGAGCAACGTCGTCGCGGCGCCCGAGGTCACGGTGCCGGCAAAGCCGCGCGCGCGGTCAAGCTTTGCGCGCTGCTTCGAAACGAGCCGACTTCGAAGCTCCGCGAGCGCGGCCGGAAGCCCGTCACCCGGCGGGAGGAGCGGCCCTCGCCCGAGGGGCTCCGCGGTGTAGGCGCGGTTGAACACCACCCTTTGAAGCGCAACGCCGCGCTCGCGAAGCGCCCCCGCGAGGTGCCACGCGTCATCGAGGCTCGTCGCCGACGGATCCGCGACGAGGACGAACGCGGTCGCATCGTCCCCAAGCATTGCTCGCACCGCCTCCGCTCGCTGATGAAAGCCGTGGCGATGATCGGCGAGAAGGCGCAGAAACCCGGAAAGCTCCTCGGCGATTCCCTCTCCCGCGAGTCGACCAAAGAGGCGCAGCGCCGCCGCACCACC
Source organism: Myxococcota bacterium (assembly GCA_039186435.1). GTDB lineage: Bacteria > Myxococcota_A > Polyangia > Polyangiales > Houyiibacteriaceae > JALVDI01. Next base: position 17,715 of record JBCDAA010000160.1, on the reverse strand, counting down.
GAGGTTCGCAAGCGCCGCAAAGGTGCCGCCCGCGCCGCGTCCTTCGAGAAAGACCTCGAGCACCTTTTCATCGAGAAACGACACGAGCCGTCCCGGCGCATCCAGGATGTCGAGGGCACTGCGCGTCGGCGGCGTGTCGAGAACGATCAGATCCCAGCGCCCCGACTGCGCGACGTCGTAAAGACGCTCCGACGCGACGTAGGCGTGACTCCGGGCGAGCGTGCGGCTAAACGCCTGATACACGCGGTTTTCGAGGATCGCCTCCCGCTGCGCTGGCGACGCAATGCGCGCCATCAGCGAGTCGTAGCTCGCCTTCGTGTCCAGCATCGCGGCGCCGAGCAGGCCCTCCCCCACGGGCACTTCGTGAACTTCGTCGTCGAGACCGCTCAAACCGAGGGCATCCGCGAGACGCTTCGCGGGATCGATCGTGAGCACCAGCGCCTTTTGCCCGTCGCGAGCTGCCCGCACCGCGAGAGCAGCGGCGACCGTCGTTTTACCAACGCCGCCAGGACCGACGCACACGACCAGCGGCCTCGCCAATAGCTCCTTCACGCGTCGCTCCGCAGCGCGCGCGCCAGCGCCAAGAGATCCAAGGGCGCGTCCAGTTCGGGCACCTCGATCACGCGAAGCGAAAGCGCGCGAAGCGACTCAACGACATCACGGGCGTCGACGGCACGCTGCTGCTCTTGACGCGCGAGAGCGACATCCCCCGGATGCTCCGCGGCCCAGGTGTCGAGCTGCGCGACGTCCCTGGGACCAAGAGGCTCCCGCGGAACGCGGTTGACGATGAGCGCGCCAAGGGCGATTTGGTTGGCGTCCCGAAGCGCGGCGTGCAGCTCCCGCGTTTCCTGCGCCGGGAGCGCCGAAGGCAACGTCACGAGATGAAGCACCGAGCGCGCGGGATCGCGAAGGAGCTCCGTCGTCCGGTCAAGAAGCGCCCGCAGCGGACCCGACTCGACGAGTCCGTCGAAGACCTCGGGAAGCGAAAGAAACATCCGCGCGTGACCCGTCGCATCGAGGTCGACAAAGATCGGCGCGTACTCACCCGCGTCGACCAGCCGCTGAAGAAGGCGAAGCGTGACCACTTCGGACACCGCCGGCGCCGCCCCTAAGAAACGCGAGAGCACCGAACTCCGCGCAATGCGCTGGGCGAGCCGACGAACGCGAACCTGCTCGGCGATGTAGTCCACCACCGCATCCTCAAAGGCGACGTTCATTGCGGATACGCCGGGACTGACCTCCCGGGGCCGATACCCGACCGGCACCCCGAAGATGCTCTCCATCGTGGCGCGGTGGCCCAGCTCCACGATCAGGGGTCGCTTTCCGGCTTCGGCGGCCCCTTGGGCCAGGGCCGCGACCACGCTCGACTTTCCCACGCCACCTTTTCCGGTGACCAGCTGGAGCGGGTGGGCGAACGAATCCATCGAAAGGGGTGTGGGACCAGGGGAGGACCGGAGCCAGCGGGCTCGCGAACGGCGCCGCGGCATGCTAGGCCGCCGCGCACGATGGAGCCAACGCCCCGGGACAAACTGCGGAACATCGCCATTATCGCCCATGTCGACCACGGGAAAACGACCCTCGTGGACGCCATGCTGCGGCAAACCGGCGTTTTTCGCGCAAACGAGGATGTCCAGGACCGTGTGCTGGACTCCAACGACCTCGAACGCGAGCGAGGGATCACGATCCTGGCCAAGCACGCCTCCGTGCAGTGGCAGGACTACAAGATCAACATCATCGACACGCCCGGCCACGCGGACTTTGGCGGCGAGGTCGAGCGAACGCTCCGCATGGCCGACGGGGCGCTGCTCCTGGTCGATGCCGCCGAGGGGGCACTCCCCCAGACGCGCTTCGTCCTCGGAAAGGCCATCGAGCTCGGCATGCCGATCATCGTGGTCATCAACAAGATCGACCGAAAGGACGCCCGCCCGAACGAGGCGCTCGACGAGGTCTTCGATCTCTTCTGCGATCTCGGCGCGAGCGACGAGCAGGCGGACTTTCCGACCATCTACGCCATCGGCAAGGAGGGGATCGCCCGCCGCGAGCTCGAGGATACGAGCGACAACCTCACGCCTCTCTTTGAGACGATCGCCGAGCGGGTCCCCGCGCCGACGCAGGATCCGGACGCCCCGCTCCAGCTACTGGTGCACAACACGATTCACGACGAGTACGTCGGCAAGCTCGCCATCGGTCGCCTTTGGGCGGGCCGCGTGCGCCAGCGCCAGCGCGTTCTCCTGATGGGGGCCGAGGGCCAGAGCGAACACGAGATCGGAACCCTCTGGGGCTTCGACAAACTGCAGCGCGTTCGCCTCGAGGCCGCCGAAGCAGGGGACATCGTCGCCGTGAGCGGCATCGACACGGTCACGATCGGCGACACCCTTGCCGATCCCGCGAGCCCGGCCGCGCTCCCGCGCATCTCCGTCGAGGAGCCGACCATCAAGGTCCGCTTCCTCGTGAACACCTCGCCCTTCGCGGGCAGGAGCGGGAAATACGTCACCTCGCGACACGTACGCGACCGGCTCTTCAAGGAAGCCGCTCGCAACATCGCCCTCAAAGTCGAGGAAACCGAGGACGCCGAGTCCTTCGACGTCTTTGGCCGCGGCGAGCTGATGCTGACGATCCTCGCCGAAACGATGCGCCGCGAGGGCTACGAGATGGCGATGGCCATGCCCCAGGTCGTCGTCAAAGAGATCGACGGCAAAAAGCACGAGCCCTGGGAAAAGGTCGTCATCGACGTCGACGAAGAACACGTCGGCGCGGTCACGCAGGCCCTCGGCGAACGCAAAGGCCAGATGGTCGGCATGAACAACCTCGGCTTTGGGCGCGCCCGCGTCGAGTTTCGCGTTCCTTCCCGCGGCCTCATCGGCTTTCGCTCCCTCTTTCTGACGCTTTCGCGCGGCACCGGGCTGCTCAACGCGCTCTTCGACGGCTGGGAGCCCTACATGGGGCCGATGCTCCGCCGCAAGAACGGCGCGATCGTCAGCGACCGCAAAGGCACGACCACGCCCTACGCGCTCTTCAACCTCCAGCCGCGCGGCGAGCTCTTCATCGGCTCCGGAACGGCGGTCTACGAGGGCATGATCGTTGGCGAACACAACCGCCCGAACGATCTCGACGTCAACGCCATCCGCGAAAAGAAGCTCACGAATATTCGCGCCGCCGGCAAAGACGAGAACGTCATTCTCACGCCGCCGAAGCAGCTGACCATCGAGACGGCCCTCGAGTGGATCGATCAGGACGAGCTCGTGGAGATCACGCCCGACGCGATTCGCCTTCGAAAGAAAGTCCTCGCGTGCAACGTGCGTCCGCGACGTGACGGCCCCAAGAAGAAATAGCCATGGCCTCTGAACTCATCGACGTCCTTCGCCGTCTCCTTGGCGATCCGCCCGTTTCCAACGCGATGGAGACCGTCGACGATTGGTGGACCACGCACCAGCGCACGGTTCAGCCCTTTGCGAGCACGATCGGGCGCGCGTTCGCCGCGGGTTTTGCCGCAGACCGCGTGGGATTTGCGTTCGCGTCGGGCTACGAAGAGGCGCTCGCGTCCCTCGTGCCGAGCTTGACCGGTGTCAAAGCCGCGCTCTGCGCAACCGAACGCGGAAGCGGCCATCCGCGCGACATGCAGACCCGTCTCGAAGAAGTCGAGGACCGCTTTCGCATCCTCGGCGAAAAGAACTTCGTCACCCTCGCCGACCGCGCGGAGGAGCTCCTGGTTGTCGCAAGCATCGGTCTCGACGATCACGATCGAAATCGTCTGCGCGTCGTGCGCCTGCCGGCCAATCGCGACGGGCTGCGCATCGAAACCCTCCCGCCGGGCCCCTTCGTTCCGGAAGTTCCGCACGGCAAACTCATCCTCGACGGAGTTCGGGTCGAGCGCGACGAAGTGCTGGAAGGCGACGGCTACGACGACTACCTCAAGCCCTTTCGCACCGTCGAAGACGTGCACGTCCACGCCGCGATCATCGGCTACCTGATTCAGGTCGGACGCCGCAGCGGATGGTCGCGTCAGCCCATCGAAGATCTTGCAGCCCTCGCGAGCGCGATCTTTCCGCTTGGGCTCGTCGAACCCCTCGACGCCGCGGTGCACGTGACCTTGGGGGGTGTGATTCGACGTTTTCGGGAGCTCTTGGGCGGCCTCGACTGGTCTGCCGTGGAAGCGAACGAGAGCACACGCTTCGAGCGGGACAAGGCGCTTCTCGGAATCGCGGGCAAGGTCCGTGCGGCGCGTCTCGACACGGCCTGGGCGCGCCTCGGCCGCGTCAGCATGCCGGTGTGAGGCGCGCGCTCACCCTGTGACTCGCGACCCACACTCACGACGATAAAGCGTTCCTCTTTTTCCCGGAACACTCGCTGGCACGTGCGTTGCTCACCACGAGGTCATGCGTCTGATCCCGCTTTTGCTCCTCGCCTCCTGTTTCTCGGGCGGTCCCGGCTCCCGAAACGTTGAGATCCGCGACGCTTGGGGAAATCGCCTTCAAGGCCCCTACGCGCCCGGAAGCCTTTTGCGCGCCCAGGTTTACGAGGACGGCACCCGACTTGGGGACGCGCAGCTCATCCCCCTGAGCTCCGACATCATCCGCATCGACGAGAGCGGCGCGGCGTACGCTGTCGGCGATGGCTCGACCTCGGTCGACGTCGTCCGGGACGGTCGGCTCGTCGGAACGGCAACCATCCGGGTGCAGACACCAACGCGGATGACGATCGAAGACGATTCCGTCGAGTCCTCGGGAGGCATCTTCGGCTTGAATCCCTTCGCGGGCGACCTCCGCGTCGCGACCCATGCGCGAGTGCTCCTTCATGCGCGCTATTGGAACCGCGATCGGCGCATCTACGCCGACCAGGCCCTCGAGGTTGTCAGTGACGGCGTGGTCGCACCCTCACTGGGCTCACCGCGCGCGAACCAAGTAGCCGTCTTCGTGGGAGAGGAAGGGGAGTACGAAGTCACGTTTCGTCTCGGCGAGGTAGTTCACGAAGTACGGCTGATCGCGGTGGCGCCCGACGCGATTCAACTCGTTTCGCTCTTCCCGACGAAAGCCATCGACGAACTGCCCGTCCGAGCGTGGGGCGTGCAAGGAGAGGCAGACGGCGTGCCTCTTGCCGGCACGGTCCCCGTCGAATGGTCCACCCGGGATCGCGTGCTTGGACGCGGCCTTCGGCTCAACGTGAATCGGCGCGACACGGACGAGGATTCCCCCACGCTCACGGTCACCGCGCGCACCGATATCCTCGAAACGAGCATTGAGATCGTGGACGCTCGCGACTTTCTGATCTGCGATTAGAGCACCTCTCAAAAATGCCGTCGTCGCTTCGCGGCACGAACACGCGACTCAACCCCTCTTCTCACGCTCAAAAATGCTCGGCATTTCCTCGGCTCGTAGACGGGCTGCCTCACGCCCCCGAGCCACGGATCGACTGACGGTATTTTTGAGATGTGCTCTCGCTATCGACCGCCGAGGACGCGGGCGCGTTCAGCGCGGAGTTCCTGAAAGGGGCGATCCCAAACCGGCGACGGGTTGGCCTGCCATCCCTTCACCGGAATCAGATCCTGCGCGGCAAGATCACGAAAGAGACGCCGCTCGTCGTCCGGCTCTCGGCTGAAGCCAAACGGGTTCCGGGGCGCACCTCCCGCGATCTTTGGGTACTTCTGATCGTCGTGGGCGATGAGATCCAGTAGCTCGTGCCCTCGGCGCCACATCGTGTCGAGGAACGCGATTCCAAAGGGCGGAACCGACGACCGACTCGCGGGCTCCCGCGCGACCCATTTCGCCCAGTCGAACCCGTACATGAAGTCGTGCACGTAGCGAAAACGGATGTGCGTCTGCCGCCCGAAGAGCTGCTGCACCGACGCCATGAGCGCACTAAGGCGCGTGACCGCGGATGGACCGTCCTCCCGAGCGACCCGTGCGACGTGAGCCCCAAGCGCATCGAAATCCCAAAAGAGGTTCTCCGGAAACGCCCGAAGCTGCGCGCTGGCCGCTCGCAGGAGTCCGCGCCCAAACGCCTCCCGCGACCGGTCGCTCAGTCGCTGGCCGTGGGTTTCGAAAAGCGAAGTGAGCGTCGTGGCGCGGTCGCGATCCGCCGCAAGGCTCAGCCGCGCGCCAAGTTTGTCGATCTGCCGATCGACCTCGGCAATGCACGCATCAAGTCGCATCAGCCAAAGAAAATGCGCATCATGAGGAGGATCATCGCGAGGTACTGCGCGCCGCCCCAAATCGCGCGATGAAGCGCCGTCTTGTACTGCGCCTGCGCTTCGAAGGCATTCGTTACCGCGCTCGTGCTGAGGCGGCGCATGGTTCGCCAGTGCATCGCCACGACGCCGATGGGAAACACCACCGCAAGCAGCGGAACATGCTCCGCGAGAAGACCCGCCAGCGCCCAGGCGATCATGCCGCCGAGAACGAGCAGCTCCGTGAGACGGCGCGCGCCCGCATTGCCGAGCCAGGTCGTGAAGGTCTTCTTGCCGCCGTCCCGATCGCTCACCTCATCGCTAAGGCCGCTGGCAACCGCGCTCGCAAAACACAGCAGCATGAGCCCAGGAAGCACCGCCCAAGGTCGCGGAAGCCAGGTGTAGTCCATCGCGCCAAGGCCGCCTTGCACGTACGCCTGCGTCCACGGAAGCACGAGCCCCACGCCGAGCATCTCGAGCAGCTCACCACCGCCGCGGTAGTTCAGCCGAAAGGGCGGAAGCGAGTACGCCGCAAAGACGAAGATCGAAAGCGCGGTCGCACCGATCAAAAGCGGACGATTGAGCCACCCCGCGCAGTAAAGCGCCCAGCCGAACGCCGCGAGCGCCGCCACAACGCCGCCGATCAATACCGAACCGGAAGGGAGGATCCCGTCCGGAATCGTCTTGGGCGCGCATCCACCGGGAAAGCGGCGCCGCTTGATCGCGTCGACGTCGCGATCGGCCCAGTCGTTCATGAGTACGACGTAGGCGAGGAGCAGAAACGTAAGCCCCAGGCCTGCGACGCCCGCGACAATGTCGACCCGACCGAGGTGTGCTGCCCCAAGCCCCTGTCCAAAAAACGCCGGTACAAAAAGCTTCGGCCAGCTCGCCGGTTTGAGGGCGTAACGCCAGCGGGCGTACCTGCTCTTCGGGGCTGCCATACCTTCAACATTGGGGGGTTGCCCCTTCGAATCAAGGCGCGCGAATCAAGGCGCGTCGCACAGGCCGCGAAGATATGCTCTACTTCCGTGGTGAAAGGGCTCCTCTACCCCATCTTTGGGCTTGCGGTGGTTGGCGGATACGCCGGACTCAACGTCGCAGGAATCGATCCCTTTGCGGCGCCCACCGAACGCGCCATGGCACCGCCGGAAATCCGCGCGCCTGCAGCGGCCGGGGTCGGAACGTACATCGGAAGTCGCAGCCGGCGCCGCGGCTATCGCTACGGCAAGTAGGCGGGCGACGTCCGAACGGTCAGAGGTTCGAGTTCTCGCGACGCATCTTTTCGAATCCGTCACGACCGAGCTTCACGATCAAGATCGGAAGTAAGAGAAGGGCCAAGGCGCCGCCGAATCCGAAGGGGCTTCGCTTGCCGACGGTAACGCTGACCTCGGCGGTCGGCGGCGTAAGGCCCGCGGGCCCTCCGGGCTGCGCATATCGCTCCCAAAGCGGCTGAAGCTCCATGACGTACGAACCCGCGTCGACGCGATCGACGTACGCCGTCTCCCCTTTGCTTCCTTCGCTCCAGCGCTCGCCGCTAAAGCCGGTGTAGTACCCCGCCTCCAGATAGAAGTCGTGCACCTCGCCAGTCGCGGTATTGAGCAGCACGGCGTCGACCCCCAGATACTGGTTCTCGACATTCGTCGCGAGCGCAACCTGCAGCGTCGTCGGACCTTTCGGCACCTCGAACGCCGCCGTTCGATGCACGTGTGCCCCGTCCGTTCCGGCACCGTCCCTCGGCGGCACCGGCAGGTGGTCGTGCGCGATGACGGTCGGATGCGGCGGAATCACCTCAAAGAAGAAAAAGAGCCCGAGCAGTACCGCGAGAAGCGCCGCACCCATCGCACTGACGCGCGCGATATTCCACGGGTTCGGTTGGCAAAAACCTACGCCGCTCTGCGGCGGCGGCGATCCGTCGAGGCCGAACCCCTTCCACACGTCCTTGGGCTCCACGTAGCGCCCGACCGACCAAACGATCTCACGATCGTTGCGCTCCTCGCTCAGCATCTGCGGCGGGCGAATGAAGTCGGCGACCTGGACCTGCTCGCCGATCTCGACCTTCCAGTACACCTCACCGAGAACGTAGGCGACCGTCGCGTTGCCACGGTTGAAGATGCGATGCGAGTTGCCCTCGTAGTCCACGTGCATCGGAAAAACCGCGAGCTCCCCGGCGGACACCGGACGCATCCACGTCCAATGCCCCTGGTCTTCCATGAGCCAGCGATACCCTTTCCCCTCGGCGTGAAGGAGAAACTCGCGCCACGTAAAGCGCTGCCCGTCGACCCAGGTTTCGCGTTCGAGATAAGCGATGCACATCACCTTCTCGTCCATCAGGGTGCCCTCGCGACCCAGCGGAATCAGCGTGCCGAGTCGCGCCTCGTGCATGTCCTGAAGCAGCCGAAGCTGGCCTTGCCCATAGTCGAGGAGCCCGTGGCAGGAACCGCACGCGATTCGCTCGGTCGTCTCTGGAACAAAGAGCGGAACCGGCGCCCCACATCGCGGACAGCGAAGGCGATCTGTTTCCACTTTTTGCACAGGCGCCGGACGCATCCCTCGCGCGCCGACGCGAAGCGCTCCTTCGGGGAGCTCCTGGCCCACAAACGCCGCGGGTGCCTTGCTGCCGTCGCCGTAGTCGATCGTCGCAAAACGTCCTTGGGGTCCCACGAGGTCGGCGAACCAACCCTGCATCTGCGGCGTGATCGGAAAGGGGAGTTCTCCCTCTGCGCTTAGCAGCCGCGACTGGCCGCGTTCCGCCACCGTCCAAACGCCGGGCACGCCCGGAAGAAACGGGCCCTGCTGACCCGGGTTGAGGTTCTGCCAGGTCGGCACCGCACCCTGAAGTTCGACCGCAAAGGTGAGCGTCCAGCGCCCCTGCGCTTTTGAAAGCCAGCCCCATTGCTGCGTGGGCGCGTTGAGGACGTACCACTCGTCCCACGGACCGCGGCCGTGGTCGAGCTGCATGCGCCCACCGACCGTGAGCTCGTGATTGCCGACGTACACGAGATCGCCGACGCCGAGCTCCGGTGCGGTTGGGACGAGGTCCGCCACCTGACCAAGAGGACGCAGTCCATCGCGAGAGCGCATCACCGAGAAACGGCAGAAGGGACACACCATCGCCCAGCTTGCGCCGAGTTTGAACTCGATCGGACCGCCGCAATTCGGACACTGTGTTTCTCGGCTCATTCCCCCGCCTCGTCATCCGGGTCCGCGGCCTGCCCCGCAGGAATCATCGAGCGCGTGCGCTGCTCCCGCCACTTCTTCCGGGCCATCTCACGCATGTCGACCGCGTCGTCCGCCTCGTCGACGATCTCCACGCCCATCAGCGTCTCGAGCACATCCTCCATCGTCACCACGCCCGCGATTCCGCCGTACTCATCGACGACCAGCGCGATGTGCTCGCGGGTCGCCACGAGACGTTCGAAGAGTGTTGGCAGTGCGAGAAGCTCCGGCACGACCTCGAACTTTCGGACCAGGTCGCTGAGCGGAAGATCAAGCTCATCGCGGGCGGCGCGAAGAAAGATCTCATCCTTCAGAACATAGCCGACAACGTCGTCGGGCGACTCACCCCAAATCGGGATTCGCGAAAAGATCATCGTGCTCTTCTTCGCGGTGTCGTCGAGCCCGCCGCTCATCGAGAGCGGTGAAATTTGCCCCGCTGTAAGACTTCCCCGCGGCACAAGATCACCGACCTTCACGGAGGACGAGAGAGAAAACATGACAGTTCGGGGGGTCATGATGTCCCGCGTCACCGTCTTCGCGAAGCGAAAGAGGTTGGTCAGGATTCGACCTTCGGACTCGGCGAGAATTCCCTGCTGCTCGCCGAGCTTCGCAAGGGCCGCGATCTCTTCCTTCGAGACCTTCGCCTCGCCCTCACTTCGCTGCTTGAGCAGGCGGGTGATCCCTTCGCTGATCCAAACGAGCGGATACATCGCAGCGATCAGCAAGGGCAGTACCTTCGCGGCAAAGGGTGCGATCCGGCGCCAGTACACCGCGCCGAGGGTCTTCGGAATGATCTCGGAGATCACGAGGATCGAAAGCGTGAGGCACGCGGACGCGAGACCAAACCACTCCGACCCAAAGATTCGCGTCGCTTCCGCTCCTGCCCCCGCCGCGCCGAAGGTGTTGGCGACCGTGTTGAGACTCAGAATCGCGGCGAGCGGCCGGTCGACGTCGGCTTTGAGTTTCGCGAGCGAGGTCCCCGTCCCAGGGCGCTCTTCCTGAAGCTGCGCCACGTAGCTGGGCGTCACGCTGAGAAGCACCGCCTCGAGCACCGAACACAAAAACGAAAAGCCGAGGGCCACCGCCACATAGGTGACGAGAAGCGTCATCGACGCCTCGACCGCGCTGTGATCAGCCGGGCTCCACGCTTGAAGGTCACGTACGACCAGAACCAGTTGAACATCACGATGAAGCGGTTCCGGTAGCCGATCAGGTAGAGCACGTGAATCAGGCCCCACGCGATCCACGCGAAGAAGCCATCGAGTTTGAACGACCCCTGAACGACCGCGCGCGATCGTCCGATGGTGGCCATGATGCCTTTGTCGACGTAGCGAAAGGCCGGCCGCGCGCGGCGACGGAGGTCACTCTGAATGACTCGCGCGACGTGGCTGCCCTGCTGAATCGCAACCGGCGCGAGCCCTGGAAGCGCCGCTCCTTCTCCCTCGGGCGTGAACGCGGCGACGTCACCGATCGCAAAGATATTCGGGTCTGCGAGCGTGGCGCAGCTCTCGTCGACCACGATGCGTCCGGACGAATCGAGGGTCACCCCGAGCCGCGCGGCAAACGACACCGGCTGGACGCCCGCGGCCCAAACGACGACCGACGCCGCGATCGCTTCGTCCGTGGGCTCCCCTTCGACAGGACGGAGCGTTACTCCCTGCGCGTCGACGTCCACGACCTGGGTCCGAAGGTGAAGCTCCACCCCGAGCTCGTCGAGCTGCCGGGCCGCGCTGAGGCGAAGATCCTCATCGAACGCCGAAAGAACGCGCGGACCTCGCTCTACGAGCAACACGCGAATGTCGTCCGGCGTGATCTGGCGATAGTCCCGCGCGAGGACCTGACGCCCGAGCTCGCTGATCGCCCCCGCCATCTCGACGCCCGTCGGACCGCCGCCGATCACCACGAAGGTGAGCAAACGCCGGCGACGCTCCGCGTCCTCTTCTCGCTCCGCTGCTTCGAAGGCGAGAAGGATCTTCTCGCGGACCGCGATCGCGTCACGGATGTCCTTCAAACCGAAGGCGTGATCGCCCCACGTCGCATTTCCGAAGTAGTTGGTCTTCGCGCCGCAGGCGACAATGAGGTAGTCGTACGCAAGCTCGCCACCGTCTTTGAGGTGCAGCGTTCGCGACTCCCGATCGACCTCGGTCGCCTCGCCGAGAATGACGCGCACGTTTTCCTGTCGTGCGAGCGCACCGCGAATCGGAACCGCGATGGAGCCGGGCGCGAGGCCCGCGGTTGCTACCTGGTAGAGGAGCGGCTGAAAGAGATGGTGATTCTCGCGGTCCACCACCGTGATCGTCACGGGAAGATCCGCAAGCGCCTTCGCTGCCTTGAGCCCGCCAAAGCCGCCGCCGACGATCACCACGTGCTTTCGCATCAGCCGCGACCTTAGCGCGGTCCTGAGACCGAATCGACGGAGGCGACGAATGCCTTCTTGCCCACAAAGAGTGCAATATTACATAATTAGCGGAAGCGACGTCGCTCACTCTCGATGCACCAGTCTGAAACCATCATTCTCGCCTTGGGCCCAGCCGCCGCGGGTCCGGGACGCGAGCCTCTCCGTGAGGCCCTCGCCTCCACCCTGATGACGAGCCTCGGCCACGCCGTCGAGGTGCGCGCCCACGAGACCTACTCCGACCTCGCCGAATCGATCGACGAGGCGCACTTCGCCTGGCTGCCCCCTGCCGTCTTTGTCCGCCTTCGAAACTCACTTTCGATCGTGGCCGCGGTGCAGCGTGGCGACGGCGCGAGCTACCACGGAATTCTCTTTGGCAACGCACCCCTCGCCCTCGAAGAAGTTCGTGGACGCCACATCGCCTGGGTGCATCCGGACTCCTCTTCGGGGCATCTCTTCGTTCGACTGCTCCTTCGGGAGGCCGGGTTTTCCGCGAGCGATTTGGGCTCCGAGGTTTGGTACGGAAGTCACGAAGCAGTGGTGAACGCGGTCGCTTCGGGCAAAGCGGATATTGGCGCAACCTTTGGTCGGTGCGATGCGAGCGGAGCGGTGGTGCACGCGGGGTGGCACGAGACCTCCGCGCCAGAGATGCACGTGATCGGCGTCTCAAAGCCCATTCCCTCCGACGTATTCGCTGCCACGACCCACCACCGTTTCGGTCCCGCGATGCTCGCGGCGCTTCAGAACCTCGCCCATGACGGAGCCGGGCAAGGCATGTTGAAAGCGATCTTCGGGTCTCACCATTTCGTGGAGGTCCCTCCCACGACCTACGACGTCGTTCGCGACGCGCTGGCCTCGATTCTCGAACTCTAGCGAGACGCCTGGCCTTGCGGTCGACGCTCCCTCGCCCTACCTGGTGGAGGGTGAAGGTCCAAGTCCTGGAGGGTCTGGGGGATGTCGATGAACACGCCTGGAACACCCTCGCGGGGGATGACGATCCCTTCGTGGAATACGCGTTTCTGCGCGCGCTGGAAACCAGTGGCACGGTCGGAGAAAGTGCGGGCTGGCTCCCGCTGCACCTCGCGGTGTGGGACGAGGACGAGCTCATCGGCGCGCTCCCGCTCTACTTAAAAGACCACAGCTACGGCGAGTACATCTTCGATTGGGGCTGGGCCGACGCGGGACAGCGCCTCGGCCTCCCCTACTACCCGAAGCTCGTCTCCATGGCGCCGGTCACGCCCGCCACCGGGCGGCGCCTCCTCATCGCCCCAGGACGCGACCGCCAACCCATCGTCGGGGCACTGATCGCCGGCTTGATGGAGGTCGCCAAAGTCACCGACGCCTCGTCGATCCATCTTCTCTTTCTCACCCGCGAGGAGCGAAGCGAGATCGTCGACCTTGGCCCCTTCATGCCGCGCCTCTCGATGCAGTACCACTGGCACAACGAGGGCTACGAGGACTTCGACGACTACCTCGCGCACTTTCGGGCGTCGCATCGCAAGAAGGTTCGGCGCGAGCGGCGTAGCGTCGCGGACGCCGGTCTCACTCTTCGCACCCTCGCGGGGAATGAGCTCGAGGCCTCTCACTTCGAACTCCTGCGCCGTTTCTACAGAGACACCTGCGGCCGCAAAGGCTCGTACCCCTACCTCACCAATCGTTTCTTCGACGAGGGGGCGAGCAGCCTCCGCACGCGAGCGGTCGCGGTCTTCGCCGAACGGGATGGCAACCCGGTCGCCGCCACCCTGAACTTTCAAAAGGGCCCGCACCTCTACGGTCGCTACTGGGGATGCAGCGAAGACTACGAGATGCTGCACTTCGAGCTTTGCTACTACTCGCTCATCGAGCGCGCGATCGCGACCGGCGTGCAGCGTTTCGAGGCGGGCGCTCAGGGATCGCACAAGCTCCGCCGCGGCCTGCTACCACGCGAGGTTCACAGCGCGCACTGGATTCGGGATCCGCGTCTTCAGCGTGCCGTCGCGGACTTTCTTCCCCGCGAGGCCTACTCGGTAAAGCAGCACATCGACGAGCTGATGGAAAAAAGTCCCTTCAAACGGAGCTGAGGCTCCCCGCGATCATGTTCGAACGCGGGCGAGCTCGGCGGCCATTTCCTTCGCCGATTCGTAGCGATGATCCGGGTGCGTTCGGAGGGCCCGCGCCACGACCTGCACGAGGGAGGTCGGCGCATCCGGCCGGTGAAACGCAACCGAGGGCGCAGGCTCACGGGCAATCTTCACGAGAAGCTGACTGAGCTGCGGGTCCTCGAAGGGAGGCGCACCGGTGAGGGCGTTGTAGAGCACCGCGCCGACGGCCCAAACGTCCGTGCGAACAGAAACCGGGATGTCGCCGGTGATCTGTTCTGGCGCCATGAACTGCGGCGTTCCGAGAAGCAGTCCCTCTTCCGTGACCCAGGGAAGCGAGTCGGTGGGAACGAGGGGCTTCACGATTCCAAAGTCGAGGAGCTTGACCCAGACACCGATCTCTTCGTGACGAACCAGGAAGACGTTCTCGGGTTTGATGTCCCGATGGACGTAGCCGAGGGAGTGCACGGCGTGAAGCGCCGAGAGAAGTTGAAGACCCACTTGAACCGTGTCGTCGATGCCGAGCGGTCGCTGCTGCAGAAGCGTCGCGAGGTCGCACCCTTCGAGCAGTTCCATCGCCTGCCAGGGCGTTCCATCGGACATCATGCCGGCGTCGAGCATTCGAACGATGTGCGGATGCTGAATCCGGCTCGCCGTTCGCGTCTCCCGTTCAAAGCGCTTCTCGGAAACCGTCGAACCGCGATGACGTCGATGCATGACCTTGAGCGCAACCTCTACGCCGCTCGGTTCGTGAAGAGCGCGAAAGACCTGACCTCCGCTGCCGCCGCCGATGGGCTCAAGGATGCGGTACGCCCCCGCGACGAGCGCCCCGTGATGCTCTGCCGGAGCCTCCTGGGTCGGCGGAAGATCGACCCAGGTGTCGCGCCCTCCGTAGGGAAGAGTCAGACCTGAGGTCGGCGTCTCCATGCCAAGGTGTACGCGCGATGCACTACGGACATTCCCGACAAGCGACGGTAGGGTCACCTTCTTTCACCAGCTGATCTTTGCGGGCTCCTTGCACAGAAAACCTCCGTGATTTCAACGGATGCGTCGTCGAAGAAGGAGAAGGGCAACGAGGGTCCCTGCGCTCGTCCCAGATCCGCCGGCCGCGCAGTTTACGGTTCCAAGGGCCTCCCGGGTGGTGGGCGGCCCGCCGTCTCGAACGCCCGCATCCTCGCCCTCGCACGCGTCGTTTCCGTCGCAGTTCGCATCCACTCCGTCGCCGCAGGGATCCGGGGCGCCGGGAAAGACGCTCGCCGACGTATCGTCGCAGTCCACCACGTCCGTGAAACCGTCGCCGTCGTTGTCGATGAGGCAGATCGCTTCCGGTGCCGACGCGTCGCATCCGAGGGGACAGAGCTCGCGTTCCAGGCCGGCGTCGACACAGCGCACCCGCGCGTCGCCATCGCATTGCCACGTGGGCGCACCCTCGCAGGTCGCGCACACGTCGTCTTCGCCTTCCGGTGTTGAAACGCAGCCGGACAGGCAGGACTCGCGGAACACTTCGCCATCGACACAGCGGACGCGTTCCCTCGCGTCGGTACTGCAGGTCCATTGCGAGGACGTCATCGGCGGACATGACGTCGGCGCCGTACACATGACTTCGGGCATGCCGCGATGCGGCCCTTGAACAAACCAAAGGCTCTCGGTGCCTCCGCAGCCTCCCTGAAAGGGATCGAAAGCCCTCGCCGAAGGCGCTCCGAGCGGACGCGTTTCAAAATGAAGATGCGCGCCGTTGCTGCATCCGGAGCTCGCGATATCGCCGACGGATTGGCCACAGCGGACGGTGTCGCCGACGCCGACGCGCACGCTCCCGGTGCGCATGTGCGCGTACACAACCTTGAACTCCCCGTGGTTGATCACCACGTGGTTGCCGTAGCCAAACCCAAAGTCGGTGCCGCACATCGCGCCGCCGCAGGATGTGCAGCGGTCGAAGAAGCCATCCTGGGCGCGCTCTACCACGCCTTCCGCGACCGCAACGACCGCATGACCGGCGTCGATAGCACCGAGCCCGCCGGCCAAGCTGAAGTCCGTGCCGCGGTGGCCGTCGTAGCTGCTCGTATCGCAGTTCCAGTCCAGACGGCCCGCTTCAGGTCCGTTGTTGTCGAAGTAAAACCAGTTGGCGATGCAGTCGTCGCATTCCACCGGCCGGCTAAACTGCGCGCTCGCCGTGGACGCGAAAACCACCATCAACACGCCGATCACTCTCACGGCTGCCACCGTCGTCGCATCGCGCCATGCGGCGTGTCGAAGAGAACCTCGGGCCCGTCAAAACGGAGCGTGTCCGTGGACGGAGGCGGAACGAAGGCATCCCCCCAAGGCTCGCCCACCCGAAGGTTGCAGTTCGTCAAACAACGAAGCCCCGCCGCGTCCGCGACCCAGAGGCCAGCCACGCCACCGTTGCGAGCACCAACCCCAAAGATGGCCTGGCCGCCAGGTGCGATTCGGAGATCGCCCAGGCTTCCTCGCGCCCGAGCGAGCACGCGATGGCGGTCGCTCACCCGATGAAGCTCGAACCAGGTTCCGCGTGCGGTCTCATCGATGCGGACAAACCCAAGCACATCCTCTGAGACGACCGGCGCGCCGACGACATCGGTGGCGAGCGGCTGACTCTCTTCCGAGAGCCGAAGGGTGTGCGCCCGGTCGACGTAGGCGATCTGATCGCGCCACCTCACCCCGTGCAGCACGGGCCCCAGACCAGACGCGGTACGCGTCCCGTCCGCGGCCTCCCACGCGAGCAGATAGGCCGGCTCCTGATCGCTCCCCGCCGCCAGCGTCCAGAGCGCGCTCCGAACCAGCTCGCGATCCGGGTTCAGCGACGACGAGGTTGCGCTCACGTCCTCGCGCGAGGCGCACCCTGCAATGCACAGCAAAGCCGCGATGAACCCAATCCCGACGACGTCCCGCCCCACCCTATGAGCATAGGCCGCTTGCAGGTTCGCGGCGAGCGCCACAGAGTTCGCCCGTGGGTTGGTTTCAAAAACTCCTTGGCGGCAAACCCAAGCGGATGCCGATTCACGTGGACGACGCGAACTTCGCACAAGAAGTTCTCAAGAGTCCGATCCCTGTGATCCTGGACGTCTGGTCGCCGGGCTGCGCGCCGTGCAAACGCCTCGAAGAAGTCATGGTCGGCCTTGCCACCGACTTCGACGGTCAGATCAAAGTCTGCGAACTCAACTCACGCGGCGCGCCGCAGACCGCGCTCAAGCTCCGCATCGCCGCGACGCCAACCGTCGTCTACTTTCAAGGCGGTCGCGAAAAAGAACGCGTCGCCGGGTTTCGCGGGAGCCTCTATCACCGCCAGACGATCGCGGAAGTCTTCAAGGTCGACGCCTGAACCCGAGTAGCAAGAGCCACGCGAACGCAAAGCCCTTCGATCCGCTCGCCGAGCAAACGCCTTCCACCGGGCTAAGCGAAAAGTCGCAGACGTCGCCGCGCCCGTTCGCATCTTCGTCGGACTGGTCCGCGTTCGGGGATCGCGGGCAGTTGTCTTCCTCGTCCACAACGCCATCGCCGTCGAGGTCGTCGGTGCAAACATCGCCGCCGCCGTTGCCGTCGAGATCCGCCTGATCGCGATTGGGTACGAGCGGGCAATTGTCGAGCGCATCGTCGGTGCCATCACCATCGCTATCGGGATCGTGGACGTTCGGAATGCCGTCGCCGTCGCTTTGAATGGGCGGCGTGTCGAGGTCGTCGTCGCCGGCTTCATCGATGGAAAAGACTCCGTCGTTGTCGTCGTCTTCGTCGAGATAGTCCGGCTCGCCGTCGCCGTCCGTGTCCTGCAACCTCTCTTCCTCGCCCGCTTCAAAGAGGTCGGAGAGCGTGTCCCCGTCGCTATCGACGTCGACGTAGTCCGCCCTCCC
>JBCDAA010000159.1:0-18591 GCA_039186435.1 Myxococcota bacterium | reverse complement strand
CGCAGCATCGCGTTCGCGATTCCAGCGACTGGAAAGGGTCGCCGAAGCCGCGAAAACCTCGAAGCGTTTCGTCGCGTGTTCGGCGCGGACGACGCGGGGCAAATTGCATCAGGGTCGGCGTCACCCACCTAAGAAACGCAAGAAATTCTAGAAACTGAACGCTGGCACGTCCGGTGCTCAATCCGGACGAGTGCAACGGATTCTCAAAGCGCTCGCGCTTCTTGTCGGCGGTCCCCTCGCACTTCTCGCGACGATGGCCCTGACGTCCACCTTTACGTCCTCCCTCTGGGTGCAGTTTGGACTCGGCGTCACGGCGCTGCTGGTGGTCCCGCTCCTGGTCTCCGATCGATTGCTTCCGGACGATGTCGAAAAGGGAAAGGGGCTCCCCTCCACGGTGCTCGCGTTTACGTGGGTGCTGGTCGCGGTCCTCGTCTTCGGCATCGGTCTGCCTTGGTCGTCACCGCTGCTCGCGCGGGAAGCGGGGGCCCTCGACGAGAACGGTCTTTCGACCGCGGCGGTCGTTCTTCGGACGGTTTCCCTCGAGACGCCGGAAGCGAACACCGACGTGAGCTCGGACCATGCACGAGCACGCACCAAGCCGCGAAAAGCACGGCGACCGATCGCCCCGCGGATCGTCGGCGTCCTGCCTCATCCGGTTCTTTCGGGCACCGAAATCAGCGACGACGAGACCGAAAGCGTCGAGGAGCTCACGCCGCGAGTGCTCTTTGAGCGCTGGGCACCGTCGGTGCTCGGCGTGCGTCTCGGCAGCCGCAACGCCCCGATCAGCTCGGGAACCGCGTTCATGGTCTCGGAGGATCTCGCGGTCACCAACCACCACGTCGTCGCCTTTGCCCTCGACCACTCCTCGGTGCGCGTGCGCGTCAACACCAAGGGAGGCGAGTGGGCGTCCCGGGTTCAAATCGTTGACTTCGACGTCGAACGGGACCTCGCGCTCCTCCGCGTGCGCTTCGACTCACCGCCCCCGCCGGTCACGCTGGCGACCGACGACGCGATCGAAGTCGGCACGGTGGCCATCTCGATCGGAAACCCCCTCGGCCTGGAGCACACGCTCACCGACGGAATCGTTTCGTCGCGGCGCATCTATCACGGAAAGCGCTTCGTACAGGTCTCGACGCCGGTCTCGCCCGGAAACTCCGGCGGACCGATCTTCGACGCCCACGGCGAGGTCATCGGCGTCGCCACAGAACAGGTCGGCGCCTACTCGCGCGGGCAGAACCTCAACCTCGCGGTGCCCTCGAGCGACGTGCAGACCTTTCTCGACCGGACGCCCGAGGTGGAAACCCGAACCGTCGGGGGCGGCGCGCCGAACGTCGAAGCGGGAAGCTGGTAGCTACCAGCTGCCCATGATGCGGCCCATGAAGTCGTAGGGGTAGCCCCATTCGACGCGGCTCGCTTCGTCTAGAACCGCCAGGGACGCGTCCGAGAGCTCGAGCTCCGCCGCCTTCAAGTTGTCCTCGAGCTGGGCTTGGGTGCGGGCGCCAAAGATCACCGAGCTCACGGTCGGCTGATGAAGCAGCCACGCGAGCGCCACTTGGGGAATCGTCGCGTCCATCTCCTTGGCGATGGATTCGGTCGCTTCGAGGATCGCCCAGTGTCGGTCGGTGAACTTGGCATAGCGCTCTTTCCACTTTTCGAAGCGCGATCCCTCCTCCGGCGCCTGGTCTTTTCGGTACTTCCCGGTGAGGAACCCGCCAGCGAGGGGCGACCAGGGCAAGACGCCAAGACCGTGCTCGCGACACGCGGGAATGTGCTCGCGCTCCAGGTTTCGCTCGACGAGGGAGTACTGAGCCTGGAGCGAAACGAAGCTCGCGAGGCCGCGCGTTTGGCTTGTCCAAAGGCTGTTGACCAGCCGGTAGGCCGCGTAGTTCGAGCAGCCGATGTAGCGAACCTTTCCGCTTCGTACGAGGTCGTCGAGCGCCCGAAGCGTCTCCTCTTCCGGCGTCGCATTGTCCTGCATGTGAATCTGATAGAGGTCGATGTGATCCGTCTTCAGCCGCTTGAGCGAAGCTTCGCAGCACTCGATCACGCGGTGCCGCGACGCCCCTTGCCGGTTGGGGCCCTCCCCCATCGTGAAGCGGAACTTGGTGGCGAGCACCGCCTCGTTCCGCCGCCCGCGCGTTTCGAAGTAGCGCCCGAGCACGCGTTCGCTGAGCCCGTCCTGACCGTACACATCCGCGGTGTCGATGAAGTTGCACCCGGCATCGAGCGCCATGTCGATCAGGCGAAAGGTCTCGTCTTCCGGCGTGCCGAGCTTGTGCATAAAGCTCGTGTCGTCGGCCTCCCCGAAGGTCATCGCGCCGAAGCACACGGTGGAAACGTTGAGACCTGTCTGTCCGAGGCGGCGATATTTCATGGCGCCTGTTCTCGGGAAAGTCCGCCGCGAGCGCAAGCCCGAAACGTCAGAGCGCCGCGCCCAGCCGAGAAAGTTTCGCCGTCGCCAAAATCGACTCGACGCGCGTGATGCTTCCCTTCTCGTCGACCTCCACGCGAACGAGCGCCTGCTGCGCGTGGTTCTTCGTGCGCTTGCCCTGCCAGTCCATCCAGAGCGCAGGGAGGCCGTTGATCAGGACGACCCGCGACGCCACGGGCACGTCTGGATCGCGAATCCGCAAAAGGAACGTCGCTGCTTTCGCCGCCCCGTGAACCGTCTTGCGATTGGCGGTGAACTCCCCGGCTGCATCGCTCACAACCTGTACATCCTCCGCCATCGCCGCGCGCGCTCCATCGACATCTCCGCGCCCGAGACACCCGAGAAGCGTCGCCATCGCAAGCTGGGTGCGCCGAACGCGATCCGCATCCGGGCGACAGGGCGATTCGTCGTAGTCGCGTAGGGCATGACGCGCGCGATGCGCGAGGACCTTCACGTTCGATTCTGAGAGTTCGAGAGCGTCCGCCGCTTCACGGACGCTCAGCTCGTAGACGTCGCGAAGCAAAAGCACCGCGCGCTGGTCGGCCGTCAGAGCCTCCATCGCGCGGAGAAACGCATAGGTCAGGCTCTCAC
Source organism: Myxococcota bacterium (assembly GCA_039186435.1). Taxonomy (GTDB): domain Bacteria; phylum Myxococcota_A; class Polyangia; order Polyangiales; family Houyiibacteriaceae; genus JALVDI01. Next base: position 15,569 of record JBCDAA010000159.1, on the reverse strand, counting down.
GCAGTTCGTAGCGCGCTTCCGGAGAACGCTGGCCCTCGGTAAGCAACTCATCCGAAAGGACGGGTTCCGGGAGCCACTCGCCTACATAGGGCGCGTTCTTTCGTCGACGCAAACGGTCGCGCGCGAGGTTCAACGCCACCTTTCGGAGCCAAGGCCGCAGCGGACGAGAGCGATCCACCGGTCGTTCAAGGGCCCGCACAAAGGTGTCCTGAACGATTTCATCCGCGTCGGCCGCGCTGGCGGTCATGCGGTAGGCAAGTCCCCAGAGTTCTCGCTCGTGCGCGGCAAACGCCGTGTCGACGGATTCATCCTTCATGCGGTGTTCACGATTCACCAAGCCGATCCGTTACAGCCGAAGCCGCTGACGCGCCCGAACGGTGGCCATTTTGAGCGCACCTTCGCTGATTCCAAGGGCTTGCGCTGCCTCTCGCGTGGTGTAGTCGCAGAGCTCACGGAGGACGAATGCCTCGAGCTCCCGCGGTGGAAGACGCTCGGCCAACGCCGCGTAGGCCTCTTGAACCTCCAAGGCGCCTGGCCGCGACGCAGCCACCACTTCCGGAAGCACTTCCATAAGTACCTCGCGCTTTCGGCGGCGTCGGTCGCGCCAGAGGTTCGACGCGATCCGCCGGAGAAACGCCCGCGGCCTGCGTACCGGCGCCGAAAGATCTGTGAGGGGCCGATACGCCCGAAGGATCGTCTCTTGGGCGAGGTCGTCCGCGTGATCCTCGCCTGCGAGCGCACGGCAGTAGCGGCGGAGCCCCGCGCGAAGCGGCTCGACATGCCGAAGGTAGAGATGCCGCCGAAGGCGCGCGACCGCGTCGCTCCATGCGTTTTCGCGGACCGTCGGAAAACTCACAACAAGACGTTACCGTGGCGCGATGCGGGCCGTCATCGGGCCAAGCACACTTTCTTGGAGGATGTGATGAAGCTGCTGACGAGCCCCGGATCCCACAACTGCCGGCGCGTGACCGTTTTGATTCATGAGCTGGGCCTCGAGGTCGAGCTCCAGCACGTGGACGTTCGTCCGCCGGGAATGGGCGGCGAAAACGAGTCCGCGGCCTTTCTGGCGATCAATCCGAACGCGAAAGTCCCCGTGCTCCAGGATGGGGAACACACCCTGACGGAGTCGAACGCGATCATGGGCTACCTCGCCGCGCGCCATGGGGAGACCCCCCTGTGGCCCCGGGATCCCGTCGCAAACGCTGCGCTCCGCCAGTGGCAGTTTTGGCAAGCGGCACACCTTTCGGTCGCGGCGGACGGACTGCTGGTCGAGAATATGGTCAAGCCCATGATGAAGGAGGCACCTGACGCGGAGGCTGTGGCGATGCACACGGCTGCATTTCACCGATGGGCACGCGTTCTCACGCAAACCCTCGCGGGTGGCGACTACCTGCTCGGAGAGACCTTCACCGCGGCGGACATTTCGGTGGCGGCAGCGCTGATGTACGAGCGCATGGCCGAGATCCCGGTCGACGATCACCCGGCGGTGCGCGCATGGCTCGATCGAGTTCACGCGCGGCCGTCCTGGAACGCCACCCAGCCGCCGCCCATGCGCCCGTGACGGGTTGTGCTATCGCGCCGCATGGTCGACACCATCCTCACGCACCCGGGCGGCGCTCACAAAGATGACCTTCTCGCGGTTTGCGTCCTGGTCGCGACGCACGGCGCTCCGATCGTGCGTCGCGAGCCCACCCACGAGGAACTTCAAAACCCGCGTGTGGCGATCGTCGACATCGGGGGATCCCACGATCCCGCGCGAAGCAACTTCGACCATCACCATTTTCCCCGCGAACACGCCCCGACCTGCGCGCTCAGCCTCGTTCTCGACGATCTTGGCCTCTACCAGGACGCGCTGAAGTTTTGCGATTGGCTCGAGCCCGCGGAGTGGTTCGACTCGCGCGGACCGAAGAAAACCGCGGAGTGGCTCGGCGTTCCGCGACAGGCGATCTCGCAACTGAACTCCCCGATCGACATGACGCTTCTGCGTCGGTTTGCGGGGGCGGGCTCGCTCGCCCCGGGCGATCCTCTCTACGAGTTCATGCGCTTCGTAGGGCAGGATCTTCTCGACTACCTGCGCGAGGTTCGGCAGCGCGTGGCCAATGTTGCCAAGCACGTTGAGCGCTGGTCCGTGTCGAGCGGCGATGACACCATCGAAGCGGTCTTTCTTCCCCGCACCGACCCGCTGATCGACGAGCCGAGCAACGCTCTCAAAAGCTACGTTCGGCGCGAAGAGCTAGGGGGGACCGTCGCCGCACTGGTGTATCCCGATCGCCGCGGACCCGGGTTTGGCATCGGGCGCTACGAGGACCATCCGCGCCTCGATTTTTCGCCGCTCGCGACCGAGGACGACGTCTCGTTTGCGCACAAGAGTGGCTTCATGTGCAAAACGACGGCGACGGATCGCCCACGCCTCGAGGCGTTGATCGCCATGGCGTGGCGAAGCTAGCTCTCCTTAAGCGCTCGGCGGCTTTAGGTACACCACGACCTCAAAGGCCTCTCCCTTGCGGGTCCCCTGATCGCGAACGACGTCGCAATCCTCCTCAAGGAAGTTTTCATCCGCGGGTTCTTGCCAGGCCTGAAGATCCCCCAGGCCGTGAACCTCGATGCGGCACGCGGCACCGACCCGGTGGGAGTTCTTGGGCAACCTTCCGAGCTGCGTCAGCGCAACGCCCGCCTCGAGGTTCTGAATCACGTTGTCGGCCACAAGACGAGCCACCGCTTCGGCGTGCCGGATCTCGCGGAGAGAAATCTTCATCTCGCGGCCAAACCACTCCCTCAACGATTCGATCAGCGCTCCGATCGTCGCGCCTCGCTCGCCGATCAGCACGCCGGGACGCGCACAATGAACGAGGACTTCGTCGTCCACGATCTCGACCGCCGCGACCGCGCCACCAGGGTGAAGTTGACGTATCCGCTCCAGGAGGGTCTCGACATCCATCGCCGCAACGCTACCTGGTTGAGCGCGATCGCACGAGCCTCGATTGCGCCGAGCGAGCGAGGTCAGCTTCCGCGAAAACGCGCTGCGTGGTGATTCTGAAACTGTACACTGGAAGCGTGAAGCGCGTTCTGCTTTGGGTGGTGATCGCCGCGTGCGGAGACTCGTCCTCCTCCGAGCTCATCGTGGACGTTCGAACGGACTTCGTACCCGGCGTGGAGTTCACTGCCGTCCGCACCCGCGTGGGCGACGTCGCGCCGCAAACTCGAACCGCGTTTCGCATGGACGCAGACTCGTTTCTTCGCGCCGCCCGCGTCGCGGAGTTCGACGACATCTCGACCGGTGTGGAGGAGGTCATCGTCGAGCTCCTCGATTCCGCGGGCGGAACCCTTGCAACGCGACGGGTGTCCGCGAGCGTGGACGGCGTCACCGGCGTGACCGTTGTCTTCACCCGAAACTGCAGCAACGTACGCTGTCCCGAGCCGGGAGGGGACCCCGCCGCAACCGAGTGCATTGACGCGCAGTGCGTACCGCCCAGCTGCAGCCCCGAAACCCCCGAAGCGTGCGGCGCCGCAACGTGTAGCGACGCGTCCGATTGCGAGGGCGAGGAGCTCGCATCGTGTGCCCGTCGCGTGTGCCGTGAACGGGTCTGCCTCGTCGAACGCGACGATAGCTCGTGCGAGGCAGGCTTCTTCTGCGATCCGGAACGCGACTGCGTCGAGCTCGGAGGAAGCGATGCCGGAGTGGTCGATGCTGGCGCCATGGACGCTTCCGGGGGCTGCACGGCAGGCGAGCCTTGCGAGCGCGCGAACCCGTGCGAGCGTGGGATCACCGAGTGCGCGGATGGGGTCACCCAATGCGTCGCCGCCGGGCCTGCCCCCGCCGGGACGACGTGCCGCCCGCCCGACGGCGACTGCGACGCGGCCGACGAGTGCGACGGGACCTCCACCGAGTGTCCCGACGCGTTCCTCCCGAATGAAACGGTATGCCGCGATCCCGCGGGACCGTGTGAGCTCCCCGCCGTCTGCGACGGAACGCAGGCCGCATGCCCGGACAACGCTCGTCGGCCGCTTGGAGAAAGCTGCGACGGTGGTTTTTGCAACGGCGTCTCCGCGATGTGCCAAGACGATTGTGTTCCGGGCGCAGAGTGCAGCACGGGCAACGTCTGCGTCGTCGGGGAACTCGACTGCAGCTCGGGATCGCCCGTCTGTGTCGCCGCTGGAAATGTTCCGGATGGCGCTTCCTGCGACACCGACGAAGTTGGGCCTTGGGGAAGCTGCACGGGCTTTTCGAGTGCGTGTGACAACGGCGGGGTCGAGAGCCGCTCGGTGATGGAGTTTGAATGCGTGGCGGGAACCTGTCGCACAGCGAGTCGAACCGAGACGCGCGCCTGCTCCCGCGACACCGACGGCGACAGCTGCGGGACCACGGAGACCACCGCGTGGACCTCCTGCAGCGGATTTTCGGGAACGTGCGGCGAGAGCGGAACGCAATCGCGCACGGTCACAAGCTTTGAATGCAGTAGCGGCAGCTGCAGCTCGATCAGCGCGCCCGAGACGCGAGGCTGCTCACGCGACACCGACGGCATTACCTGCGCGATGACGAACTGCGGGCCCTACACCACCTGCGGTTCGTTCTCGGACACCTGTGATGAGATGGGCACCCAGTCACGCACCTGCACCGACTTCGCCTGCGCGGGGGGCAGCTGCGGAAGCTCGTCTCGAAGCGATTCGCGGAGCTGCTCCCGAGACACGGACGGGACGAGCTGCGGCATGACCACTACCGGACCCTGGGGCCCGTGTTTCGGCGGTAGCGGGTGTACCGGCATCGAGTCCCGGACCCGGACAACGTTCACCTGCGGTAGCGCGATGTGCATGAGCAACGATTCGACGGAGCAACGCTCCTGCATGAAACCCGCCGGAAGTGGATGCAGTGCAAGCTGCGGTGGTACCCGCTGTTTTGGCGAGTGTGACTCCGCTGGCAACTGCAATCCGATCTGAGGAACGCGTTGCGGAGCGCCTACGCCCTCGCCAAGGTACGCACATGACGCTTCGGCAACGGGTCACCCCGACGCTCTCGCTCGTGTTGCGCTCGCTAGGCCCGGAGCGATGGCTCGACGAGTCGCTCTTCGCCGTCAACTGGTTCAACGCCAAGCACCCCCGCATCTACACGGCGTACGGCATCCTCGCGGCGCGCGATGTCTTTCGCGTCGGCGGCAAGATCTTCTTCAAGGGCGTCGTCACCGAAACGCTCGTCGGCGACGGCCGACGCGAGGTCCTGCTGATCGTCTACTACCCGAGCGGGCGCGCCTTCCTGGACCTGGTTCGCGGGCGCTTTTTTCAGCTCGTCAGCCCTTTGCGAATGCTGGCCGTGCGCCGCTTTTCCTTCGTCTTTCACCGGCGCCACGACGGCCCCGCGAGAATCGAGCACAAGCGGCAGCGTTTCGATCGCTCCAAGACCTACGCGCTCCATCACTTTCGATCCGACGCGCCCATCGAGAATCTCGCGGAGGAGATTCGCGGATCGCTTCCTGAGGGCGTGCGCCTTCACTTTCTTGGCGAGGCCGCCGTGGACGTGGCCACCGACTCCCGCGGAAAAATCCGTCCGATGAGCTACGAGACGCACCGCCTGGTCGTCCTCGAGGGTGACTCAGACGCGCTTCGTTCCCACCTGCGAGATTCCGAGTTCGATTCGTCGTCGTACGTCGCGCTTCTTCGTCGCGAGCTCTAACTCAGTCGACGAGCACCTCCGGAACTCCCGATCTTCCGCGGAGAACCCTCGCACCTTCGAGCGCCTCATCGCGATCGAAGATGCGCCTCCACCGTCGCAAAGTCACGTTTCGCGCAGACCGAATGCGCGCCCGCGAGCCGCAGGCGGCGATTGCCTTCGTCGTGCGCTGAGATGGCGACGATGGGTTGCGTCGCTCCCTCGCTTCGCAACCAGCGCACGAAGGCATCGCCCTTGCCGTCGTCGAGATCGTAGTCGACGAGGATCACCTCGAAGTCCTCACCGTACTGCACTTTGGCGTCCGCAATGGTCGGGACCACGACAACCTCGTGCGCCGAGAGGAACGTCGGCACCACAACCTCGACGAAGAGCGCGTGGTTTTCGACCATCAAGATCTTCACAGCTTCAAAACGGGGAACGACTAAAACGCCAGCGCCGCTTCCCCGGTTGAGGCACCGGACCCCTTCATGCGACCGTCGGCGCGATGGACAACGCCGACATCGCCCGTGTCCTCGACGAGATCGGCGACCTCCTCGACCTCCAGGACGCAAACGGGTTCCGGATTCGCGCATACCGAAACGCGGCGGAGACCATTCGCGGCGCGACCAAACGAATCGACGCGATGGTGGAAGCGGGCGAGAGCCTTTCGAAACTCCCCGGCATCGGCAAAAGCACCGCAGCGAAGATTCTGGAAATCCTCGAAACCGGAACCTGCGAGCGCCTTGAAGAGCTTCGAAAGATCACGCCCTCGGGGCTCATCGCCATGACGCGCGTCCCGGGCCTTGGACCGAAGAAGGTCATGGCGATCTACGAAACCCTCGGCATCAGTACCGTCGAGGAGCTCGCGGAAGCTGCCGAAAACGGAGAGCTGGCGGGCAAAGTTCCCGGTCTCGCCGAAAAGTCCGAGGCCGCCATCGCCGCGGCCATCGAGACCTTTGAGGAAGACACCACCCGCGTTCCCCTTCGCGCAGCGATGGCCCATGTCAGTGCGCTCAGCGCCTACCTCGACGAGGTGGAAGGCATCGTCACCTACGAGGTCGCCGGCAGTTTTCGCCGCGGCCGCGAAACCGTGCACGACCTCGACTTTCTCCTCCAGGTTCAGGACCGGGACGCCGCCCGCGGAGCGGTCCTCGACTACCCGGACATTCGACAGGAGATCGTCGCAGGCAACGAAAAGGCGAGCGTACGACTCATGGACGGGATGCAGGTCGACTTTCGTTTCGTCGACGAAGCCTGCTTCGGCTCGGCGCTCATGTATTTCACCGGCTCGAAAGCGCACAACATCGAGCTCCGAAAGCGCGCGATCGAACGCGGCTGGAAACTCAGCGAGTACGGGCTCTTCGAGGGCGACGAAATCGTCGCCGCGCGGAGCGAAGCGGACGTCTATGCGGCCCTCGACCTGCCATGGATTCCCCCGGAGCTGCGCGAGGACACCGGCGAACTTCTCGCCGCGGAAGACAACTCCCTCCCTCTCCTTGTCGAACACGAGGATCTTCTCGGGGATCTTCATCTGCGCGCGACAGGTGAAGCGATGCGGCCTATCGCGATGGCGGCGATGGAGCTCGGCTACCGTCACGTCGCCTTCGTCGCGTCGGACAGCTTTGCGCAGCATCTTGCAGACGTGCGCGCGCTCGATGCCGAACTCGATCTTCGATGCATTGCCGGCGCGCAGGTGGGGATCGACGACCAAGGTCGGCTTCGCATCGACGAAGATCTCCTCGACGAGTTCGAGTGGGTCCTCGCGCACCTCGACGGTTCCCTCGGCCAGAGCGAAGCCCATACGACCGAGCGCTTTCTCAACGCGCTCGAGCGTGGCGGCCTCCACTGCCTCGCCCACCCCCTCGGTCACCACCACGACCCCCTCGAGCGCATCTCCCTCCACCTCGACCGGGTGCTGCGCGCCTGCGCGAGCGAGAGCGTCTGCGTCGAGATCGACCCCTCCCCGCACCTTCTCGAACGCGCGGACAACTTCTACCGAGTCGTCCAGGACACCGGCGTCGAACTCGCCCTGGGAAGTCGCGCGACCACCCCGGACGAGCTCTGGGCGATCGATCTTTGCCTCGCGACCGCACGCCGCGCGCAGATCCTCGGTGACAACGTGCACAACCGCTGGACGTGGGACTAGAAACCAGGAGCGTAAACGTCTCACGCACGAGAATGACTGGGCTCGCGCCAGAGCGGTAATCTCATCTCCCCGAGAGCGTGGTACCTCGCCATAGATGTGCAGAACCCGCAAGAGCACCCTAACGATGTTCACGGCAGCCATGGTCGGGTGGGGTTGCGGCACAGAGCCTGCGACTGAACGCGATGCCGAAGCCTTCGACGCTTCTTCCCCCGGTGACACTGGCAGCGCCGACACCGGGACGGAAGACGCCAGGATGGAAGATGCCGGAAGCACGTTTGACGTTGGGGTCGTTCCAGACGCGGGCCCAGCGGGAGATGTGGTCGCTCGCATCAAGGTACTGACGCGGGTCGACGGGGTATCGCCCGAAACCGTTTACTTCTCTGCTCAGGATTCGACATGCTCAGACTGCGAAGACATCTGGGAGCTCGATACGCCGGTTGCTGACGCGTATTCGGAGCTTGCCTACTACTTTGATTTTGGCGACCCGGACTCGGGAATCTTCGCGACGACAGGGAACTCCAGAAACGAGCAGGTGAGCAGCTCCCCGCGTGCGGCCCACACCTTTACCTGTACGGGAGAACGCGATCCGAATTGGGACCCGGAGGACCTTCGCTGCGAGTTCAACGTAGGCGTTCGCGTGCAGGCGAAGGATGGGGATCACCACGACGCATTCATTCGCATCAACATTCAAGCCCAAACCGGACCGGGCGGGTTTTACCCCGACGCCAACGTGTACTGCGTATCGAGCACCTCCGACTTCCGAGAGTGTCCCCACGACGACGCATCACGGCATCTCACGGACACGCCCGAAGTCGGCGCCTGGAACCGAAACCTCGTTCTCTTCCACAACGATGGCGGGACCTACTCAAGCATCTTCATGGGCGTCGATGAGCAGCACGCCACTGCCGCGACGTACGGCTCCGGGCCGAGAGCGATCATTCCCGCGGTCTTCCTCGCGGCTCGTCCAGGCGCGGAGGAAACCGCGTGGAGAAACGATTCCAACATTCGAATGTTGGCGGATCACCATCCAGAGCGAGATGCAGATGGGAACCTGATCGACGGCTACGCCTTTGCGCAAAAGGTAACCGGCCTCCGTGTCGGGCGCGTTCGAAACGGCCAATCCCATACGATGATCATGCTCCATGATCTCGACATGGATTGGGAGTCCACTGGCGACTACATCGGCTCGGTTTCGATCGCCTCAACGACCAACTTCTGCGAGAGCGCCGACGAGATCGATTGTCTGCCCGACGATGACTCCCCTGGCATTCCCTACCCAAGCTATTTCTCACTCACGGACACGAAACTCACCTCCGCCAGCTCCAACCTTGGGTTTGGCGTGACGTGCGTAAACGCGTGCGGGTTGGTGAACTCGGTAGTTCAGGGCGTCGAGGTAAACCGCACAACCCAGCACAACTTCCGGCTGCAAGGCGCATGGGGATTGATTCTCAGCAACAACTGGATGCGCGGAAATCACGTCGGGGGCTCCGGGCCAAAGCAACGCATCACCGTTCGCCCCGTCAACAGCGGCGGAGGTGCAACCAGCAGTCCGGACCTCACCAAAGACCCCGAAGATCTCTCGGGGACTGACTTCTTTCACGGCGTCGGGAACGCCAACCACTTCCATAATCGCTACAACGTCGCGATCGACAACAGGCTCAATCAAGAGACTCACGACGCCGAGCATCAGTCTTCCAACTTGTTAGAGATCGTCAGCTACTTCGGGACGACCTACGGCACCACGTACGTGCCTCAAATCTCTGAACCCAGGCCCGGCCAGGGCATGTTCCTGGTGGGCCGTTTTCAAACGATACGAAACACCACCTGGGGAAGCTCTGGGCAGTGGTTTGTCGACGTCGGCGCGCAGGAAACCTACTTCGATGGGCTTCCGTATCACGACACCACGAGCGTCTGCATCGAAGGCACATTCACCCAATCGCGAGGAGCGTTTTGTGGTGACACGGCACCTCTGTCCATTCCGGATGCGCCCGGCACGCGCTAGAACGCTCACTCAGTGATCGTCCGAGCTTCTCCGAGGAACACTCCGCATCGGGACGCGCACTGGAGAGCATCCTCCGAAGACCGCGCGCCTCCGTGCTGACTTGAGCGACGGGCTTCGGCGCACGCGACATCAGCGGGAGCATAGACGCTGGATCGCGCGGGCGATGTTCGCATCGCCTCGATCGCGTTCAACGAGGAGCGGTGTAGGACCAGACTGCGCGGGCCCACTCCACCCGGTCCGGGGGCAGCGTCGCAACGATGTCCTCGAGTCGACGATCGGCGGCGGCGGAGAGCACCGAGCCGGCGTGGAGCACCCGTCGGCGAAGATCGTCTTCGGCCACGTGGAGCAGCCAGCGCGCTGTGGCTTCGGCGAGCTCGGGCGCCTTGGCGACGGCCTTTCGGATCTTGTTCCCCGTCCCTTTTGCGGTGGATTCGATCTCGTCCAGTTCCGAAATCGACGTTCCTTCGATCACAGTACCCACAAGCGCTGCGACCTCTTTCGGCTTAAGGTCCGGACGCAGCTCGGCGAGGGCAGCCACCAGCGGCGCGTGAATGTCGTCGCTCGCGATCCACGCCTCGAGCACCAGCGCAGCAGCGCCGCGTCCCTTCGCCCATCGAACCCGCCACGCTTTTTGGTACTCGGTAAGGTCGTTGCCGATCAGCGCATCGCGTGCGGCGCAGCGGTAGTACGCCTTCGCGGCGCGGGTTCGCTGTTCCGAAGGTTGCTTGGCGTCCTTCAGCACGTTCGTCGCTGCACGGAGGGCGTGAACGACGCGCATGTGGACCTCGTCGGTCCACTCGTCTTCCAGCGAGATCCCTTCGAGGAGTGCCAGCGCTTCATCACTCATCCCTCAAACTCACCTTCGTGGAGCCATGCGGCGTGCTTGGGGGCGCGCTTGGTCTTCGACCACTCCTCGAGCATGTCCCACTTCACCTCGTCGAGGCGCGCCAGCTTTGCGGCTTCGTTCGGATCGGGGCAGGCGAGCTCGATCCGATGGCCGTTGGGATCAAAGAAGTAAATCGAATGAAAGAGCGAATGGTCGGTCACGCCGAGCACCTCGATTCCGCCGGCCTCGAGCTTGTCCCGAAACGCGAGAAGCGTTTCCCGATCGGCGACCTTGAACGCGATGTGCTGTACCCATTCGGGGGTATTTGGATCCCGCCCCATGGGCTCCTTCGTCGGAAGCTCAAAGAACGCGAGAACATTGCCGTTCCCGGCGTCGAGGAAGACGTGCATGTAGGGATCGGGCTCCTTCGTCGACGGAACCCGGTCCTCCGCAATCGCCAAGACGAAGTCCATGTTGAGGTGCTTCACGTACCACTCGACGGTCTCCTTCGCGTCGTGACAGCGATAGGCGACGTGATGAATGCGATCGACCTTCATGCGTTCCTCCGGCGCCCCGCCGCGATAGTTCCATCACAGGGGGTTCGCTCCTCCTGAGGTAGCATGAGCCGTGGCGATTTTTCGACTTTTGCTTGCTGGAACCTTCCTCGGACTTCTCGCCTGCGCAGACGGCTGCGGAGGCGGCGGCGGAGGCGGAGGCGGAGAGTGCAACACCTCGGTCGACTGTCCGGCGGGGCAATCGTGCGTGGACAGCGTCTGCCAAGCGCGCAGCGACAGCGGTACGCGTGACGTCGGGTTCGACGGCGCATCCTGCGAGGCGCCCGCCCCGGTGTGCGGCTCCATGTGCTGCGCAGTCGGCGAAACGTGCGGAACGAACGAAGAATGCTGCGCGCCGTCTGAGCTTTGCGGCGGCGAGTGCTGTGGCGGGAGTGACCGCGCGTGCGTGGCGGACGTGTGCGTTCTCGACTGCGGCGATGCGCCGGCGTGCGGTGACGTCTGCTGCGGCGCGAGCCAGGTTTGCCTTCTCGACGAGTGCATCGATCCCGGCGCGGAATGCACCTCGCCCTTTGACTGCCCCGAAGGCCAATACTGCGAAGCGAGCATCGACCGATGCCTGCCGCGTGCGACCGACGCGCCGGAGTGTGAGTACGTTCCGGAGATCGGTGAGTTCGAGCTCCGTGAAGAGTGGCATTGGACCGGCGACGCCGAGGTCATGCCGCTTCACAACCAGATCATGTCGACCCCGATGGTGGCGAATCTCAACGACGACAACGGCGACGGGCGCATCGACGAGAACGACATTCCCGACGTCGTCTTCAACACCTTTCAGCGCCGGTCCCCCAACACCGGCGGCGCGGCGACCTACAACGCGGACGGCGTCCTTCGCGCCATTTCCGGACACGACGGGTCCCGCCTCTGGCCGACGAGCAACCCGAGCTACACCACGCACCCTGCCCTCGAGGTGGCGATCGCGGACATTCGACCCGAGTCGCCTGGCCCGGAGATCGTCGGGTGCACCTTCGACGCCGGAACCACCTTTGGCACCGCGCGGCTCACGATTTTCTCTGCCACGGGCGCCATGCTCGAACGCTTCGACACCGACCCGGTAGTTGGATGCGGACGACCCGCGATCGCGGACATGAACGGGGACGGAGTCGGCGAAATCGTGGTCGGCAACTCGATCGTGCAGGCGGACGGAAGCGGCTCGGTCGCGGCAACGATCACGGGGCGCAACGCGATTCCCGTGCTCTACGACGTCGACGACGACCCGGACCTCGAGTTCATCGGCATCAACGGGGTCGCGGACCACGACGGCACCACCGTATGGCAGGAGGATCTTTTCGCGGGCGAGAGCGGATACGTTGCAGTGGCGGACATGGATCTCGACGGGGACCCAGACATCGTCGCAACGAGCGTGACCTCGCATCAGGTGACCATCCGCGACGCAGCCACGGGCGCGCTCCTCGCGGGCCCGACGGAGATCACGCCCACGGAAGACCCATCGATCGCCGCGCGGGTCGCCGCGATCATGGCCGCGCGTCCGGATCGCGACGCGCTGACCGGCGGCGGACCGCCCACGATTGCAAACTTCGACAGCGATCCCGAACCGGAGTTCGCCCTCGCCGGTGGCTATGCGTACGCCATCTTTGAAAATGACGCGAGCCGCAAGTGGTACCTCGAAACCCGCGACACCTCGAGTCGTGCAACCGGTTCCAGCGTCTTCGATTTCGAGGGCGACAGCCTCGCTGAAGTGCTCTACAACGACGAGTTCGTCTTTCGCGCGTTCCGCGGTCCGGACGGTGACGTCTACCTCGACCGCTGCAACACGAGCGGCACGCTCACCGAGTACCCGATCGTCGTGGACGTCGACAACGACGACCACGCGGAGGTGGTGCTCGTCGAAAACAACTACGCGCGAACGATGTGCGACGACGGCACTGCCTCCACGTCCGGCGTTCGTGCCTTTGGTCATCCGGACGACCAGTGGGTTCGAACGCGGCGGATTTGGAACCAGCACAGCTATCACGTCACGAACATCAACGAGGACGGAACGCTGCCGCTGCGCGAGGAACCGAACTACGCGAACCCGCGCCTGAACAACTTCCGCCAGAACGTACAGCCCGACGGACTCTTGGACGCGCCGGACCTTGTGCTTCGCGACCTCGGCTTTTCCACCGCTGCCTGCAGCATCTCGCTAATTCTTCGGGTCCGTGTCGTCAATGCCGGACGCGCGGGTGCGCCTGCAGGAGTCCCTGTGAGCTTCTACGTCGATGGCGAGTTTCACGCGCGCGTGGTCACGACCCGCCCGCTTCTCGCCGGCGCTAGCGAGGTCGTCGAGGTTCGCTTGGACGATGTCGTCGCGGGAACGCCCTACGAGATCACCGCAGTGCTCAACGACCCGGATCGCGAACCGATCACGAACCTCAACGAGTGCCGCACGGAGAACAACTCCGCCGAGCCGATCATCGCGGCCTGTCCAGACGTCGTGTAGTCAGCCGAACGTCCGCTCGAGCTGCTTGCGGTGCGCCTTGCCGCGAACGCTCCAGTAAGGCTTGACGCGAAGCTGTGTTTTCGCGAGCCCCACCTCCTTGAGCAGATAGGTTCGTAGGCGCTGAACGGTCCCGGCTTCGCCCGAAAGAGCAACAAAGCCACCCCCCTCCCAGGACGCCGACCGCGCGTGCTCCACAAGCGCGTCCCCATACGCTCTGTCGTCGCGCGCCACCGCATCGACGGCGAGCTCGCGAACGGCGACCCGATCCGCCGTGGCAAGCTCGACTCCGCCCCGAAGCCGCGACGGGCCAATCGAACGCTCGAGCGCTTCGACCAGGCCCACCGTCGTTTCATCGCCGTAGAACGCGACCCACGGAACGTCCTTTGGAAACGCGAGATCGAGACTGCGCACGGGTCCAAAGAACCGCACCTCGTCTCCCTCCCGCAGCCCGCGAACCCAGCGAGACCCGGCGCTCTCGCCGTGGGCCTGGACCACGAAGTCGACCTCGCCGGGCGCCAGTCGACTCGGCGTGTAGCTACGCATGCCGCTGCCGACGTCGACCTTGATCTTGTCGCCGACCTCGCCGCGCAACTGGTGGAGTTCTTCGCCGTGAAGACAGACCCGAAAGAGATTCGGAGAGAGCGTTTCGACCTGGCGCACCCGGCCGGTTCGACCAAGCACGCGAGAAACGGTTTTGGCGACGAGAGGCTTGAGCATGGATCTCGTCTACGGCCGAAGTCGCGGAGCGCCAGGGGAATTCACGCTTCTTTACGGTTGCTCCACGTCGTATCGAGGCGCAGGCCTCAGCCTCGATGGATCCGGTGTCAAACGAGGCCATTTCAGCCTTGCCCAATAGCGGCGCCTCGCGGTACCTCGTGCCCATGGCGAACCCCATTGCGACCTTCGAAACGAGCCTCGGAAGCTTCCAGGCGGAAATCTACGTCGACCGGATGCCCATCACCGGCGGCAACTTCGTGCGCCTTGCGAAGGAAGGCTTCTACAACGGCCTTCACTTTCATCGCGTCATCGACAACTTCATGTGTCAGTTCGGCTGCCCGCACAGCAGCGACCCGCAGAGCCGGCGCGCAGGCACCGGGGACTCCCCGCACGGCGCGATTCCCGACGAGCACCCGGCGAACGCGCAGATCTCGAACGAGCCGGGCACGCTCTCGATGGCGAACGCAGGTCCCGGGACGGGCAGCTCTCAGTTCTTCATCAACCTGAAGCACAACGCCTACCTCGACTTCTTCACGCCGGGCCAGTCCAAGCACCCGGTCTTTGGCAAAGTCACGGCGGGCTTCGACATCGTGCAGAAGATCGGGTCGACGCCGACCGACGGTGGCGACCGACCGCTCACGCCGGTGCAGATGGTGAGCATCACCATCGCGGAGTGACGACGCAGCAGCCGAAAGGCATCAACTGAAAGGCAGCAGCCACGTCGCGTCGCGTTCAGGTCTTGAACGAGGGTCGTGACAAGGGTTGCTGCCTTTCCGCGTTTTGCGGCCTGAAGTTTCGCGATTCATTGGGCCCAGCGAGCGGCACGCCGCGTGCAGCGTGCCAGCACATGCGAACCCTTCTGCTCGTACTTGCCATGGGCTGCGCCGCGCGGCCGTCCCCCGACGTCCAGTCTCACGACGAAAGCGAGCGGGCCACCGCGGATGAAATTGCGGCGGGCTGGATCATCGAGGGCGACTGGCTTCTCTCCGAGCGACGAGTCGTGGAAGCGACGCGCGTGGGCGCCCTAGTGCTCACGGGTGTGCCCGCAGAGATGCCCCCCCTCGAAGCGCGCGCGTGGGTCGACGACGCAGCGCTGAACGGCTGGGAGGCGCTGACGCCCACGTGGAGCGAAGAGGACCATCACGTGGCGACCCTTGAGCTCCCAGGGGTTGCGACGGAGGTTCAGCTGCGCGTTCGCGCAGATGCCCTCGAGCTCCTTCAGCAGCTT
>JBCDAA010000158.1:0-18604 GCA_039186435.1 Myxococcota bacterium | reverse complement strand
CACCGGGCTCTCGTCCATCGGGTAGTGGCCAGCGCCGATTAGCTCATGCCACTGCACGCCGGAGAACGCATCGCCCATGGACCGCTGCAGATCCGCTAGGCGCATCCCGGGAAAGTCGTGGGCGCCGGCAACAACCAAAAGTGGGGTGTCGACCTGAGCGTTTTGTGCGGCCGCGGCAAACCCACCGGGAAAGATCATCCGCTCGAGGTAGGCCTTCATCACCTCTGGATCGGACGACGATCGATTCTGTGCCCGCTTGAACGAAACGAACGCCCCATCCCAACGTTGCCCGGTGAGGCCCTGGACCGCCTGGTCGAAGGTCGCGTCGTCGGTGATGGTCCTGCGAAAGAACGCCTGGGTGTCAGCGTCCGCTTCGAACCCATCCGTTGGCACGGGCGTCACCGCAACGACCTTTTGAATTCGCTTCTTCGAGTCGTGCACGAGCGCGTGCTGCACGGCCAGTCCGGTCATCGAATGACCGATGAGATGGTAGCGCTCAGCGCCAAGGGAGGTGGCGAGAGCTCGCGCGTCCTCGGCGATCTCCGCGGCCGTGAATTCGCCCTTCATCCGGCGGGATCCTCCGTAGCCTCGCACGTCAGCGAACACGTACTGAAAGCGCGCCGTGTTGAGGTAGGCGCGCACTGGATCCCAGGTGCGCAGATTTCCGAAGAACTCGTGCAGCACGATCACAAGCTCCGGTCCGTTCCCAAAACGTTCATGCGCAAGAATGGTGGTCGACATCGACGCCTCCTTTGCGAACGTTTCTAGTTGCGCGCGTCGCTGGTGATTAGCGTGCGACGCGACATAAGAGTTGTACCGAACCCGCATAGGGCCCGCCGAGGTATACGAAGACGGTGGATCGCCTCGACGCCCTTCGCCTCTTCACGAGAGCCGCTGCTCTCGGTTCCTTCAGCGCAACCGCCCGCGAACAGGGCGTTTCCCAAGCGCACGTCAGCCGAACGATACGGCAGCTTGAAGCGCGTCTCGGCTGCACGCTGATGCTTCGAACGACGCGCGCGCTGACCCCGACCGCCGAAGGGCGTCGTCTTCTCGACACAGCACGCGCAGTCCTCGACGCCTACGAGGCCGCCGAGGAGTCCGTTCGTGAACACGACGAACCGTCGGGTCCCCTGCGGGTGACGGCCCCTGTTGGCGTGGGACAACGGGTCATCGCCCCGATCGTCGACACCCTCCTCCAAACGCACCCGGGGCTTTCCGTCGACCTCACGCTGACGGATCGCTTCGTCGATTTGGTGGCGGAAGGCATCGACGTTGCGGTCCGCCTCGGAAACGCGGGCGCCGGAAGTCTCAAACGGCGACGCGTCGGCAAGGCTGCGCGAATGTTGGTGGCGAGCCCTGCCTACCTCGCAGGCCATCCTCGGGTGCGGCGTCCGGAAGCGTTGGCCGGTTTACGATGCTTCAGGATCGTCGCTGGACGCTCACCGGGTCGAAGGGCCGCGTTCGCATTCCAGTCCCCACGCGGCGCGCCGTGAACCACCTGCCGACGCTTCGGGATTGGTCTCGGGTCGCGGAATCGCGCAGCTTCCCGCGTGGCTCGTGGGTGACGACGTACGCTCGGGCACGCTGGTTCACGTGCTCCCGAAGTGGCTCCCCGCGCCCTTGCCGATCTGGGTGGTCTTTCCACCATCCAGGCATCGTCCGCGGCGGGTCCGCGCCTTTGTGGATGCGCTGATTCAGGACGCGGAGAGCGTCGCATAGTCGTCGCTGAGCCAGAACGAAAGCAGCGCCGAAATTCGAACGGCGAGCTCGGGACGAAGCAGCGCGCCTTCCTCATTTCGCGCGCCCACGATCTCCTGCAGCGGCGCGCTCGCGAACTCGCCCACCAGGTCCGCCGGATCGAGGGCCAACATCGAAAAGATTGCCGCGCCGGGATCGCGCCCCAGCACGAGCCCCACGCGATCGGCGGTGAGCTGCATGAGTCGGTGCGCCGCGAGAAGTTGGCCGGCCGCAAGGTGCTCTTCGGAGGGCGACTCGAGATCGACGCCAAAGGCTTTGCCCGCACGCCGCACCAGCTTGCCGAGGGAACCGTCCTTCACCGCGTTCGCCAGGCGGCTCACACCATCGCCAAGCTTCCAGCGTCCCAGAAGGGGCACCGTGCTGAGCAGAAGATCAAACCCGCTGACGCCCATGCCAAACGCGCCGCTCCACAGCTCGCTCGCCGTCACGCGCGCGTGTCCAAAGCGCAGATGGGCGAGCTCCGCACCAAAGACAAACGCAAGCCCGGCGGGGGGAAGCACTCTCGGGGATTCAGGGTCCAAATGCGCGCCGCCAACGATCACAAAACGCGCATCACCGTCGTCGTGCCCGCGGCAGCCGATCGCCCTGTCGCCGTGGGAAACGTACGCCAGCGCATTCATGCCTAGGCGCGATGCCGCAGCCGAAAACACCTCGTGTGCGGCCCCTTGCTCGAGGCGCGGACAAAAGGAGCGAAGCGCGGAGTGGTCGGGAATGTCGACCTGCGCGACGAGCGCCTGAAGCCCCGCGAGAAACTCATCGGTACGCCCCACGGGATGACGCAGGAGCTGAAGCGCGTCCGCGTCGAACGCGTCCGCGACCTCGGGCGGATCGTTCGCGCCGTCGAGCCCCGCCTTGAGGATCGCGAGAAGGCGGGTCGCGCGCGGCCCCTCGAGGGCGGAAACCCGCGCCTCCGAAAGCGGCTCGAGGCGCGCCAGATCCCGAAGCGCCGACGTCTCACCGACGTCGCAGAGGGCCTGGAGCAAATCCACCCGCGCGTCGATTTGCGGATCCCGATCGCCTTCGCCATGCGGCACGAGATCCATCGCATCGGGCGACGCAAGACGGCCCAGGCGCTGACGAAGGACCTCCACTGCGTCCGCGCTTTCACCGGCCTTGGCAAGACGCTTGGCGTACGCGATGTCGATCGCGACCTGCGCCGCCAGATCCCGCGTTTGTTCGACTTCCTGCACGCGAAGCACCGCATCGAGCGCCACGGCATGCGGACTCGCGCTGTCGAACTCGTACAGAAGAGCGCGCAGCGCATTTCGGCGCGCCGCATCGAAGTTCCACGCGTCGCACCAGCTCCACAGGTCCGTCGCCGGCATCACCTCGACAAACGCCTTGAGCGCGGGCTCCGTCAAAAGCACATCCCCCTCGGCGAGGAGCGCGCGCTCGACGTGCGCGATCGGGTCCGTCACGAGGGTTTCCGAGAGCGACTTCGCCACGTCGTAGGATTTTTCGCGGAGCGCCGCCCTCAGCACCGCACGAATTCGGCGCGGCGGCGGCAGCTCCCAAAAGGGCGCGACGGCGTGGTAGCGCCCCTCGTTGAAGAGCGTCGTGCGCCAGCGCTCCTCCCCGCAGCGCACTTCGTCGCGACCGGTTTCCGAGGTCACCTGAAGCGCACCTTCCAGCGGAGTGAGTTCGACGTCCCCGAACTCACCGATCGCGGCCAGAAGGGCGCGCTGATCCGTCCACACGAGGCGCGCTTCGACCTCACCTTCGTCGCCGATCTCCGAAGGCACCTTCTTCTTCGTCGTCGTCTGAAGAAACGCGAGGAGCACTTCGCCCGCTTCGAGAAATCCCGTGAGCCACGCGCGCTCGAGCTCGCTTCGGTCGTCGAGAAAGGGACCCTTTTCCGGAACGAGTCGCTCTCCACGAAGCCGCGCAAGCGCGATCAAGCGTCGAACCTCACCGCCGCTCCCCGTCGGGATTTCGTAGCGCTCCTGCCGCACCTCGAGGGCATCACGCAAGCGCCCGCGAACGTAGCGAAGCGGCTCTTTGAGCGCGTCGAGACCGTCCACGTCTCCATCGCCCATCAACCAAAGGCCAAACTCGTCGAGGGCAAGCACGGCCTGCTTGTCCCCGACGGTCCCCCGAAGGCGTACGCGCCCTTCGCTCACGACGCGCTCACGGAGCGTCGGTGTCTTCGGTCTTGCGGGCAACGTGGGAGGCGAAGCTCGAGGTGTCGACCTTCTCCTCTTCCACTTCCTCTTCTTCCTCGGGAGCCTCGTCGAGGGTGTCGAGGAAGCGGCCCATCAGGCCTTCCATCATCAGGTCGCGCTGATCCCCATCGACATCGCCGCTCGCGTGCTGGGCGTGAATGGACTCGAACTTCGGCTCGTAGTCGCCGATGAGTCCGCGGTAGCGAAGCACCTTCTTCCAGATCGCTTCCTGATTCTTGCCGTACACCGCGATCAGCGACACCGCCGAGGCGCCCGCGAGCAGGAGCCCAAGGGGACCGCCCAGGAAGATGCGGATGACCACGGCTGCGGCCGCCATCCCCGCTGCGCCGGTGAGCGCCTTCTTGCCGGTCTGCGCGGAGAAGCCCTCCTTTGCGGCGACGGGCCATGCGTGCCGCGTCGCAAACATCAGGGCGAGAAACGTAATCTTGCTCGAGCCCTTCCGCTGCCAGTAGCGCTGGATGGAGGCGCGAAGAAAGTCGTCGTAGTCCTCAAAGGCGTCTGCCTCGGCCATAGGGCGAAGGTAACCACCCTCGCGAGCGGACACAATCCATTGAAATACGCGGCTTTTTACGAGCTACGCGCGGGCGATGCTTCGCCCGACCATCCGCGCCGGATCGATGCCCAGGGTGCCGAGGGCGTGGCGCCAGCGATCCTCGATGGGCACCTCAAAGGTCAGCTGCGGATCGAGATCGATCGGAATCCACGACCCCTCGCGCATCTCATCCTCGAGCTGATCCTCGGACCAGCCGGCGTAGCCAAGACTCAGCAGCGCAGGACAGGAAAGCGTTCCGGCCGCGAGATCGTGAAGCATCGTGAGGGACGCGGACACGGCAACGCTTTCGGAGAGAACGATCGCATCCTCCGGAAGCGAGTTGAGCTGCCGCGGGTCGAAAACCACCCATCCCGTTTCCGGCGAGACCGGCCCGCCGCTGAACACCGGCACGTCGATCTGCGTAGTCGTTTCGAGATCGAGCTCCTCGGTGACGCCCGCAAACGTGATCGTCGACGGCTTGTTGATCACGAAGCCGAAGGATCCATCCGGGCTGTGATCCACGAGGAGCACGACCGTGTGATGAAAGAACGGGCACTGCAGCGAGGGAGACGCGACGAGAAAGCCCGGGGCAAGATCGCTCACCCTTTGAGAGTGCCATCGATCGGGGTTGAGGGCGAGGGCCTGTCGTGCCAAAGAATCGCGTATGGCCAACGTGAGCACGCTACGCGCGAACGCTCGACTCGCTGCGTTTGCAGCGTATTCGACCGCAGCGCTCGGTGCCTACGAAGCAGCGCTTGCCGTCACGCCGGAAGCGCGTCGCTTGGACCTTCTCTACACGTCGAAGCGCGTCATCGCGTCGAGTGTTCTTCGCATTCTCGGCGTGATGCCAAGCGTCAACGGCCGCGTTTCGATCGCGCGCCGACCTCGCCTCGTGGTGGCGAATCATCGCGCGGCACTCGACATCGGCGTGCTCCTTACGCGCATCACCGGACACTTTCTCAGCCGTGGCGATCTCGCGAAATGGCCTGTGGTGGGACGCATGGCGCAGCGGGCGGAAACGATCTTTGTCGATCGCGCGTCCGAGCACAGCGGCGCGTCGGCGATTCGGGCGATTCGGCGCAAGCTCAAAGCCGGTCGAACGGTGATGGTCTTTCCCGAGGGCGCCACCTTTCGCGGCGATGAGGTTCAGCCCTTTCGTCCCGGGGCGTTTTCAGCGCTTCGGGGCCTCGACGCGGAGATTCTTCCCGTCGGCCTCGCCTATCCGCCGGGCACCGAATACGTCGACGTCGATTTTGTGACGCACGTGCGCTCGGTGGCGGCGCGAAGGAAGACGCCCGTGGCAGTGACGATCGGCGAGCCGATCGCGGCGGAGGGCAACTCGCGAGAGCTCGCCGCCGAAGCGCACGCGCGGGTGCAAGAGCTCGTGCGCCGATCCCGCCGCACGCTCTAGATTGCTACTCGCGCAGGTTTCGTCGAAACGCCGCGCCGTCCTCGCCGACTGCGAGCACCGTCGCTTCGTCGAGGAAAACAACGTCCGCGAGAACGCCGTCCCCAAGGACGCTCGCCTCCCAGGTCGCTCCTTGGTCGAGGGATACAAACGCCGCGCCGTGCGCGCCGACCGCCACAACGAGATCCCCTTCCGCAGCGACCGCGTAAAGGTCTTCGTCGCTGTCCGGACTGCGCTCGCGCCAGGTGACGCCGTCGTCCTCCGATCGATAGACGGCGCCGCGATCGCCGGCGACCCAAAAGGTGCCATCGGGCGAGACACTCACGTCGCTGTACCAGGGACGGGACGCCGGCGGGCTCGCCTGAACGAACGCTTCGTCCACGCGGCGTGCGATGTAGTTGAAGTAGCCGGCGGCAACCGTGGTGCCGGTGGTCGGTGAGACCGCGAGGGACGCCGCCTGCGCATTGCCCCCAAAGCCGTTCGGCATTGCGACCTCGTCGAAGGACTCGCCATCGGTGGTCTCGACGGCCAACCAGTAGCCCGCAGCGACAAGGCGCCCGTCTCCCGGGCACGCCGCAGCGTTGAGAAAGGGAGTGCTCAACATCGCGCCCGGAAAACCAGTTGGCGCGCGACGGAGCTTCCACGATTCGCCGCCGTCGTCGGTCACCGCGACCTGGCCATCGCCCGCGATCAGACCGGCGCCGGTGTCATCCATGCACACGCCCGTGAGGTAGGCGTCCCCGAGCGTCGCAACGCTCGCCCAGCCCTCCCCGCCTCGACGGAGAACCGTTCCTTCCGCGCCGACCACGAGCACCGGACCGTCGGGGTGACGCGCAGCTTCCAGGAGCGTGCGCGTGCTGCCTGTGTCTTCGGGAGTCCAGCGGGAATCGACGGCGGACTCCGGCCGTTCGCCCGCGTCCATCCAGCGCCACATCTCTTCGAGATGCCAGCCGTATTGCTCGTGGCCCGTGTCGGTTTCGCGAACGAAAAGGTCGTCCGCCGGAAACGCGTTTTCGGCGAGGAGCGCCTCGAGCGTCCGCCAGCTTGGATGGATGTAGTCCCGAAAGCCGGTGACCGAGTACACGCGCGCCGGCTGCGCGATGAACGAGCGAAGCGTTCCCGGGGTCCAGACGCCGCCGGCGACAAAACCGTAGCCGCGAAATCGAGGTTCCGCATCGCCGAGGAACTGCGCCGCCATGTTGGTTCCGCTCGAAAACCCGGACGCGTAGCGCCGGTCGGCGTCGATGGCGTAGCGACCTTCAACGTCGGCCACGAGCGCACGCACAAAGCGCACGTTCACCTCGAGATCGCCGGGCGAGGCGTCCCATTGGTAGACGTCGAAGGCTCCAGCGGTTCGAAAACGGGATCGCGGTCGAAGAAGGAGCGCCCCCTCTCGATTCGCGATCGCGATCTGCTCGGCCAGGTTGTAGGCGACCTCCGGCGCGTCGGTGGCGGTGCCGTGAAAGTCGACCCAAAGCGGCGCGGCAACCCCGCACGCGACGGAGTCTGGAACGTGGAGAAAGTACGTGCGCTCCTCGCCGTCGACCTCGAAGGGCTGATTGCGAAAGGTTCCGGTTTCCGAACAAGCAACGCACTCTCCCTCGATGCACGCCGCGCTCGCCTCGCAAGGATCGAGCGCCACCCACTGAAGACAGCCATCGACCGCCATGCATCGCTCAGGTCCGTCGCTGCAGCGGCGTTCGTTGAGGAGGTCGCAGGTCGCAATGCATTCGAAAACGTCCGCCGCTACGTCGAGTGCCGCGTCAGTCGAAGGCTCGCCTCCGCCGCACGCGACGAGCACGGCAAGGAGCCAGAGCGTCGCGCCACGAACGCGAACGACCCCCGTCCGGCTGCGCCTTACGATGACGCTTGTTGCAAGCGCCGCGACAAAGAGAACGCGAATCACAGTAACGTGAGTGTCCATCTGCAAAGCGACTAAGCAAACCGCGCGCCATCGTTCGGCAGGCCCTCATGGACCCAAATTCGTAGCGCTGGGACAACGAGAACGGCGGCTGCGTTAGCAAACTGACGTCCAACCTTGCGAGATCGACAGGGGCGTTCGGGGACACGAACGGTCCGGATTCACCTTGACCCGCCGCCAGAATCCTCCAGACCCCGCGTGAACGGGCCCGTTTTCAAAAACCCACAGGGCCCATGCAGTACCAACATGACCAACTTTGAAGACCTCGGTCTCGCCAAACCGGTGCTCCGCGCCGTTCGCGACGCCGGGTACAAGACGCCGACGCCCATTCAGGCCGCCGCGATCGCTCCCGCCCTCAAGGGCCGCGACGTCCTCGGCTGCGCGCAGACCGGCACCGGCAAGACCGCCGCATTCACCCTTCCCCTCGTGCAGCGCCTCGACGAAGCCGCCGGCGAAGAAACACGCCTCCGCGCGCTCGTCCTCACCCCGACGCGGGAGCTCGCCAGCCAAATCGGCGAGAGCTTCAAGACCTACGGCAAGCACCTCGAGCTCTGGCACACCGTCATCTTCGGCGGCGTGTCGGACAAGAAGCAGATTCGCGAGCTCGACGAAGGCCTCGACGCGCTCATCGCGACGCCCGGGCGCCTCCTCGACCTGATGAGCCGCGGCCACGTCGACCTCCGGGACATCGAAGTCTTCGTCCTCGACGAAGCGGACCGCATGCTCGACATGGGCTTTCTTCCGGACGTGAAGCGCGTCATCGCCAAGCTTCCGAAAAAGCGGCAGACGCTCTTTTTCTCGGCGACGATGCCCGAGGACATTCGCGCGCTCGCGGAGCAGCTCCTCGTGGACCCGGTGCAGGTTGCCGTCGCGCCAGTCTCATCCACCGCGGAGCGCATCGAGCAGCGCGTCTTTTTCGTCGACAAGGGCAACAAGCCCCGGCTCCTCATCGACCTTCTGAAAAACGACGACGACATCGAGCAGACACTCGTCTTCACGCGCACCAAACACGGCGCGAACCGTCTCGTGAAGAAGCTCGAGCGCGCAGGCCTCAAGAGCGCCGCCATTCATGGCAACAAATCCCAGGGCGCCCGCGAGCGTGCGCTGGCCGCGTTCAAAAGCCGCGAGCTGCGCCTGCTCGTCGCGACCGACATCGCGGCCCGCGGCATCGACATCGACGGCATCAGCCACGTCGTGAACTTCGATCTCCCGAACGTCGCCGAGACCTACGTGCATCGCATCGGCCGCACCGCCCGCGCCGGCGCCAGCGGCATCGCCCTCTCCTTCTGCGACGAGGACGAGCGCCCCTACCTCGAGGACATCGAGCGCCTCATTCAGCGCCACGTCTCGCGCATCGAAGATCACGACTACCCGCCGAGCACGCCCCTTCCGCCGGAGACGGATCTGGACGGGAAGAAGCGGCGCTCGGGCCCGAGCAAGCGACGTCGACCGCGGGGTTCGCGAAAGCCCAGAGGCGGTTCGCGCCGCCCGCACCGGCGTTAGGGAGTCGAGCTCCGCCTGGAGGTTGCTCCAGTCAGCTCACGAAATCAGAGCGAGGGGTGATCTCGAGTACCGGCTCCCTGAGGAATCGTATCGAGTACTCATCGCGAGCTTTCCTGGTGCGTACTTGGAATTTGCGCATCTGGGCGACGCCGAGGTCTGTCACGCCTAGGGCCCAGGTCGCATCCTCACGAAGCTCGTTCAGGTGAAAGTCCGAAGGACGATCACCGACAAGGAAGCCCTGAAGCTGGCAATCGATGAACTCGGACGGCAGATCCAGGGCGGTCACCAGGAGCTTGATGTACCTCCCGTTGCGCGTCGCGGAATCGGCGACGAGCGTCTCCACAACATCGTACACCCACGCCTTCGTTCGAAAGAGATTCGGCTCCGACCCGGCGGGCTGATGCATCGAATCAGGGTCTTCCTCCCAACCGAAGCCTGGCAGCGCTTCCGGTGTCACCCCGCACAACACGTCCCACCCATGATCCAACACCCGATCAAGATCGGGCTCTGACTGAAGCTCCGGGGTGTCGACGCAATACGTCATTAGTGCTCGGTGGTACGGCACCAACCGCTCCGCGCCGCAAGCACAAGACACCAAAACCTTGGCGCGTCGCCGCGAAGCGGCCTCACGCGTTCACACTCGAAGCGAATCTTCTCGTAGACCTCGTAGCCATCCATTTACGCAGGCTGCAGTATAGTCACCACCGATCGCTGAAAATCACTGCGCTTTTTCCGCCCGACCCACTGAATGGATGTGGTGCGGAACCAGTCCAATGGGTGTAGAGAGGATTGCCATGTTGCGAACCACCCTAGCCCTCAGTCTTTTGGCCGCTTCCGGCTGCGTGATTCACACGCACGGGACCACGACCGTTTCGACCGTCGAAGGCTCGGCGTATGCGCAGCCGGTGTATGTGTCGGTGAATCAGCCGCCGCCGCCGCTTCGCGCAGCGCTGAATCCCGGCGCGCGTCCCTACGCGAACGCCGTCTGGGTGAGCGGTTATTGGCGCTGGCAAAATGGGTGGGTCTGGGTAGATGGCCACTGGGCGCAGCCACGTCCGGGGTACGCCTGGGAGCCGCCGGTGTGTGTTGCGGTGCAGGGCGGTGGCTACCAGTACCACCCGGGTTATTGGCGCGGGAACAACGCGCAGCCGCCTTCGGTGTACCGCACGCCGGGAACGATCCGCGTTCATGCGCGCCGTCCGGGAACCGCGGTCGTTGTGCAGCGCGTTCCACCGCGCCAGGCGCGGACCACCACCGTCGTGGTGCAGCCCTCCCGGCCGTCTGCGCCGAGCTCGACCGTGCACGTTCGTCCCGCCACGGTGAACGTGCGACCCGCGCAGCCGCGTCCGACCACGGTGACTGTGCAACCCGCGCAGCCGCGTCCGACCACCGTCACCGTGCAACCCGCGCAGCCGCGTCCGACCACCGTGACCGTACAGCCTGCGCAGCCGCGCCCGACTACCGTGGTGCAGCCGGCGCCGCGTCCCCGTCCGACCACCGTGCGTCAGCCCCAGCCGCGACCGCAGCCGACGACCGTCGTTCGCCCGAATACGACGCCGCGTCCCACCACCACCGTTCGGACCACCACCACCGTGCGCCCGAACACCACCGCGCGTCCGACGACGACGGTGCGACCCACGACCACCGTGCGTCCCAATACAACGCCGCGCCCGACCGCGACCGTTCGGACCACCACCACCACCGTTCGTCCAAATACGACGGCGCGGCCCACGACCACCGTTCGACCCACGACGACCGTGCGCCCGAACACCACGCCGCGTCCCACCACGACCGCGCGACCCACGACGACGGTGCGACCGAACACCACCGCGCGGCCGGCAACCCGCCCGGGCATTCCGGTGGGAAGCACCAGCCGCCCTGGCACCGTTCGCGCGCCCGCGACCATGACCACCGTCGTCGCGCCGCGCCCCGCGGTGACGGGCTCCCGGAACGTCAGCCTCACGCCGCAGTGTCGACCGGCGGCGAGCCTCACCGTCTGGGGTGGCACGCTCGTCCTTCGCGGGAGCAACCTCGATCAGGTCACCGCGGTGAACATCGGCACGGTACCTCTCGCGATCCTCTCGAAGAACGGCAACGAGGTACGCGCGCGTGTGCCCCAAAACGCGCGGGACGGTGCCGTGCGCATTCGCGCGGGCCGCAACCAGTACTCGTGCGGCAACGTGACGGTTCGCCCCGGTCGTTGAAGGACGCTCGAGCGAACGCAAATCCAGCTATGATGCGCGGGTGACTCTCGTTTACGGAGCACCCGCGCCGGCGTTTGTGGAGCGCTACGTCAACCGCACCGAGGCCCGCAAACGCTTCGGGCAGCTCGCGGACGAGTACGCGCGCTTCATGACGCGCACCGATCCGCTCGCGGACGAGGTCGCAGCCTGGATGCGGGGAAGCGAGCGCCGGGAAGCCTTCGAGCGCGCGGTTCGTTCCGGCATTCGCGCAAGCGACGGTGCCCCTCTTCGGAAGCTCTTTGCCTCCATCGACGAACGCCCGACGTGGGTGAACGCGGACGCCCTCGCCCTCGGCGCGCAGACCTACCAGCGCATCGGCAAGAGCATGATGTTCATCCTCAGCGCCTGGTCGCTGATGAACGGCTACCACAGCGCTCCGGCGGTGAAACCGCTCGCCTTCACCGGCCAGCTCGAGCGCATGGCGCCGCGACGTCTCGCGGAGACCGGCCGTTTCATCGTTGCAACCATCCAGCGCCGCGCCCTCGAGCGTTTCGGCGAGGGCTTTCAGATCGCGCTCCGGGTGCGGCTGATGCACGCCTTTGTTCGCCAGCGCGTCTGGCGCGCCGGCTGGAACCCCGCCTGGGGCGCGCCGATCAACCAGGCCGACATGGCCGGCACCGTGGTCGAGTTTTCGCTCCTCGTGATCGCCGGCGCCGAAATGCTCGGCTACCACTTCACCGACGACGAACGCGAAGCGCTGCTTCACCTCTGGCGCTACTCCGGCTTCGTCAGCGGCGTGGACGAGCGCCTCCTCGAGGAGCTCTCGAGCGTGCCGCGCGGCGCCCGCTTCGCCGAGCTGATCGACCTCGTCCAGCCCGGTCCCGACGACGATTCCCTCGCTCTTGCGGCCGCTCTACGACGCGTGCCGGCGCAGGTCGCGGAACGCCCCTTCGAAAAGGCCCTCGCGCCGCTCATGCTCCGCGTCCACGACGGGCTCACCTACGCGTTCAACGGCGACGAAATCGCGAGCGCACTGCAGATCCCAAACCGCCGCTGGCGCCACGTCGTCGTTCCGTTACGCGCCGTGGTCCGCACCCTCGAGCGCATCCGGCGGAGCGTTCCCGGGTCCACACGCGTCGTGGCCTCGGTCAACAACCGCGCGGTCAGCAGTCACATTCAAGGCCTGCTCAAAGGGTTGGAACCCACCTATCGCTAGAGCGCTACCCGACATTTTCGAGACGCGCCCGGGTTCTTCTTGACTCTGAGACGCGCCCCTCGACAATCGGAGCAATGGCTAGCGACATCATTCTCGGACCCGATGTGTACGTGAACGCCTCCGTGGCCCTTGGCTCGCCGCCTGAGCACGTCGTACGACGCGTGATCGGCCCCGGAAAGAAGACCGGCACCACCCAGTGGATCCTTGCGCGCATCGAAGGGATGCTTAGCAACCTCGACGCCTTCAAGCCGGAAGCGGTCGAAGCGCAGATGAAGACCATCCGCCAGTTCGTGACCATCGCGGATGAATCCGAGGAGCATGGCGCCGACGCGTGGATCGAAGCCCTCGTCGGCGCAGCGAAAGCCTGCGGCGTGACGCGCGTCGTCACCGACCATCCGGATCTCGCGGACAAGGAAGAGGTCGACGGCATCGAGTTCCTCTCGAGCGACGCCTGGCTCGTCGAACAGACCACACCTCCGCCTCCGCCGCCGCCTGGCTAGATCGGTCTCACCTGGAACTGACCGCGCGCTCGCTGCGTTGCTCGTCTCGAAACACCGCTAGTTTCTATCGACTTCGCGCGATCCTGCAGGTCTACCGCTGCGACCAAGCGAGGAGATTTCCCACCCCGTCCGTGTGCGCTTCGAGCGCGTCGGGCAACGTCAACGTAGGCGGCGTCCTCGACTTGGACACGAAAAGCAAATCGACGGAGCGTTGCGTCGCCTCCCTAACCATGCCGCTGTGATGCCGCTCCAAATCGCCGCGCGAGTTCACGAGCACCAGCCGGTCCGCCGGTTCGTTCCAGCACTCGTCCGCAACGTAGCGAAGGACGCCAGCCCAAACCCTCTCCGCTTCGGCCTCATCGAGACTCGCGAGCTCAAACGTCACGCCAAGCCCCGGCGTCCAAAACACGTAGAGGCGCGTCTCAAACCCCGGGACCAACACGCCCATTCCGGTAGCTGAGTCCGCGAACCCCTCGAGATCGCACGCCGCTCGCACCTCGTGTGCAACGCCGCCCCCGACGATGCGACTCACCGTCCATTCCGGCGGTTCCTCCGCGCCAACCATCCTGGCGACCCGGCCAAAGCACCTCACGTCGTCAAAGCCCACGCCTCGGAGCCAGCACGCCGCGCGCTTCTGAGGCATCGGCGAGAGCAAGGAGCCGGGGAGCTGTGGAAGACGAGGCACGGAATCGCAGCATGGCGGAGCGAGCCCGAACATGAAACCTCGTGCCGCAAAAGCTCCTCCCCGCTCCGCCGGGCCGCCCAAGACGACACAAAAACCGAGCGGATCAATCGTCTGTAATCCGAAGCAGCCCACTCCACTGCGCCACGAAGAGCTGATCTTCCGGCCCGATTCCGATCGTGCCCCAGGCGTTGTCGTTGTCGCGGTCGTCGTCGTCGTAGACCACGCCCCGATACACGACGTCCCCGCTCCACGGGTCCATGCCGACCAGTGCCCAGTCCTTCTCGTCGTTCTGGGTGTAAGCGTAGAGCGTCGCGTTCTTTCGCCCCAGCTTCGGCGGCGCACTCATCACGTTCACCGGCGAGTCCCAACGCTTCTTGAGCTTGCCGCCCCCGACGATCTCGTACCCCTCCACGCCCAGCACCCCGTCCTTTCGCTTCTTCTTCTCGAAGGGCGTGATGTACCCCCAGGTGTTTCCGAGGATCAGGTGGTTCCCAAACGACACGAGCGAGTTCTCGCAGGCGCTCTCGATCGCCCCGTCGAACGCGATGTGCGTCGACACCTTCGGCTTGTGGTCCGCATGCGTGTCCTGCGTGCAGAGGATCACCTTCATCTGCTCGCCCGCGTCGGTGATCGCAACGTAGTCGTCCCGAATCAGCGTGGGCGTCGTGCCCGACCCCATGCCGACGTGCCCGGGCTTCGGTCCCTTGCGCACCGTGCGCGGCACCGCGACGCGCCACGCGATCCGAATCTGATCCCCGTCGTACACAAAGCGGTAGAGCGCGTAGTCCGAGACGACAAACGCACCCTTCGCGCCCACCGAGAAGGAGTTTTGAATTCGCTCGTCCTGCTGCGAGCGCGCCCAAGGGTTGTCCGCCTTGTTGTTCAAGTCGAGGGTCACCGCCTTCGAGTTCGGCGGCGCCACCAGCACCCCCACGACGCCTAGGTTCGTCGCAAACCAGTAGCTATCCTCGTCGCCCCAGGTCGGCAGCGCACTGATCACGCGATGCTGCGCCGCATAGTCGATGCATACGCCTTCGTCGGCGCACACCGCGTTGCCAAAGGCCGGCGAAGGCAGCCGCTTTCCGCCGTAGGGCCCGCCGTCTTCCGGGTTGAAGTCGAAGGGCTTTTCCTTCGTGAGCTTTCCGCCCTCTAGCTTGATCCGCCACATGGTGTTCGCCGAGGTCGGAATCACCACGCGACCATCGTCCTCCACAAAGAAATACGCGCCGCCGGACGTGTCCCGAAAGAGGCGCCGCGTGATCGCCTCGATCGAAAGCCCACCGCTAAAGAGGCGGCTCCAGTCGATGGAGCGGCGGGGCACCTCGAGGGTGTCGATGACGTTGAGGTCCGAGTCGAGCGCGACGAGCGAGTTTTCCCGAAACGAAAACGACACGGTAAAGGTCGTCGACCCAAAGAAGACGAACGCCGGGCACAATCCGGCCGCACTTCGCTTTCGCTCGAGCCAGGTACGGGTGCTCCCGTTTCCGCCGAGCGGCCCCGCAAAGGGCGACGTATCCGTGGACGCTCCGTCGTCGTGCATGGTGCTCGGAGCGGCATGCGCGAGAGCCGGATGGGGCGGGGAGCTGGCCGCCGCGATCGGCGCCCGCGGTCGCGGCCCGGAGGTCTTCACCTCGATGCGGACATCCTTCGTATGCCGCTTAAATTTGAGTTCCGACATTCGCTCCCTCCATCTCTGCTTCGAGGCCGGACATGGCTTGAAGAAGTACGTCTTCGAGCTCCAAGGTCTGCATTTCCGCTTCGGCGAGTTCGCCCTCGCTCGCGCCGTGTTCGATCGCCTCCGCCAGCGCCGCGACCTGCACCGCACCCACGTAGCGACTCGCGCCCTTGAGGGTATGCGCCGCGCGACGAAGCCCATCCGCGTCGAGGTCCACCAGCGCCTGCTGCATCGCCTCAAGCAAACCGTGGGCATCGTCCCGATACGTTCCGACGACGCGATCGAAAACGCCAAGCTCGCGGAGCGTATCGAGGGCTCCAGGATCCAGCACCTGGTCGACGGACGGTGGCACCATCGAGTTCCGCACGACGGCGGGGTCTTCCTCAAGAAGGTTTGAAAGCGCCTCGTCGAGCGCACCCAGCGAGACCGGTTTGGTGACGTACGCGTCCATGCCCGCCTCGGTCGCGCGCTCTTGCTCTTCCGGAAGCGCATGCGCCGTCACCGCAATGATCGGCATACGCGCACGTCCCCCAGCTTGCTCCTCTTCCCGAATCGCGCGCGTTGCGGCATATCCATCCATCACCGGCATCTGACAGTCCATGAGGATTGCGCGAACATCCGCGTCTCGCGCCGCTTCGACCGCCTGCGCGCCGTTTTCGACCATCTGCGAGTCAAACCCGATCACGGCGAGGAGCGACGAGATCACCTCCCGATTCGTCGCATTGTCTTCCGCGACGAGCAGCGTTCCGCGGTTGCGCTTTTCAATGCGCATCGGTGCGGCCTCGGGCGCGCCTTCCCCAAGCGCGGTTCGAAGCGCACGCTCGAACGTCCGCCGCACGATCGGCTTGTTCGCGTACGCCGCGATGCCCGCCTCGCGAATCTCCCGCGCCGTTGTTTCCACCGACGAGAGCATCACCATCAAGGGCGCGTTTTCGCGCTTTCGAATCGCCTGCGCGAGCTCGAGGCCGTTCATCTCCGGCATGTGAAAATCGAGAACGATGATATCGAAGCTTGCTTCATCCAGCGCAGCGAGCGCGCTTTGCGGACCCTCGACCGCTTCCGCGCTGCCCCCCCACGCGCTGATCTGCTCCCGCAACACCAGCCGGTTGGTGGCGTTGTCGTCGACGACGAGCAGCTTTCGATCCTGAAGCCAGCCCGCCGGCGCGTCTCCCTCACCGCTGATCGCAAACGGGATCGTCGCGATAAACGTCGTCCCTTTGCCGGCTTCGCTTTCGAGCTCAAGGGTGCCCTTCATGCGCTCAACCAGGTGCCGCACGATCGTGAGCCCCAGGCCGGAACCGCCAAAACGTCGCGCCATCGACACGTCGGCCTGCGTGAACGCTTCAAACACGCGGCGCTGCTGCTCTGGCGTCATGCCAATGCCGGTATCGCGAACCTCGAAGCGCACGCGCACCTCGGACTCATCGCGGGACGCTACTTTGCCGTGAACAAAGATCTCGCCCTCGTCGGTAAACTTCACCGCGTTGCCGACGAGGTTCATGAGAATCTGCTCCACACGAAGCCCGTCCCCAACAAGACCCGTCGGCACGTCCGGGGCGAGATGCGCCACGAGCTCCACACCTTTGTCCGACGCCGACTTCGCCACCGCATCCACGACGTTGTCGAGGCGTTGAACGAGCGAAAACGGCGCCTCCTCGAGCTCAAAGCGACCCGCTTCGACTTTCGAAAAATCCAGGATGTCGTTCACGAGGCGCAGCAGATTGTGCCCCGACCGCTCGATCGATTGCGCATAGCGGCGCTCTTCTTCCGGAAGGCGTTTGTGAAGAAGCAGCGTCGCCATGCCGAGGATGCCGTTCAAGGGGGTTCGAATCTCGTGGCTCATGTTCGCGAGGAACTGACTCTTCGCTCGGCTGGCCTCTTCGGCGCGGTGACGCGCTCGACGGTGCGCCGCGAAGAGAAAGTCGATGCGAAGCGCGAGGATCAAACCGACCAGGAAGATCGCGAGCCCGATACCCACCGCAACCCAGCGGTTCCGCTGACTCGCGTGGTCGATGGTCGCCGTTGAGTAGGACGCGAGAAGGAGCGCGGGCTCACCCGTTGCCGAGGGGATCGGGACCTCCACGCAAACCTGTCCCGGGAGAAAGTAGACAAGCGTTTCCGCGGCTTCGCCCTGGTACTCGACCTCGGCGTCCTCGGGATAAGCCGAAAGCATGACGCCGCCGCGGAACGCCGCGATGGACTGCAGCTCCGGATCGCTCGCCGCGCCTCGAAACACTTCCGCGATCAACGCCTCGTCGTCGAACTCCACCGCCGGCGCGATCGCATACGCCGCAAGCTCGGCGAGACGCGAAGCCTTAAGCCCTAGCGCTCTCGTGCCCGCATCCTCCTGCTGCCTCGGAAAGTAAAGATAGATGCCCACGCCGATGAGCGCGAAGGTCAGTGCGATCGGGATCGTGACGTGAGCCCGCACGTCGCGCTACACCAACGCAGACTCGACCACGCGGACAATCTCACGAAGGTCACCCTTGGACACCGCGGTCGCGCCGCAGTCGTTGGCGACCCGCGTTAGCTCGTCTTTGGGGAGACCGGAACAGAGCACAAAGGTCGTCCCCGGCACCTTGGTGCGAATCATCGACACAATGCGATCGCCGTTCAACGCGGGCATGTCCACATCCATCACCACCACGTGGGGACGTTCGCGCAAGATCACCGTCGAGGTCCCGATCGCTTCGGTCCGCGTCATCACGTCGTAACCGCGCCCCTTGAGAGCGGTTTCGAGGATCTTTATCGACATGGGATCGTCGTCGACGATCAGCACCTTGGATCGCACGGAGCCTCCTTGGCCGCGAGCATACACCGCTAGCGCAGCACGCGTGCGAGTCGTAGGAGTCGCGAATCAAGGTCGAGACCCGCCCTTCGCGCCGCGGCAACATCAATCACCAAGCGGGGGCGATTGGACACGCGCTCCACCCCGATGGCGCAGCCCTCCCCGATAAGTTCAACGCTCCCACACGCCGCGATTCGACCCGGCGGCAGCGCACGAACGACCCGGGCGGTCGTTGCATCTCGAGTGCCGTTG